>SVBO01000021.1 GCA_015058845.1 Erysipelotrichaceae bacterium
GAAGTCGAACCATGGTTCTAACCCTAGTTCTAATACTCTTTGTAACATATAGTACTTCACATCATCATTGGTAGTTACCCCTGGGATTACTACTTTACTAGAGAACGCCTCTGCGATCAATGTATGCGCGATCTGCATGATACCTGTATATGCATCCATCTCTTCTTGAATACGTGTTTCTAACCAACCTACACACACATTCTCAGCGCTTACGATCTTAGCTTTCTGTTCTTCATCTAAAGCAGCCATGATCTCTGTGTACAAACTATGGGATAGACCATCCGCAAAGGCAAATGTAGAAGAAATATTTAATCCGATCTTTTCAGGATCACATTGCTTCAACATTCTATGTAGACATTCCATTTGTGTTTCACAAGGAGCCTTATTCTCTTGCTCTTTTCCAAAAGACATCAATTCGCCCTTATCTTGCCAATTAGCTCCCTTTGGATTAGTCCAAACTGATTCATAGAAATCATCTAGACCTACATTTGGACGAGTTAGAGCATAACGCTTCACTGTACCCTCTTTAGTCAAATGGAATAGTAGGATCGTTAATCTTCTAGCAGTCATCATAGCACAAGGAGTCAGTGATGCTAACACTGGATCCTCATTGTACTCATTACAAGCCACTACCCAACAATCCACACCACTACGCTTCATCACTCTTGGTAAGACTGTATCTAGTCTCTTGACTAACCATGTATCTAAGATCTCTTCTCTTTGACGATAGGGAAGGATCTTTTTCTTTAATTCTTCAGTACTTGGGATATTCATTAAGAAAGCTTCATTTGAAACACCCATACTTACACCTCCTATATTACGAAATCACCATGTTCCATGATCACGATCTCTTCCCCATCATAAGTAGTACCTACGATCTTAGTTTCTAGAGTACCGACCATGAAGTCATGATGACTTGGTGCTACATTCACACCATGAGCTAATAATTCTTCCTTACTCATACTAGCCCCACCCTTGATATTACTAGGGAAACTAGTACCAAATGCTAAGTGACAAGCAGCATTTTCATCGATCAATCCATTATAGAACACATGTCCCATTTGCTTGATCGGAGACTTCTTAGAAACAAGTGCTACTTCACCTAAACGACGTGTACTATCTTCTCTAAATAAAGCATCTCGTAAACATTCTACGTTATTAGAAGCATTGCAATCTACTGCCATACCATCTTTGAATGTGATAGAGAAGTCTGTTACTAATTTACCAGACATCATTAATGGGAAGGAAGCATATGCGATACCATTGACACTACGATAATCTGGATCTGTAAAGATCTCTTCTGTTGGCATATTAGCTACATATGGTTCATTTACCTTACTAGACCCCATATCTGCTGCACTCGTCCAGATATGATCCTTTACTAGATCCATCGTAATATCTGTCCCTAGTTCAGATGTGATATGCAATGACTTAAAGTTATATTCATTGAGTTTAGAAGATACCTTAGCCATATTCGCACAATGCTCTTTCCAGTTCTCTACTGGATCAGACTCATCATCCACACGCATCATAGCACATAGCTCATCATCTAGTTTCAAGTAAGCATCCTCATCACTTAATTCAGGATATAGTGCCTTAGCCCAATCAAGACTAGGATGTACTGTACCAGTCCATTTCAATGTACCAGCATGGATATGTTTACGAACTACATTTCTGACTTCGTTATTACTATAGTTTTGAGCTAATAACTTCTCTGTAGGTACATCATTGTTTAAAGTAGGATGACTTGCTCTCACACCCATTTGCACACAATCCTGACGTAGATAGTAATCTAAACTCTCTTTCTTCCACTCAGGTACTTCTCTTAGTGTCTCGACATCACAATACAAGGCACGTAGATGTTCGATCTGTGGATCATCGATATGCACGATCACATCCTTAGCACCCATTTGGAATGCTTGCTTAGTGATCTCTCTTGCTAATTCTAATGCTTCTGTAGAAGTTTGAAGAAGTAGGATCTGCCCTTTCTGTAGATTAACTCCTACTTCTAGTAATACTCGAGCATATTTCTCTCTTCGTACATTATTCATTATTCTTCGCCAACTCTTTCAAGATCACTTCTTTGATCTGTTTAACTGCTTCTTCTGTATTAGCATTAGAGATCGTATTACGGAATAATGGAGCGATCTCCATATCCATCTTAGCCTTATTAATACGTCTATGAGCAGATGCTTCATCATCTTTATAACGCTCCATGATCTGCTTTTGAAGTTCTTCAAAGCTCTCTGGCATAATGAAGAATGCTAATGATTCAGGCATATTTAACTTAATAGGCCCTACACCCTGTGCCTCTACTTCGATCAATACATTCTTACCCATATTGACTAAGAACTCTACTTGATTCTTAGGAATACCATAGTAATATCCATTGAACTCAGTATATTCTAATAAAGCCTTATTCTTAACAGCATCAGCAAATTCCTTATGAGTTACGAAGTAATAATCTCTACCATCTACTTCTCCCTCTTTCGCAGGACGTGTTGTCATAGACACAGACTTAAATAAACTAAGATCTGCATCTGCTAATAAAGCATCTCTGATCGCACCCTTTCCTACTGAACTTGCTCCACTAATAATTACTACTAACCCTTTAGCCATATCTGTCTCCTCCTTATTCACAGTGTGCTATGATATTGCATAAGATCTCATAAGTTCTATCAAATGACTCTAGATCTAATTCCTCATCTGGTGTATGGATATACTTACTATTTGGTCCTACTGAAATAATATCCATATCATTCACGAAACCAACAAAGACACCACATTCTGTACCACCATGAGCAGCTGTTAATACGATATCCTTATCAAACATTTCTCTAATTACCTTAGCATAGGTATCACGCATAGCAGATACTGGATTATAGTTCCATGCTGGATAACGAGAAGATGTTGTTACTGTAAATTGTAAACGTGATGCCAGTACAGATAAGATCTTTACTAAGTTATCAATACCACTCTCGATCGCACTACGGATCGATACATGGAAGATCACTTTCTCTTCACACCACTCTACAACACCTAGATTCAATGATGTTAATGTAAGACCCTCGATCGCCATAGAACGATGTTGGAAGCCATTAGGCATTAGATAAGCATAGTCGATGATATCATCGCTAACACACTTACATACCTTCTTCTTAGCCATATCACATGCATCAAATAGTACATGGAAACCATTATCACTGAACTCTAATTCTACCTTGATAGCAGCTTGTGCTACTTGTAATGCTTTCTCTAATTCTTCTTTAGAAGTAGGAGATGAGAAGATGATGTCTGCTTCACGAGGGATCGCATTTTCTTTCAAACCCCCACTATAGCTTACTAGCTGTGCTTCTACACCAGAGAGCATCATTTCCTTTAGAATACGGATCGCTAATTGATTCGCATTTCCTTTCTCCTTATGGATCTCTCCTCCAGAGTGTCCTCCTAGTAATCCACGAATCGCTAGGGAATAACAAGGATCACTATTCTCTTCCCAAGTTAATTCCTTACTGATATCACAACGACATCCACCTGCTGTAGAAATAGGAGTACTAATCTCTCCCCCACCATCTAAGGAGATCATACGATGCGAATGGATCAAGCTTGGATCTAGCTTCATAGCTCCGATCAGTCCTACTTCTTCCATTGTAGTAAAGATACATTCTAATGGAGGATGTTTTAAACTCTTATCCTCTAAGATCGATAACATATAGGCTACCCCTGTGCAATCATCTGCTCCTAGAGTAGTACCTCTTGCACGTAAGATCCCATCTTCTACATATAGATCTAATGGATCCTTCTTGAAATCATGATCAGAATCTTTATTCTTCTCACATACCATATCCATATGAGCTTGTAAGATCAATGGAGCACTATTCTCTAACCCTTGTGTACCATCCTTATAAATGATCACATTCCACATTTCATCTTGCACATAACGTAATCCATGTTCCTTGGCAAACTCCACGATATAATCACTTAATGCCTTCTCATTGAAGGAACCATGTGGGATCTGTGTAGTCTTATGAAAGTAATAACAATGACGCTTATTTAGATCAAATTCCATTTCTCTTACCTCCTAATTCAAATGCTTATCCATCCACTGTGTGATCTCACGTAAACGACGGATCCTGTGTAATGGTTTACCACTTCTAGATAATTCATGATTCTCACCCTTAAATGCCACTAACTTAGTTTCAATACCACGACATTTCAAGACTGTAAATAATTGGATCGCTTCTGGAATAGGACAGCGATAGTCTTCAATAGAGTGGATGAATAGTGTTGGAGTAGTCGCATTGTTGGCATATTTTAATGGGGACATATCCCATAACTCTTCTTGACAGTTATATAGATCATCGAACTCTTGTTCGATCGGGAAGTCGATACCATAGTCACTGGCACATACTTCCGTGATCCAGTTAGAGATCGAGCGTTGGGTAGCAGCTGCTTTGAAGCGTTGTGTTTGACCAATGATCCAATTCGTCATATAGCCTCCATAACTACCACCAGTTACTCCTAGACGCTCTGCATCGATACATGGATATTGCTTCAATACCTCATCGACAAAGTCCATGATATCTTCATAGTCGATCTTACCAAAGTTATGACGAAGATCGGCAAACTCATTGCCCTTACCATCAGAACCACGTGGATTACAGAACATTACTACATATCCAAGAGATGCCCAATGTTGCATCTCATGATAGAAGATCTCTCCATAGGCTGTCTTAGGGCCACCATGGATATCTAAGATAGCCGCATATTTCTTACTTGGATCATAGTCCTTAGGTAATAATACCCATCCATCAATAGGAGTTTCCTTTGGTACTGTTACCTTCTGTGGT
This sequence comes from Erysipelotrichaceae bacterium, assembly GCA_015058845.1. Taxonomy (GTDB): domain Bacteria; phylum Bacillota_I; class Bacilli_A; order Erysipelotrichales; family Erysipelotrichaceae; genus SIG230. The sequence continues at coordinate 4,851 of SVBO01000021.1, forward strand.
ACTGCAACATACTTATCCTCTAAGATCGCTGTATTGAAACTAGTGAATACCTCTACACTAGCACCCTCTACGATCGCCACCTCTTGTAAAGCTTGTCCCTTCATCACGATCGAATAGATGCCCTGATCCGTAATTACCATATCATCACAAGTACCCTCAAACTCTACTCTCTTAATAAGACTCACTCCATCAAACTCTAAGATCACAGAGCGAGAATGATCAGCTGTAATGAAGTAAGCCTTGTTTTCCTTCTTATAGAAATACTTATTTCTACCATAACGGCAATCACTACCTACACTGTTATATAAAGAATACTCATTGTCACACACTAGATACATCTGCTTATCTCTTAGCTCATAGAACTTACCAGCTTCCATAGCGCCATAATCCTTCGCAAACGTACCATTCACGATCACCTTATGATCTAGCACGAACACACGATTGATCTGCATGACTTCATCATATAGAACTGTAGTTTCTAGTGACTTAGTATTTACCTTCCATACCCAGCTCCATTTCCCCTTCACATCTATGAAGTCTACACCAGAATATACAATATCCTCTCCGTCTACATCAAAGCTCTCTACATCTACTGTAGGTGCTACTAGATCAATGATCTCATATGACTTCTTATGCACTAAGACAAGCGTATTACGATCCCCATTAATAATACCCGCTCCATTAAAGAAGAATGGATACTCATCAAAGATCACATAATCCTCATTCTCTTTCTTCTCTTTCTCAATACTTTCTCTTTCTTCTAATGATAAGTGATGATAGGAAGGATAAGATCGATTGATCGTGATAGAAGCTAGATAATAGTCCTCATTGAAATCTTGGATACTACCTACACTACAAGGCAACGTGAAGCTAGCTACCTCACTACCATCAGATACCTTACATACCTTGAAATATGTGTGTACTGTCTTATCATCCTCATCATGTTCGACTACTAGTACTGTACCATCCTTCATCATATAAGAAGGTGTTCTCTTCTTCCAATCTGTAAATGGAGTTACTGTATTTGTATCCATATCGATACAATGTAATCGTTGGGTATAGTCATTTTTCTCCATATCTGATCTAGTTTCTGTGAATATGATCTTATGATCTACACTAGAATATTGTAGATTTGATAGGAAGCTATACTGTGTAAATAGATCTAACGTGATAGGCTTCATACTATTTCTCCTTTCCTACTACATACATTGTATCTCTACCTTGTGCTAGGAAGGATACCTCATTATCTACTAGCACAACGCTCTCTTCTGTAAAGATATATGTATCTCTTTGATACATTTCTAAGTATTCTACAATACTTAATTCTAAGGCATATCCTGTATAGTTATGGATCAATAGATCCCCCTTTACAGGAATTCTATTTTGATTAGAGAATAATCCGATAGTTGGTCCAGCTGCATGACCATGGAACCCTAATGGATGTGTATATAGAATAGGTCTTAGACCCTCTTCCTTACCTTGCGCAATACTCATCTCGAATACATCATTCCCACTTCTACCGATCTTCATATTCTCTCTCACGATATCTTGGAAACGATTATTACGCTTAAGAGCTACTTTCAACTCTTCTGGAATATCTTCCTCATCCTCTTTCAGTACATAACATAAACGTTGTGTATCTGTGCAAAGATTCATGTAACGAATACCAAAGTCACAGTGTAGAAGATCTCCACGTTCGATCACGCAATCATCTCCATGCATACCATCATGTCTTTGCAGATCGATTGTTGGTTCGAACCAATAGTCCATACCACGATCCTTTACTTCTTGTTCCATATAATCCATGAGATCTCTACAAGATGTCTTACCAGGAATGATCCTCTCATCACTGAATGTATTATCAATGATCTCCATAGCCACATCCATGACCTCTGGGAATAATTCTCTTTCTAATGGTGTTCTAGTTTCTAGTAATCTGATACCTACATCATCAGCACTAACGAAACGACTAGTTAGATCTTCTGGTAACTCCTTCATCAACATGCGGTATAAGCCTGCTGATAAGCCATCTGTATAAGCAAAGTTATCAGAAACATCGATTGCGATATTCTTAGGATCTATTCTATATAGAACTCTTGTTAGAGCTTCCATTTGCGTCTCATTATTACGATCCCAATCTCTTACATAATACTTCTCTAAATCACCATCTGGCATACTTAGACTGTAACAATGATAGTCTTCGCCTTTACATGCTAATAGAAGGATCGTGATCCTTCTAGCAGTTGGGTAATGAGAAGGCGTTAGAGCATGGAACAATGGATCTTCATTGTACTCCCTAGAAATGATCAACCACGCTTCTACCCCACACTCACTCATCATTTCTTTAGCGAGTTCTAAACGCTGTGTAAGTACTAAATCTTTAATCTTATCTTGCTCTGCCACACTTCTCATATCATTACCTCCTATAGTTTAATTAAAATCAATTCTCTTTGTGGTTCCACTAACCACTCTGTACCATTATCAGTGATCACTACATCCTCTTCAATACCAATTCTTCCTTCTGGAATATTGATACTTGGTTCGATAGTGAATACATTTCCTACTTGTAATGGTGTATCGATCAATTCAGTTCTGTTATAACGTGGTCTACGGTTCGCTAGTAATGTACCACCATCATGTGTTTGATGCCCTACTTGATGTCCTAGAGCCGCATTCCATGAATCATATCCATAGTCTACGATCTTATGACGAGCGATCTGGTCTACTTCAAAACCAGTCACCCCTGCACGCATGAATTCTTTTGCTTCATGAACTGCATCACGTACTAAGTAGAATGCTTGTTTCACATGTTCAGGAGCATCTTCTTCGTCATCCTTTAATACATAATACATTCTTTGTAAGTCACTACAATATCCATCCTTACTAACTCCATAGTCGATATTGATCAGATATCCTGGAACGATCGGTGTTTCAATGATCCCCATGTGTCCTGCTGGAACATTTGGATCTACACTTACTCCTGGACATTGGGAATCAGCCCAAGACATTCCATATCCATCATTATATGCCACTTCATGTAAGAAATTGAAGATATCTAGGGATGTAGTTCCTTTCTTACAGATCTCTGGTACTCTTCTTAGATATTCATCTGCTACGATCGCACAATGTTTGATCTTAGCAATCTGACTAGATGTCTTTCTACCACGTACTTCACTAATGATCGGGAAGGCACTTACTGTCTCGATCTTATAGTCTAATCTTTCAAAGACTTTCTCTAGCATCATGTACATACCTACAGTAAGACCATCTGCAGAAGCATCTCCACTAGAATAGTTAAGTGCTAATTTCTTAGGCTTCAATGTTGATAAGACCTCATGGATCGTTTCTTCCATAGTTGTCGCATATTCATATACTTCATCAATACCTTCAATTAATTTGTACCCTTCGACATCTAGAGGAGAAACAATAGCAAGACAGCGTTCATCCGCAGTAAATATCAAGGTTGTAGCGATAATGAAGTCCATATCTCCCAATACAGGAAGAATAGGTTCACTCTTCATAATACTTTCTCTACCAGTGATCAACCAAGCATCTACTTGGTTCTTTTTAAGTGCTTCATATATAATTGGTAATTTTTCTTGATCTAATTTCATATTCTTGCTCCTTATCATTTATAGAAATAAGGAGTTCTAGAATGTACTAGAACTCCTTCATTGATTTACAGTTTATCTTATGCAGGAACCTTTACATACCAGTAATAGTAGTTACCTTGTGGATTTGTTTCAGCACCAGTTGTACCAGCTTTTGCTAAGCTAATAGACTTGTAACCGAATAGAGGAATTGCATAGCTTTGTTCAGCGATCAAGTATGCTTCAGCATCATGTAATTGTTGGATACGATCATCACCAGATGCAAGACGAGAATCTAGGATCATTTGATCATAAGTTTCGTCACCCCAAGATTGTTGTACTTGAGACCAGCTAGTTGGCATATCTAGGTAAGTAGTTGGATCCATGTAGTCAGCTGACATAGCATGACGTGCAGCTTCGAATAGAGCGTTGTCTCTGTCATCGAAGAATGTACGGATTTCACCAGTCTTTAATGTAGCTTCAACACCGATTTCAGCCCATTGAGCCTTTAATACTTCAGCCACTGTATCATGCATAGCAGATTGGTTGTAGTAGTAAGTGATCTTTAATGGATTGCTTGCATCGTAACCAGCTTCAGCTAATAATCTCTTAGCTTCTTCCTTATCAGTATAAACTAACTTTTCTTCAGCATCAGCTTCAGCACGGAAGTCACCATCGATACCATCGAAACCATTTGGAACTAGACCATGTAATTCATAGTAAGCATCACCAGCATCTAATGCAGTAACGATTACTGAACGGTCGATACCAAGAGCTAATGCTCTACGTACACGTGCATCTTGTAATGCAGGAACTTCATCGTTATAAGAGTTTAATAGAACGAAGTAGTTGATTACAGAGTCATCGATTAATAATTCTTCTTTACCAGCGTAAATTTGAGTAACGTTACTATTTAGAGATGTAGCGAAGTCGATTTCACCAGTTTGGAATGCCATTAATTGAGCGTCCATATCAGACATGATCTTAGCAGTCATAGTTTCAACAGATACTTCATCAGCCTTAGGGAAGTATTCATTCTTAACCATTACTACTTCACTTGCACGGTCGATCTTAGTAGTTTGGAAAGGACCATTTGTTGGAACAGTTGGATCATCAGCCCAAGTCATATCATGTTCAGGCATGTAATCTTCACGTGCTGGATAGAATACACCAGCTGTCATTAAGTTAACGAAGTAAGGTGTAGAAGATTCAAGAGTGATTTCGATTGTATAATCATCAAGAGCCTTGATACCTACATCTGTCATATCAGCCACATCAGACATTGCAATACTATGAGCCTTAGCATTTAATACATAGTCAGCAATGAAGTATGAATAGTAAGAATCTGCACCACCCATACCTAGTGAACGTAACATACCATATACATAATGATGAGCAGTTACTTTTTCACCATCGCTCCAGTAGTTTTCTTCAGTTAATTTGAAAGTGTATACTGGCTTACCATCTGCATTTGTAGATTCTTCGTAAGATACACAAGCTTCATTTACTGTAGCGCCATTAGGACCGATACGGAATAATGGATAGTACATTTGGTTTGTAACGTAAGAAGTTACTGAGTCTGAACCTACTGCAGGGTCTAGATATTCTGGTTCACCGCCGATAGCGTAAGTGAATGTTGTTTGAACACCATCGCCACCTTGGTCTTTACCGCTGTCATTAGAACAAGCAGCCATTGCAAGAACCATACCTAGTACTAATAAAAGTTTTGCTAGTTTTTTCATATTTTTCCCTCCTATTTTTCGTATAAAAAGCATGAAACCTGACGATTACCCACCTGAACAGGCTGAGGCATCTCATTACGACAACGTTCTGTGGCCTTTGAACATCGTGTACTGAACGGGCAACCTTTAGGCGGATTGATTGGACTTGGGATCTCTCCCTCCAATACAATACGACTCTTTGCCTTAGATATATCTGGATCCGGAATCGGAATCGCCGACAATAATGCGACAGTATATGGATGTAATGGACGATGATATACATCATTACTTGGTCCACACTCCATCATATGTCCTAGATACATTACTCCGATCGTGTCAGAAATGTGTTTTACCATTGACAAGTCATGAGCAATGAATAGATAAGATAAGCCCATCTTTCTTTGAATATTCTTTAATAGATTGATTACTTGGGCTTGGATAGAAACGTCTAGAGCGGAGATCGCTTCGTCACATACAATGAACTTAGGGTTTACTGCAAGTGCTCTAGCAATACCGATACGTTGTCTTTGACCACCAGAGAATTCTGAAGGGTAGCGGCGGATGTGGTCTGGTTTTAGACCTACGATCTCTAATAGTTCTACTACTCTTGCTTCTCTTTCAGCATCTGTCTTATAGATGTTATGAATGATCATTGGTTCTTTGATGATCTCACCAACTGTCATTCTTGGATTAAGTGAAGCATATGGATCTTGGAAGATCATTTGCATTTCCTTACGGAATGTCTTTAATTCTTCACCCTTTAATTTAGAAATATCTTTTCCATTAAATTCAATAGAACCACTCACAGGATCATACAACTTAACGATCGTACGGCCTAAGGTACTCTTACCACATCCAGATTCACCTACTAATCCGAATGTCTCATTAGGCTTGATCTCAAAGGATACACCATCTACCGCCTTAACGATCTGTTTAGGAGCAAATAGACCCTTTGTGACATCAAAATGAGTTTTTAAATCTTTAACTTTTAGAATAGCTTCTTGTTCACTCATTTCTTCACCGCCTTACTATGATTCAACCAACATGCACATTGATGTGTTGGTGAGAATACTGTTACCTCTGGCATTCTTTCTTTACAGATACGCATTGCTTTGTCGCAGCGATCTACGAAAGGACAACCTTTTGGAGGATTTAATAGATCTGGAGGAGATCCTGGAATCGGACTTAAGTCCTTCTCACCATCATCTTCTGGATTTGCTACACAGCTAAGTAGACCAGCTGTATAAGGATGCTTACCCTCATAGAAGATCTCTCTATCAGTACCGATCTCTACGATCTTACCACCATACATGATAGCAATTCTATCACATAACTTAGCTACAACACCTAGGTCATGTGTGATCATGATGATAGAAGAATCTCTTTCTTTACGTAGAGTATCGATCAATTCTAATACTTGTGCTTGGATCGTTACATCTAGCGCTGTTGTTGGTTCATCGGCGATGATCAACTTTGGATTACATGCTAGTGCGATCGCAATTACGATACGTTGACGCATACCTCCTGAGAATTCAAATGGATATTGCGTAATACGTTTTTCTGGAGAAGGGATCCCTACTAAGCGCATTAGTTCTAATGCTCTTTCTTTAGCTTGGGCTTTACTCATCTTAGTGTGATTGATCAATGGTTCAGTTAATTGCGTTTCGATCGTTAATACAGGATTCAAGAATGTCATTGGATCCTGGAAGATCATAGCCATTGTATTTCCTCTAAGAGTACGCATCTTCTCTTCATATTCTTTCTTAGTCTTGAAACTAGAACGAGAGATATCCATACCATCGAAAGTAACTTGACCATCACTCACGATACCATTCTCTGCTAATAGACCAATAATAGAATACATCGTTTGGCTCTTACCAGAACCTGATTCACCAACGATCCCTAATACTTCACCTTGATTTAGTTCGAAGGACACACCGCGTACAGCTTGGACTCTACCTTGGTCTGTTTTAAATTCAGTACATAAATTCTTGACTTCAAGTAATGCCATTGTGTCCACCTACCTTTTATTTTCTAATGCTTCACCAATACCATCACCTACGAAGTTCAATGATAGAATAGTTAAGCAGATCGCAGCTACTGGCCAAATGATCTCGATTGGATCAGTCCAGATAACAGCACGACAATCATTTGCTAATTTACCCCAGCTTGGAATAGTTGGGTCTAATCCAACACCTACGAAACTTAAGAATGATTCTGTAAAGATCGCAGATGGAACCATCATTGTTAAACATACGATAATTGGACCTAACGCATTAACGATCAAATGCTTTAATAAGATACGCCAATTACTAGCACCAATTACCTTAGCAGCAAGCGCGAACTCCATTTCCTTTAAGGACATTACTTGAGTTCTTACTTGTCTAGCCATTTGGATCCATGATGTTAAGCAGATCGCTAAGATCATAGAACCAATACTATTACCAAAGATCATCAGGATCAATACTACGTATAATAAACTTGGTACCGCATAGATAACATCGATAATACGCATCATGATCATATCTAACTTACCACCTACATATCCAGATACACCACCATAGATGATACCGATCACTAAGTTGATGAATGCTGTAATGAACCCGATAGATAAGGAGATACGTGCTCCATACATAACTCTTACTAAGATATCTCTTCCTAGTTTATCTGTTCCAAATGGATGAGCCAAACTCGGTAATGCATGGCGATTCATCATGTCTTGACCCTCAAATGTATAAGGAGAGAAAATTGGGATGAAGATGGCACATAGTACCATAATTACTAGGAAGATCAAGCCAGCTAATGCTAATTTATTTTTCTTGAATCTGTCCCATGCATCACGCGCGAATGTCTTACTCTCAATAGCAATGAACTCTGAATTCTTTTCACTATCATCTAATAGTTCAAACATGTCATCAGTAAGTTCTTCGCTCACAACTTCTTCATTTAATACTAATTCTTTTTCGCTCATAGGATCTCACCTACTTCCCAAGTTTGATACGTGGATCGACCATAGCAGCCACGATATCAGATACTAAATTCATAATGATTACCAAGATTCCGAAGAATAATGTTAATCCCATTACTAATGTATAGTCACGGTTAGTGATACTCATTGTGAACTCTGCTCCAATACCTGGAATAGAGAATAATGTTTCGATAACCATAGAACCTGTGATCAGACCTGCAAACATTGGTCCACAGTATGTGATAACTGGTAATAAAGCATTCTTTAATCCATGTTTGATAATTACCATCAACTCTTTCGTACCTTTACTACGAGCTAGAGTGATGTAGTCTTTATTCATTACATCCTTCAATGAACTTCTTGTTAGACGTGTGATCATAGAGATCGAACTTAGTGCTAATGCGATCGCTGGTAAGATGTAATGCTTAGGGGTAGATAGACCCATAACTGGTAATACACCTAACTTAACACAGAAGATGATCATCATAAACATGGCAAATAGGAAGCCTGGTATTGATACACCCGCTGTAGCTAATGCCGTGATCAAACTGTTGACCCACCTGTGTTTAGTAAGGGCTGATATGATACCTAATGCTAGCCCCACACCTACTGCGATAGCAAAGGCAACGATTCCTAGTTTAGCAGTGACAGGGAATCTGTGCATAATGATATCAGATACTTGTTGACCTGGTTTAGAAATAGCTTCACCAAAGTCTCCCTTTAAAGCATTAGATAGATAAATAACGAATTGTTCTTCGATAGGTTTATCTAATCCATATTTAGCCTCTAGAGCAGCATATGCTTCTGGAGTTAAGATACGATTATCTTGTGAGAATGGATCCCCCGGCATAGCATGTACACCGAAGAATGTAATGGTAGCTAGAATGAACAATGTCAGACAGCCGATCAATATTCTTTTAATAACATATTTTATCATTCTGTTATTCCCCTTCCTACTTAATCAAATAGAATTTCTCTTGAGGCGGTACAATGAATACTGCGCCGTCTTTCTTTACTACTACGTCTTCCTCTAGACCAATGCGACCAGCTCTTGTTGGTACACCAGGTTCAAGTGTGAAGACCATGTTCTCATATAATGGAACTCTGATCAGATCATCTCTGTTATATCTAGGTTTTACTGGTCCTAGTAATGGACCACCATCATGTGCGACCTTACCCATTTGATGTCCTAGGGCAGCATTCCATGATGGGAAGCCTTTAGACATAATATATTCTCTAGCCACTGTATCTACTTCAAGACCTGTAACTCCAGGTTTTAAAGTCTTAGCTGCTAATAAGATACCATCTCTTACTGTATTGAAAGCATCTACTAGATCTTGAGGTGCTTCTTCTTCATCATCTTTCAAGATATAATACATTCTTTGTAAGTCACATCCATATCCATCTACCACGATACCAAAGTCGATGTTTACTACATCCCCTTTCTGGATCGGGAAGTCTGGAGCTCCCATGTGTCCTCCTGGGCAACCATATCCACTGAATACACCTGGGTTACATGACTTAGGCCATGACCAACCAAATCCCTTACGTTCTACTTCATTTTGGAACCATGCGTATACATCTTGGCAATTTAGACCAGCTTTGATGTAGTTCTTAGCATCATGGAAGATGATCTCTGCTTCTTCACAAGCTCTCTTGATCTTAGCGATCTCTTCTTCAGTCTTGATACCACGTACCCTTACTACGATCTTCTCAGCAGATACAACTTCTCCTTGGTATTCTGCTTTCTGGAAAGCTTCTTGTAATAAGTGATACATACCTACGCTTAATCCATCTGCACTTGGGTTATTTAAAGAATAGTCTAATCCGATCTTACTCGGAGCTTTCTTCTTGATCACTTCTGCTAGTGTGTCGGTGAAAGAGATTGGGAAGGCTACTACTTCATCGAATACGCCTTGGTGTACATATCCGTTATAATCGATCGGAGTACATACCGCTGCACTTGTTCCATCTTTACAGAAGATCAAGGCTGTACAACCAATGAATTCAGCATCACTCATGACATCTAAGATCGGTTCTGAATTAGTTGCTGATTCTTGACCAGCAATGATCCACATGTCAATATTCTCTTCTTGTAATGCTTGATAAGCTATTTTGATCTTTTCTTTAGAAAACATCTAAACTCCCCCTCACTAGTGTTACATAAAGTATACACAAGTTCGAACGTTATTTCAAGGTTTTTTTCATCTTTCTTACATCAATTTCTGAAAATATTTTCATATGTGTATTTTCTTTTGTTATTCACAAAAATGCTCTTATTTTGCCTATTTTTTGCTATTTCCATGCCTTTCGATGCCTGTATTGATCTCTTTCTAATACTTTATACTAGTATATTCAAACTGGAATACAGCCTATATTTCCTATTATTTTAAAGAGTACATATGAAAGTCTCCTATACTTTCTTTCATTTTCTTACATCCTTGGGTAAAAGAAAAGGCATATACCTCACGTATATACCTTATATCTCTTATAGTGATACTTTCTCTACATCTGCACAATCGATAGTAGTAGGAGTCTCACGACCAAAGATGATCACAAGAATACTTGCAGTCTTGCTTTCATAATCGATCGTTTCTACTGTACCTTCCATATTACTGAAAGGACCAGTTAAGATCTTTACACGATCTCCCACTTCGAAGCTGATCTCAACATTCTTATCATGTTGACCGATCTTACGAAGTACAGCTTCTACTTCACTTTCTGCTACAGGGAAAGGCTTAGCTCCTCCACCTGAAGATCCAATGAATCCTGTTACTCCTGGTGTATTACGTACAATATACCAAGCTTGATCAGTCATGATCATTTCAACAAATAGATATCCTGGGAATAAGTTACGTGTCTTCTCCACGTTCTTACCATTCTTAACCTCTACATAAGATTCCTCTGCTACGATCACACGGAATAAATAATCAGTTAATCCCATTGTCTCCACACGACGGATCAGATTTTCTTTCACACGGTTCTCATGACCGGCATAGGTATTTACTACATACCATTCCTTCTTAGCTTCTGCCATACTCTTACGCTCCAATAGTCTTAATAAATAATGCTACGATATACTCGCATGCTACATAGAACACGCCCATAGCGATCGTGAATGAGAATACATCTACGATACTGCTCTTGAATTCCTCGCCCTTGGCCAACGGATTCTTCCGATCTCTGTTTTAATACCTTCAATTGAAAACCAATTCATATCTCCAATGTCCCCCATTCCTACTTCGTTTCTTTGTGAATCGTGTGTTGATTACACCTTGGACAGTATTTCTTCAATTCCAATCTTTCACTACTAGTTTTCTTCTTACGTGCTGTAGAGTAATTTCGAGACAGACAAACTGTACAAGTTAAGATCACTTTGTCACTCATATCTTGAAACCTCCTTAATAACGTTCCTATCTACTTTACCACAAACTAAATTCATAGTCAATCAAATGGTTTATTTTCCATTAAACTCTCATACTTTTGGCGTATTTTCCTAAAACTATGTTGTACTTTATAACGGGAAATATTCATGATACTTCCTATCTCCTTACGAGTATACCCCTGTAAGAACAATTCAATGATCTCTTTCTCCTTATGATCACATTCCTTATACATCATATGCACCATCTCACTCGCATCCCTTACCTTACTACCACTACCCATCAATCTCTCATAACAAGTAGGATCCTCTCTCTCAAAGAAAGAATCTAAGGAATCTTTATATATCTCATCCGTATGTACCTTCCTACGATAGATCAGCAAAGTCTTCTCTAACACACTATAGAAATACGTCCCAAACTGTGTCCCACGCTTCTCTTGATATCCTTCTACCGATACCTGGAAACACTGTATCGCAATATGATACGCTTCTTCTTGCTCAGATACTGTGAAATGGATCTTATGGATCAACCTCCAGATCAGTTTCTCATACTTCTCAAACAACATTTCATAACACCTTGGTGTCTGTTGTCTGATCATATACAGCAATTCATGATCTGAATATTCCTGCATTATTTTCCTCTAGGATTACGTGCATTATATACTTGATACAACAAAATACCAGCTGCTACAGAAGCATTCAAAGAAGTTACATGACCTACCATTGGTAAAGATACCTTATAGTCACATGCCTCTAATACTAAACGAGAAATACCCTTTCCCTCACTACCAATAATTACTACTAATGGCATATCACAAGGCACATCACGATAATCGATCGCCTCTCTCGCATCCGTACCGATCACCCAGAACCCTTGTTCCTTTAGTGTATCTAAACATGCACGTAAGTTTGTAACAGCGACTACCTTCACATGCTCAATAGCCCCCGTAGAAACCTTAGCTACAGTAGATGTTAGCCCTACACTACGATGCTTCCCGATGATCACACCATCAGCACCGATTGCATCACATGTACGTAGGATCGCTCCTAAGTTGTGAGGATCTTCTAGAGAATCTAACATAACATATAATGGATATTGTCCATTAGGCTTAGAAGCCAATAACTCTTCTAAAGAATATGTTCTATACTCTTGTACTGCTAAGGCTACCCCTTGATGATTTCCTTGACATACCTTATCTAACTCATTCTTAGTTACATAGCGTACTTTGATCCTTGCTTGCTGTGCTAGCTTCTCTACATCTGTATTATGGGAACCCTTCTGTACTAATAACTCACTGCCCCCATCCTTCTTTAATCTCTCTTTCACAGCATTCTTTCCATAGATATATGTACTCATACTTATACACTCCTCATTTCCTTGATCTTATTCCAAAGCTCTTCAATGCGCTCTAACTTACCCTCGCAATACAAGTATCCCCATAAAGCTTCTAAAGCAGTTGCCATCTTATAAGTGATCACATCTGTATTCTTAGGCACTGTTAATGACTTCGCATTTCTACCACGCTTCAATACTGTTTCTTCTTCCTCAGTAAAGAACCCTTGTTCTAACAGTTCATGTACGAAGGAAGCTTGTGCTTTCGCACTTACAAAGCGTACGGATAATCTTTGGAAATCCACTGGACGCATATATCCACATTCCAATATATATTCTCTTACCTTTACGCTCATCAAAGCATCCCCTAAATACGCTAATGCTAGAGGTGGCATCGTCTTACCGTTCATCTTGGTTCACTCCTTTGTTATATTCTCTCACAAGAATATCTCTTTGTCTTCTATATTCTACTTCTGTTATCTGTTGTTTCTGATAAGCACTTTGTAATCGTTGTAGTTCTTCTTTCACAGTCGATCCTTCCTGATCACTCCCTGGTATCTTACGCTGAAAGATCTGATAGAATAGCCTTGTTAATACTAATAGTAATACTACTGTATATCCAATACTCTCTATATTGTAATAGATCCCTAGTACTACTAGGAAACATACTGCTAATATCCTTATATTCATATACTATCTCTTAATAGTAATAGGAGGATTGAATCTTACTTCAGCTTGTAATCCTTTGATCGCTTCTACTAAGATCGTTACTGCCAGATCCTTATCTTCATCATAGACAGGTGTGATCTCACGTACTCCCAATTGATTCTTGGCTAGTTCACATAAGATATCACTGATCCTTTGTGGTCGATGGACTAGATAGAAACGTCCATTATCCTTCAGTAAACGGGCTGTATTCTCACAGAGTTCGCTTAATGTTAAGAATTCCTCATGGCGAGCATGTTTCAAGAACTCGTTCTCATTGGTTTGATGTCCCTTATTATAGCGGAAATAAGGGGGATTGCATACGATCACATCAAATGGAGTATGGTGAAATTCCTGTAGTGGACAGGTATATAATTCACTCTGTGTGATCTGATTATCTGTTAAGTTCTCTTGTGCCAATTCGATCGCTTCGGCATGGATATCGATCCCACATACTAGAGAGGGAGAATGTTGGGCTGCATATAACAACAAGGCCCCATTATTCGTCCCTATATCTAAGACACTCTCTCCTTCACTCACTTTCATGAAGTTTCCTAGTAGAGCAGTATCAGTATTCATACGGAACATATCACGTCTTTGCTTTAAATATATCGAAGTATTAGGCAGATAATTCACCATAATTTCCTTCATTACTATCACCTTCTAGAATTATATCACATTCAAACTATCAATGGGAAACAATTTTCGTGACTTCTATGGTATACTACTAATAAAGAGGTGGTACTATGCTTAGGATCAATCAGATCACTCTATCTGTAAATGATAGAGAAGAGATGTTGGGTAAATATATTTGTGCGCATTTAGGGATCGGTAGAAGAGATCTTGTGAGTTATTCTGTGTATAAGAGATCGATCGATGCTCGTAAGAAGGATATTAAGATCGTGTATACGGTAGATGTGGTAGTCAGTGATGAGAGTAAGATCCTCTCTAAGAAAATAAAGGATGTGTCTGTGATCACGCAGTATCAATATACTGTACCTAGTAAAGGAAATAAGAAGATGCGTCATCGTCCGATCGTAGTGGGTTTCGGGCCTGCTGGAATGTTTGCTGCGTTATTGTTAGCCAAGGAAGGCTATCGTCCAATTGTAATTGAACGTGGTAGCAAAATGGAAGAGCGTGTCGAAAAGGTCGAGAGGTTCTGGAAGGAAGGGATCCTAGATCCTAGTTGTAATGTGCAATTTGGAGAAGGGGGAGCTGGTACTTTCAGTGATGGTAAGTTAACTACCCGTGTGAAGGATCCTCGTAGTCGTAAGGTATTAGAAGAGTTAGTAGCTGCGGGGGCTAAGGAAGAGATCTTACAAGAGGCCCATCCTCATATTGGAACTGATAAGTTACGTAATGTCGTACGTAATATTCGAGAACAGATCATTGCTCTGGGAGGTTCATTCCATTTCAATACCTTGGTAGAAGATCTAGTGATCGAAGATGGTAAGGTATGTGGAGTAGTGACTAAGAAAGGGATCTTGAAGAGTGAGACTGTTCTGTTATGTATCGGGCATAGTGCTAGAGATACTTACCAGGCTTTATATGATCACAGTATTACCATGACTCCTAAAGCATTCGCAGTAGGGGTTCGGGTGGAACATAAGCAAGAAGAGATCGATGCTTGTCAGTATGGAGATGGTAGTCTTGCTAAGAAGTTAGGGGCTGCGGAGTATTATCTAACACATACTGCGGATAATGGTAGAGGAGTATTCTCTTTCTGTATGTGCCCTGGTGGTGTGGTAGTGCCTAGTAATAGTGAGATAGATAGTATCGTGACGAATGGTATGAGTTATGCGGCTCGTGATGGAGAGAATGCGAACTCTGCGATCCTAGTACAAGTGGGTCCTAAGGATTATGGAGAAGAGATCTTGAGTGGTATTGCTTTCCAAGAAATGTTAGAGAAAAGAGCCTATGTGATGGGTAAGGGTGGATATAAGGCCCCTGCTCAATATATTCATGATTATCTAGAGCATACGATCAGTACAGAGTTACAGGGAGTACAGCCTAGTTATGCGCTAGGAGTGACTTTATGTAATATGCATGAGTTATTCCCTAAGGATATCGATGTAGCTTTGACACAAGGACTACAAGCCTTCACTCGTAAGATCAAGGGATTTGAGAAGGGTATCATGATCGGGGTAGAGACAAGATCTTCTTCCCCCGTTAGAGTAGAGCGTGATACACAATCATTACAATCTGTTTCTGTAAAGGGATTATATCCTTGTGGAGAAGGTTGTGGTTATGCTGGTGGGATCGTAAGTGCTGCGATCGATGGTTTAAAGGTAGCAGAAGAAGTGATCAAGGTGTATCAACCACCTAAGGTCAAGGAGGTAAAGTAATGGCATATTGGATCGATAGTCATTCCCATATGATCTTTGATGAATTCAAGGAGAACTTTGAGGAATATATTCAAAGAGCTGTAGAGCAGAATGTTAGACGTATTATGTGTGTATGTTTGAATAAGGAACAATTACAAAGAGGATTTGAATTAAAAGAAAAGTATCCATTCTTTGATCTCTCTATCGGATACTTTCCATTAGATATCCCTAAGATCACAGAGCAAGATTGGAAAGATCTAGAGGAATTGGTACAAGATGAGCGTGTAGTAGCCGTGGGTGAGATCGGGTTAGATTACTTCTGGGATACGAGTTATAATGATCTACAGAAGGAATGTTTCATTAGACAGATAGAGTTAGCAAATAAGGTCAATAAGCCTATTATTGTACATACGAGAGATGCGCATGAGGATGCTTTAGAGGTATTACTAGCACATCCTCCAGTAAAAGGTGGGATCATGCATTGTTACAGTGGTTCATTAGAGAATGCTAGGAAACTAGAACCACTAGGTATGTGTTTCGCATTCGGTGGTCCACTGACTTATACTAACTCACTAGAGGGAAAAGATGTGGTAAGAGAAATGCCACTATCTTGTTTACTCGTAGAAACAGATTGCCCATCACTTCCACCACAAGCCCATCAAGGAGAAATGAGTGAGACTTCGTATGTACATTATCCTGGTGAGTGTGTTGCTAGTTTAAAGGGGATCAGTGTTGAGGAAGTACAGGAACAAATGCAGATCAATTATGAGAAGTTATTTGGAAAGATGGTAGGGTAATGGGTTTCATATCATATAGTCTTTCTTATTATTCTATACAGTTAGAATATTTAGAAAACACGCCTGTCACAGTAGAGAATATCTATCATGCTAAGCAATTATTGAAGATGTTAGATGATCTGATCGATGAAGGATATACTAGTTTGTATGATCGTTTAGAAGCTAGTTATCATGGGATATCTAGGTTACATGCGTATATTGAGAAGAATGGGGAACATCCTTTTGAGGTGATCCCTACGATCGGTAGAGATAAGGTATATGAGTATAGTAAGGAAGTATATTCTTTAAAGGATATCTTGGATGATGTATTTTCTAGAGAGAAAGGTGATATTAGTGATGAGCCTTTCTTAGAGGAATTGATCAGATATTGTGAATGGATCGGATATGAGAAAGATACTGCTTATATATTCTTACTAAGAGATACTTTACTACCTTATATATACTATAGATCTTTACATAGAGAACATTTATATCCATGGTTATTAAGTCGTAAGGCATTGGTAGCTTTAAGTGGTGTAGAAGATGTGGATGATGAGATCAGAATGGCTTTATTTAATACGTTAGAATTGAACGATTATAGTAGTTCTGATGATTTCTTTGATCAAGTATGTAAGAGTATTCGTAATACTATAGAGGCATATCCTAATATAGTAGAGTGTGTTAAGAGTCTATTGGGTAGTATTGGTGAAAAGAAGATCGTCGTGATCGAGTCTGGGTATTGTGGTACTATTCCATTGCTTTTAAAGAGTTTAGATGGTCGTGTAGATCTCCGTATGTATACAGCCGCTACGTATCTTAGAGATCTATATAGGGATAAGATATATACTCCTAGGTTTGAAGATATTCGATTATTTGAGACTTTATATTCACAAGATCTATTTATTCGTTTTTATTCTATTGCAGATCATACTTTCTTAGTAAAGAAATGTATAGATCCTGTAGTTGAGGAAAAGGCATTAGCTGAGATCAATAAGATGAAAGTATAAGAAAAAGAGGCTGTAACGAAATAGAAGAATAGTTATAGTCGGAAAAAGGAGGAATCGAAAAGATTTCTCCTTTTAGTTTAAGAGGGAATAAAAAATGCTGAAACCAATGAAGGAATCAGCACTTTCTA
>SVBO01000022.1 GCA_015058845.1 Erysipelotrichaceae bacterium
CCATATTTCTTCTAACACTCCTTTCAATATCTTCGCATCATTCATACATTGTCTAAACATGAAATCATTGGTTAGGTTTACTGCTTGATACTCTTGATACTGTTGTTCGGTAAGTGTAAAGTTTTCTACTTTTATGAGCTCTTTATTCTTCATTCTTTGTTCCTCCTATATTTATTATTTAAATTTAGAGAGAAAATGTGCAAAGATTTGTAAACTTTTTGAAATTATTTTAAATAAAGCATTTAAAAAGGCCTAGGCTCTTATAGCCTAGACCTAATGTAAACATATAAATCTATAATTACTTAACGATATAACGTAATGCTCTAGTTGTAGTATCTACTACTTCAAAACCAGAAGGTAATGCTAATGTAGAACCATCACTTAATACAATATCCTTTAATGGGAATAAGTATGAATCTGTTCCATCACTGATTCTCATGTATGCAAGATATGAACCAGAATTCATCTTTGTAGCTGGTGTATTACCTACATAATTATTGATATCTGTATTAGAGAATGTAACTGTATAGTTAGCATAATCTAATGCATATGTACCATTACCTGTAGCTGTCATATTCTTATTTAACCATGTGTTATATACTGGTGTTACTTGTTTACGATATGCTTTAGCCATTGAGTAATCATCTTCGTTAACGAAGATGATCTCTCTCCAGATAGAATCTTCTTTATCTAAGTTAGCATTAGCCTTAAACATATATCCATCTACTGTAATTGAACCATTAGCTGTAGCGATATTAGTTACACGTGAGTTTGTATATACTGGTAATTGGAAGTCAGCATAATCACTTAGATCAGTATTATTTACTGGTTCTTCTACCTTTGTATATACTGCTGTGATAGTTGTAGCTGTTCTGATGTTTTCACCATCGTGATCCCATTCACCTACATAGCCTTCTTTTTCTGGTACTTCTGGCATATTGATATCAGCACCCTTTGTTACTCTATATGTACGCCATACTTTACCGTCTACTACGAATTCTACTGTGGATTTAGCAGGTTCAACTACAGTAGTAGCTGTTAATACATACACTGAGAAGTGAGGACATGGAATGCTTACATAACCTGTAGTTGGATCGTAAGTTACACCATTTACACGATTTGCTTCACCATTGTCAGCAACATGGAATACTTCATATTTTTTATCTGAATTCTTACCAACGAAATACTTGATAGTTACTGTACCAGCAAATTGAGAAACATTTTCTTCACCAACATGAATTTCTGCATTAAGTACAATTACTTCAGATGTTGCATCCAAAGTTTCAATAGACTCTTGTTGTTCAGCAGATAATACTTGTGTATTAGTTACTTCTTCAAGAACGAATACAACTTCTTTACCATTTTGTGCAGCTGAATAAACTTGGCTAAATGTAGCTGAGTCTAAAACCATTGTATTTTTTTCTTCACTTGGTGTTTCATCTGTTCCAAATTCTACATTTGAAGATAAATTCTCTTTATCTACACTTAAAACAGCACCCTTTTTAGATACAACATAATAATCTTCTGTTTGCTTTGATTCATGAGTTTCTGGAACAAAACTTGTGTCAGCACCTTCTGCCTTATTGTCAAAAGGATCAAATCCATGGAATTTTCCTCCATAGACAATAATATCTGTATTACCTGCATTGTAAGAAGCATCATGACAATTTAAAACCCATGCAGGTGTTTCTGAGAAGAATTCTCCAGCATTAATTGTAACAGTTGATCCATTCTTCGCATAAATTAAATCCATATGAGCTGGATCTACAGTTGCAGTAGCACCTACATTAGTATATGTACCACCATTAATAATCACATCTCCACCATTAGCCCAAACAGCCATATTCCAATTGTTATTACCCTTACCATTAATAGTACCATTTCCATTAATTGTTAATGTTCCAGATGTAACACATAATACACCATCGCCATATGGATCTGTAGAAACTGATAATGTTTTGTCATTTAGATCTAATGTAGTATCCTTAGTAATTACAACAGCTGTTGCTAAATCTAAATCGTTTTCTAATGTCCATGTGCCATTTTTAATTTCATGTACTTCGTATGAACCATCAGAATTAACAAGTGTATAATGATCGTTTGCAACAATATTTAATGGTTGTTCTGGTTCAGTATAAACTTCTGTTGGGTCAAAATTATAGAACTTACCACCATTAACAATAATCTTACCACCTAAGTTATCTTTTAAATTAAGCATAAATTTAGGATAACCTACATCGGCGTAATCAGTGCCATAGAATTCACCACCATTAATAGTAATTGTTCCAGTTCTTGCATAAATTACTTCATTGTTATTTGGTGTAGTACCATCTGTTTCATATTGTGCTGCACCATCATTTGTATAAGTACCGCCATTGATAACAACATCTCCACCATCAGCCCAAATAGCCATATTGTAATTATTATTACCTTTACCATTAATTGTTCCTTCACCATTAATAGTTAATGTGCCTGCTGTTACATGGAATACTCCATCACCTGCAGTATCGTTTGGAACTGCTAATGACTTGCCATTAAGATTTAATGTAACATCTTTATTAACTGTAACCTTTGTAGAAAGATTAATAGAATCACTTAAAGTAATTTCTCCACCTTTAGCTACCGCTGCTCTTAATTGTTCTTCTGTTGTGATTTTTGATACATCAACAGCACTTACTTCTACTGTAGGCATAACACCAATAACCATTGCTAAAGCAACAACTACTGATAAAATACCCTTAAATAAATTCTTCATAAATATTTTCTCTCCCTTTCTATTTATGTCTAAAGAGTAATGTAATTATACATACCCAATAGATATCAATATAATATTAACAATATTTCACAAATAATCAAGGAGAAAAAGCCAAAAAACACTAAATTTTGCCTATCTAAAAAGAACTCATTAGAAATGAGCTCTTTTTATGTTAATATTCTTTATAATTTCACAAAGTTATATAATTACTTAACGATATAACGTAATGCTCTAGTTGTAGTATCTACTACTTCAAAACCAGAAGGTAATGCAAGCGTAGAACCATCACTTAATACGATATCCTTTAATGGGAATAAGTATGAATCTGTACCATCACTGATTCTCATGTATGCAAGATATGAACCTGTAGCCATTCTTGTAGCTGCTGTATTACCTACATAGTTATTGATATCTGTATTAGAGAATGTAACTGTATAGTTAGCATAATCTAGCTTATATGTACCATTACCTGTAGCTGTCATATTCTTATTTAACCATGTGTTATATACTGGTGTTACTTGCTTACGATATGCTTTTGCCATTGAGTAATCTTCTTCATTAACGAAGATGATCTCTCTCCAGATAGAGTTTTCGTTATCTAAGTTAGCATTAGCTTTGAACATATATCCTTCTACTGTAATTGCACCATTTGCTGTAGCGATATTAGTTACACGTGAGTTTGCATATACTGGTAATTGGAAGTCAGCATAATCACTTAGATCAGTATTATTTACAGGTTCTTCTACCTTTGTATATACTGCTGTGATTGTAGTAGCTGTACGGATATTTTCACCATCGTGATCCCATTCACCTACATATCCTTCTTTTTCAGGTACTTCTGGCATTCTAATATCTGCACCCTTAGTTACTCTATATGTACGCCATACTTTACCATCTACTACGAATTCTACTGTTGATTTAGGTTCTTCAGGGATATATCTATTTGTTTCTGTTGTATTAGAATTTACAGAATCACTAACAATTACTTCATTATTTCCTGTATTGCTATTTTCATCTACAGAACTTACAAATCCACCAATGCTAGCAACAGTGATAGTAGAATCACCAGTAATTCTTACTGTATTATTATCTACATTTTCCTTAGATTGTCCTTCTGTACCAAATGCAATAAGATCTTGAGCTTCTGTACCAGTAGTGTTAGCTTTAAGCACAGAATCAACGATATTTAAAGTAATATCCTCATCTTCAAATACAACTGTAGCAAAACTATTTGTTGCAGCCGTATATTTATTATTACTTACTAATGAGGAACCATTAGTAACATTAATTACTGTACCAGATGTATTTCCATCAGCATTAGTAGTAGTTTCACCCTTCATATATAAAACACCATAACCAGTTAAATCCGAGTTATCAATATTAATTAATCCAGGAACAAATGAAATTATTGCATAACCTGATTCACCTGCATCAATAGTTGAATCGTTAACATTTAACTCAATATTTTCACTAGTTCCAAGTGTAATTGGCTGTGGATTACCAGAACCAGTAGCAGTGAATTCTGAATTATTTACATTTACTACAATATTGTTTGCTCTTGCATTAATACATCTACCATCAGCAAATAAATTCTCAATAACTACATCTTCAAAAGTAGTATTAGCATTAATATAGAAAATATTCTTTGAGTTATCAGTCCAGATTTTATTTCCATTACCATTAATTACAACATCAGTGTTAATGTCGATTTTTGAAGTAACTTCAATGTCACTATTAAGAGTGATTTCTCCACCATTTGCGATAGCTGCTCTAAATGCATCTTCTGTTGAAGGAACACTAGTAACTGTAGCATTATTAACAAAGTTTGTAAGATTAGTATCAGGAGTATCTAAAACAAGTCCACCACCAGAACCTGAACCAGATATTACAACATTCGTATCAGAACTTAAATTAACTTTGTTATTATCTATAGTTGTTTTATCACCACTGCTAGTTTGGAAAACAAAAACACTTTGCTTTTGATCTGAATTAGATACCGCTTCAAGAGTAGCATCATATACATTAACTTCAACTTCATCTACATTTTGCAATGTAATTGTAGAGAACGCATTAGATAGAGCATCGTGCATGTTTTTACTCTTTACAACAGATCCACCATCAATTGTGATTGTAGAACCACTTGGGTCTGAAGCAGGAGCTTGGTCCCAAGTACGCACATAAATAGCACCATACCCTGTTACATTTGAATTGTTAGTAATATGAATATCAGATTTAACATAAGAAATGATTGCATATCCTGAATTAAGTGCAGTTACATCAGTGTTATTTAATGTTAATTTAACACCATTTTCACTTCCGCCAATTGTTATTGGTTGTGTATTTGTAGTAGTATTTGTAGACTTTAATTCAGAGTTATTTAGTTCTACTGTAATGTTTCCTGTTCTAGTATCAATACATCTACCTTTAGCTGCACTATTTTCAATAATTACATTATTAAATACTACCTTGACCTCATCATCAGTGCTTGGATCATAATTAAAAATTCTAATTGCCTTTTCTGTATTACTAGCAATCGTATTTCCGTCACCATTAATTACCAAGTCACTTGTAATATGTAGTTCCTCATTCAATATAACATCTCCTGTAAGGGTAATAACACCATTTGAATCAGTCAATGCTAGAAATTCCACAGAACTCATACTAGTAATCGTTTGCTCTTCAGCACTTACTTCCACTGTAGGCATTACTGTAATAACCATTGCTAAGGCAACTACTACTGACATTAAGCCCTTAATAAACTTTCTCATTTCTTTATTCTCCTCCTTCTTTAAATAAGCCCTATGTACAAAAAAGAACCTTCACGAATACGAAATTCGCAAAGGTTCTTTTTTTCTCTAAAGTCGTTTTTTTACCTCGCGAAGTCGTTTTTTTAATGTACATACAACTTATGTATCATTAATAATAATACCACGATATCATATATAATCAAGTATATTTACCCTTTTTCTCAAAATATTATTTCTTACTTTCTCTATTCTTACACTTTTCCTTCCTCAATACATTACATAATACAAAAAGGAATATACATACGTATACCCCTTTTGCTCCTAAAAATGGTAACTCGTCACTACCTAGTCAATACATACTGCCTCTGATCAATGATCTCTTGTACTTCACTAACATTCATACCAGAATACTTAGCGATCATAGATACACTCATATCATCCTCATACATCCTTTGGATCATATCCATCTTACCGATCTGAATCCCTTCTGATCTTCCTTTTTGTTTCCCTAACAGTATCCCGATCCTTTTACCATCATCATATCTCTCATCTAGTCTTCCTTGACTCACATAGAAAGTCTCTGCCATTGTCTCTTTCCTCCTTATATCTCTAACCTTCTCCCACAATAATTGTACTACATACCACGATACGTGTAAAGATATATCACTATTCAGTATGAATTTAAATAACTCTTGTAGTCTTTCGTTCTCTATCAATGCATAGTTCTTTAAGTTCACAAACATCATGTTATTACTACGATAGATCACTTTAGGTACTTGTTCTAAGTTAGGAAACTCTTCTTTCAGAAATACATCCTCTACATCAAAACAACATAAAAAAGTAATGTAGCATTCTGATACAGATGAATACTTAACCTTTTCATCCCCCGCTTTCTTCTTTGTACACTGTTCAAAGATACTAATAGACTGATAACAAACACTACGCTTACGTAACTCTTTCTGCGGCCACTGCTGCATCTCTAAGATATAGATATCCCCATAACTATCTCTCACATAAATATCACATACTACACTACGATACTCTTCATTCAACTGTATACGATGATCTGGTACCACTTCTATGATCTCACCGATCTCTTTGTTCCATAGTTCTTCTAGAAGTGGTTTAAGTATCTCTTTACTACAGAAGCAGTGTTTAAACATAAAGTCATTCGTTAAGTTTACTCTTTGATATCTCTTCAACTTTGTACTATGAGTCTCTTTCATATTAGGCATAATTTCACCTCCTCAATATTTATTATTTAAATTAAAAGAGAAAATGTGCGAAAATTTGTAAACTTTTTGAATTTATTTTCTTGTATGTCATATACAGTCATAAAAAAAAACGACCCATCACACCTGACAGATCGTCTCTCATTACCTATTACTCATGTTCACACTTACAATCATGGTCATGCTCACAAACATTCTCAGTATCCACCAGATTTCCAAGCACATACTGTTCGATCACACGATCAATATCGCCCTCTACTCCACGAATGACCTTGATATCACGTGATCTAAGTGCATTATAAGCACCAACACCCATACCCTTACAAAGCACCACAGAAACACCCAAAGAAGCTAACACAGTAGGAATCGCAGAATGTAACTCACGCATAGTCTCAATACGCTTATCGATCACCACATCATCTACAAGCGAAACTACCATAAACTGCTCACTTCTACCAAAATGATCATTAATAGAAGAATCTATTACCGGAATCGCAATGATCTCTCTCTTCTCTTCCCTATAGATCAACTTCTCTAACTCTTCCACAGCACCCTTTAAATAAGGCATATTCAGATCCTCGATCCTACCCACATCAGCCGCCTGCATAATACTAGCTAACATGGGAAGTCTAGCTAAGATAGGAAGACCATACTGATCTGCCACCTCATCCACATGGGAAGTAGGGAAGATATCTAACTTCTTACCACAATCAGGACACTCCACATAACTCATATTCTCAATTAAACCAAGCACAGGAATATCCATCTGCTTAGCCATATCACAAGCCTTAGAAACGATCATAGAAACCAATGACTGAGGGGTAGAAACGATCACAATGCCATCTAACGGATAAGACTGGAATACAGTCAAAGGCACATCACCAGTACCAGGAGGCATATCTACAAATAGATAATCAATATCCTCCCAGATCACATCCGTATAGAACTGCTTCACGATCCCCGCTAACACAGGTCCCCTAAAGATCACAGCATCATTCTCATTCTCTAACAATAAGTTCATAGACATGATCTCGATACCACTCTTAGACACCTCTGGAAGAATCCCATCTTCACAACCACCAGCATGCGTATGGATATTGAACATATTAGGAATAGAAGGACCTGTAATATCTGCATCAATAATCCCTACACGATACCCCTTCTTACGCATAGCCACTGCCAACATAGCAGAAACAGAAGACTTACCAACGCCACCCTTACCAGATACAACACCGATCACTTTCTTGATACTGCTATGTGGATTAGCTTGTACTAAGAAACTCTGTGGTGCTGTTCTAGCAGAACAATTTTCTCCACAACTAGAGCAATTATGATTACAATTTTGACTCATTGTTATCCCACCTTTACATATGTTTAATTATACGCTTAAGAAATAGAAATTGCAAACTTCAAAAGAAAACGTGCTAGAAATAGCACGCTCTCCTATTACTCTTCAAACATCTGTCTCAACATCCAGATAGACTTTGTGAAATGCTTGATGTAATCATCCATAGCAGCAGAGATCAAGTAATTTTCCTCTTCCTCTGCAATATCCTTCACATCCATCACATCTTGTAATAACTTATTGAAATCACTTAATACTTCTTGATAGATCTCCTTAGACTTCACAAACTCCATCTTAGCCTCTTCAATACCAGACACCTCTAAGAACTCTTTCAATGAACCCAGTGGCTTACCTCCACTCATCAGGATATATTCTCCTACCTCATCGATCGTCTTATTTACACCATCATATAACTCTTCCAATTTCGCATGTGCTGTAAAGAAATCTTTCCCCTTTACAAACCAATGAAAGTTCTGTAACTTATGATATTCTACTACTAGATCTGCTAATAATACATTTAATTTCTTTTCCATATATTTATCTCCTTTATGTAGAACTATATCTATATCTACATCTTTATTATATAGTAGTATATACAGGCAAACAAATAATATGCTCAAGAAAATGAGAATGATTATTAGTTATATGTTTTTTAATGATTCAAGATCTGTTGAACTTCCTCAACAGAAAGTGATGCGACAGTAGCAATAACTTCCACTGGTATCTTTTGCTCAAACATTCTTATGACCATATTCTTTTTCTCTAACATCTTGCCTCTTTGCTCACCAATATCGATCCCTTTCTTTAATCCATTACTTCTCCCCTCTTCCACACCATCATACCATCCTTCATCATAATAATCAGAGATCATTACCTCATTGAACTCTAACAACTCAAACATATCCTCTTCTCCTTTCATCTGCCTGACCTTCCTCTGTAATAATTCTACCACATCCCACGATGCGTGTAAATAAGTATCACTATTCAGTATGAATTTAAATAACTCTTGTAGTTCTTTATCTTCTATTAGTGTATAGTTACATATATTACAGAATCTCTTAGTCTCTTCTCCATAAATACATCCCTTCACCCTTGTAAACTCTGGAAAGTCTAATGTAGGATATATTTTAGCCACATCAAAGCAACACAAGAATACTACATAACACCCAGGATGTTCTTTATACCTAAGTTTCTTACTTAATGCACATTCATTATAGACACTGATCCCTTGCTAGAACTCTGCTCTCTCTAACAATCCTGGATGTGGGTTCTTCTGCATTTCTACGATATAAATATTTCCTCTATCATCTCTAGCATAAATATCACAACTAATACTCTTATGATCCTTAGCTAGTTTGATATGATACTGCTTCTTGACATCTACGATCTCCCTGATCTCTTTCTCCCATAACTTCTCTAACACAGGTTTCAAGATCTCTGCCTCTTCCATACAATGCTTGAATACATAATCATTCGTAAGACTTACCTTGTATTCTTCTCTTATCATTTCTCTCTCTCCTTTCCTTGGTATTCTATTATTATCTTTTAGAAGAGAAAGTTTAATTTTTTCTAGAAAGATTATTCTTTAGTGAACTATTTCTGCTATTTATTCACATATATATGAATTTATAAGTACAAGAAAAGCTAGACTGAATAGCCTAGCTGCTCTACTATACTTATTTCTCTTTCTTCTCACGCATATAATACTTATCGATCTCATCCTTCATCTTTTGAGGCATTTCCTTCTTGATAGGGAAAGCATACGCATTGATCAAGCTTTCAGCATACTTCACAATGAACTCTGTATCCTCTCCTAAGATCCTCTTTGATAAATGTTCGATCACATCGAAACGATTATGGATATCTCCGCCACCTCTAGGAGTAATACGAGCAAATGAGATAGATGGAACACCACAATCAGCAAACGGAGTAGAATCTGAAGAATATACTCCTTGACTAGCTTCTAATGGGAATCCATGGATATCTGCATAGTATTGAGTATAATGTACAACATCCTCATTCGCAGTTGCTACCGCGATACGATGTCCTAGAATAGAACCGATCATATCGATATTGATACAGTACAATACCTTCTCTAGCTCTTCCTTATGAGCCTCACAATAGGCCTTAGAACCAAGTAATCCTCTCTCCTCGCTACCACACCAAACGAATCTTACAGAACGTTTAGGTTGATGTTCCTTAAAGTAAGTAGCAAGAGAATACAATGCCACAGAACCAGTACCATTATCATAAGCTCCTTTAGAGAAAGGAACAGAATCATAGTGTGCCGTAAATACGATCACTTCATTAGGATATTCACTACCTTCAATATCACAGATCACATTCCAAGACACATTCTTACCTTCTTCTTGTTGAAGAGTCATACGTACCTTAGAAGCTTGTCTATCTACTAATTCAATTGCATCCTTGACCTTAAGATTCACACCAGGCACAGGTCCAAGATCTATCATCATTTGGCGAAGCTCTTTCTTATCTAGATCTACCTCATCATCATGGTAGTCAACATGCCCATTGAAACTAATGAACCCCTTAGCACCACTCTCTTTGATAGCCTTATAGTTCTTCATTCCTACATATCCATTCACGAGAACGATCTTATCCTTAGCATCGATCTTAGAAACAGGAGTCACACACTCTAGATAATATAGATCGCTCTCTAGCCCATCTACATTCCCACTATTCTTATATCCCTCTACTGGATAACTCTTTTGATAAGGCTCTAATACCTCTAAAGATGCCTTCTTGATATCCGCACAATTCACTTCAAACTCTTCAATACGAGAAGTAAGCCCCACTTCTTCTAAATAAGATTGAATGATACTAGCTGCTTCTCTTTCCTTATCTGTGCCCCCGATCCTCTCAAAGTACAGATCTTCTAATAAACGATACTCCTTGTCAACATTGATCATACTATTACCTCCTTACTTAACAAGTACACTTCCACCTATAAATTCTCTTAATATAGAATTATTAGCGATCATTTGATCCTCTTCCATTGTCTCAAAGAATTTCAGAAAAGACAACATTCTTTGAGCTTCTGCGTACTCTTTTTGACTTCTTTCGACACTTTTCAATAATGGAAGAGCATATTTCTTAAGTACAGCGATCTCATAGATATAATTCGTATTAAAGAATATATCTGCTTCTGCAATGAATGGGAAAATATTACGATCTTCTCCCTTTCTTACCTTTGGCCAATCTTGAATAGTAGCCACTGCATCTCTTCCTCTAAACTGATAGTCTCTAACAAGTCTTCTAAGCATTCTAGCATCTGTTGTAGGAATACGGTTAGAACGATCGATATTTAATTGAGTCAGAGGACTGATATAGATCTTGTACTTCTCTCTATCTTCTACTCCCTTTGTTAATGTTCCATTCAAAGCATGGATCCCTTCAATAATGATAGGTTGATTCCTTTCTAAAGACACTACTCTACATCCAAGTCTCTTTATACCATGTATGAAATCATACTTAGGTAGATCTACCCTCTCTCCACTTAGAAGAGCATTTAAATGAGCATTGAATAGGTCTACATCTACAGCACCTATACTCTCGAAATCTTTCTCCCCATTCTCATCTACCGCTGTTTGGTCACGATCCACGAAGTAATCATCTGTACCTAGATATAATGGTTTAAGACCTATTACTTGTAACTGGATACATAATCGTTTCGCAAACGATGTCTTGCCAGAGGAAGAAGGTCCACTGATCAAAATGATCCTCTTATTCTCTCTCTTGATCACATCTGCTATATCCGAGATCTTCTTTTCATGCAAAGCTTCCTGTAGCATGATCAGATCTTCATACTTACCATCCCTGATCTTCTCATTCAGATCTGATACATAGTTCACTTCCATCAATCTTTCCCATCTAGTAGCTTCTGAGAAAGCATCATACAATAACTTCTGATCTTCATATACAGGTACTTCATTTGGAATACTACTATGAGGAAATCTTAATAAGATCCCATTACGATAAGGTACTAACTCAAAGTGAGCTAGATAAGAAGTATTAGGTACTAAGATACTATAGAATAGCTCCTTCATCCCCTGTAGTGAATAGATCTCTATATCTTGGATATCTGATAGAGAATGGATCAATCTGGTTCTCTCTTTATCTAATGCATTCTCACTAAGATCCATCAACTCCTTCAGATCCACTCTCTCCTTCACGATCTCTAACTTACTATCTACTAACTCACGCATACGTTTCTCAATAGCGAAGATCATTTCCTTTGTAATACTTGTTTTAAGGGTTGTATATAGCCCTTTATTCAATGAATTCTCGATCGCTACCTTCACATTTCCTAGAACATCTTTAACAGCCTTCTTATACACGAATACCAGACTATTCTGATATACTAACCAAGCATAATTATTACGCATATCTAGATATTCGATCGTACATGGATGTGTGATCTTATGAGACAGAGAACGATATGTGTTATCTACTTTACATAGCAAAACCTTATAAGGTAGATCTAATGATAGCTCCACTAAGATCTCCTCAGCAGTCTTTCTCTCATCCATTTCTACTTCTAATACTTTCTGATCTATAATTACCTTTATATTCATACACATTCCTCATTTTCCTTAGTAGTATATTATATCATAGTCTATGCCTATTGTCCCTTATTAAACTCTGTATAGAAGTTCATAAGAAAAGGTACACTCTAATGAGCATACCTTCTATACACATATATTAATCCTCGTGATCTAATAGATTCAAGATCGCATGTACATAGATCTCACATTGTAGTAATAACTCATCGATCTCAATGAACTCATCTGCATCATGCATATGTGTATTCTCACTATTAGGGAACATACCACCAAAGGCAACACAATTATGGATACCTCTAGCATAAGTACCACCACCCATAGTAACTGGTTCACTTTGATCTCCCGTAACACCACGGTAAGCATCTAGTAACATCTTCACAAGTGGAGAATCTACTTCAAAGAATAATGGTTCATTAGCACTTGTTACCTTCACAGTGGCATTGCCTGCATACCCAGTTTCCTTGATCATACCACATACATCTGTACTCTTTAGAGTAATAGGATAACGGATATCTACTAATACAGTGACCTTATGATCTTCACATCTGATCACACCTACATTGAATGTAAGTTCCCCATAATTATCCTTACAAGCACAACCTAGTAATGAACCATCATATGTTAGACCAATATGGTTCGCATAGAACTCAGTGAAATCATCACTATATCCAGCAGCAGTAAGCCCCATTACAGTATAAGAAACAGCATTCTTACCATGTTCAGGCGTAGAAGCATGGGCAGCCACACCGCGTACCTTCAAACTTACATACTCATCATCCATATCTTCTAATGTATAAGCAATATCATTTGCTTTGAAGTAAGCATCTAACTTCTCTACATCAAAGCTACCCTTCTTTACTTCACTCTCACATAGATTAGGTACTACGTTTACAGCTAACCCAGCATGGATATTACGTAATGCTGTAGAAGCAGTAATCTCTAAACGTACATGACCCTTTTCCCCATGACATAGTGGGAATGGTCCATCTGGTGTAAAGCCATAGTCCATATGTCCTTCTTTTTTCACATAGTAAGCAAGACAACTAGAACCACTTTCCTCATCACAACCCATGATCAAACGAATACGTTTATTTAGTTCAGGACGAAGTTCCTGAACGATCTTCATAGCGATCATACTAGCTACTACTGGACCCTTATCATCACTCGTACCACGACCATATAAACGACCATTGATCAGATCCTTACCAAGAGGATCCTTAGTCCAACCATTACCAAGAGGAACTACATCTAAGTGTCCTAATAGACCGATCAACTTCTCCCCACTACCTATTTCAGCATATCCTACATAATTATCTAGATTCACAGTCTTGAACCCTAGATCATCACACATACCTAAAGCATCTGCTAAACAATCCGCAGCCACCTTACCAAACGGATACTCCGCACTAGCTTCTCCCTTAACAGACTCATAAGACACTAATTGTTGTAACTTAGCGATCATTTCTTCTCTATGATCTTGTACCATTTTCTTAATATCCATACTCATACTCCTTTACTTTGACTTACAACCATTATAAGTCAAAACACATAAATATTCTATAATTATCTTTACTTTTCTTCTCTAGCGATCCACTTCGATATCTCATTCACTATGATCACTACCAATGATAGAGAGAACACGATCCCCCATTGACTAAATGTTAAGGAAGTAGTCTTCAACATAGTTTGTAAGAAAGATTGCTCACTGACTAGAAACTGGATCACGACGCCTAGTAAGATCGTCATGAGTAGATAGGGATTATGGAAGAGACCTACTTGTAAGATAGAGCGATGTAGATTCATGAGGTTGAGGGAGTGGAATAGTTGCGAGATAGAGAGTACCATGAAGGTCATGGTGTGGGCTACTGTGATGGAGTATTGGAGTCCATAGCGATAGGCTACTAAGGATAGTGTACCGATCAATAGGCCATTGAATACTAGGTAGATCCAACCAAATTCTCCAAATAAACTTTCATTTCTCTTACGAGGTGCTTGTTCCATGACTCCCTTTTGATTCGGGTCCATGCCTAGGGCAAGAGAGGGGAAAGAGTCTGTGACTAGATTGACCCATAGGATCTGAATAGGGGTTAGGGGAATAGGATATCCTGGTAGAAAGGTGATGGCTAGGAATAGGGTGATCACTTCTCCAATGTTACAAGATAATAAGAATAGTATAGCTTTCTGGATATTTAAATATATATTTCTTCCCTCTTCTACGGCTGCCGTAATAGTGGCAAAGTTATCATCACTTAATACAATATCACTTGCTGACTTCGTCACATCAGACCCATTCTTTCCCATTGCGATCCCAATATCCGCATACTTCAAACTAGGGGCATCATTTACTCCATCTCCACTCATGGCTACCACATGTCCTAGTGCTTTATACGCTTTCACTAGTCTGACCTTATGATTGGGAGAAACTCTAGCAAATACATGATACTTATGGATCCTTTGTCTTAGTTCCTGATCAGTCAATCCATCGATCTCTACACCTCTCATCACTTCACTATCCTCTTGAATGATCGCTAATTGCTTAGCAATAGCAGTGGCAGTAGTGGGATGATCTCCTGTGATCATGACTACTTCTATTCCAGCTTCATGACATATTCTAACGGCTTCTTTAGCTTCTTCTCTAGGCGGATCGATCATTCCTACAAAGCCTATGAATACTAGATCTTGCTCATAGGGTAATGTACTCTCGTCTTTCTTGTAAGCGAGTGCTATGAGTCTTTGGGCTTGTTGTTGGGCTTCTTGGCTATCTTCTAAGATCCTTTCTTTCTCTCGTATATGTAATGGATAGATCTTATCTTCTATTAGGTATCTGTTACATAGAGGGAGTAATACTTCTAATGCTCCTTTGACAAAGATGATCTTACCATTAGAGATCTTGTGTACTGTACACATCCTCTTTCTAGTAGAATCAAATGGGATCTCTGCCATCCGAGGGAACTTATTCTCTACATCTCTTTTCGTGATCCCTTTACTTCTAGCATATTCTACCAATGCGACCTCTGTAGGATCTCCATAGTCATTTTCCTCTTCCTCATACACATCATTACATAAGGCTAATCCTTGGATCAGTAAGGGAGAGGTATGTTGATAGGCTAGATCTACATAGGTAGATACTACATGCATCTTGTTCTGTGTGAGAGTCCCTGTTTTATCACTACAGATGACACTGACACAGCCTAATGTCTCCACAGCTACTAGTTTTCTAACGATCGCATTTCTCTTACTCATTCTCTGTACTCCTAGAGCTAGTACAATACTCACGACTGCACTTAATCCCTCTGGAATAGCAGCTACTGCTAAGGATATGGCTGTTAATACCATTTCTAGTACTTCTCGCTTCTGTAATAGAGATACGATAAGCATCAGTAAACATATCCCTACACATACATAGCCTAACCATTTCCCTAGTCTAGATAGTCTTTCTTGTAAAGGCGTTTGCTCTTCGATCGCTTCATTCAACATCTTAGCGATCCGACCGATCTCACTCTTCATCCCTACTCCCACACATACTCCTATACCTCTACCACTCACTACATACGAAGACATATAGGCCATATTCTTACGATCTGCTAAAGGAGTATTAGTCGCATATACTTGCTCTGCATTCTTATGTGAAGGTATGCTTTCTCCACTTAAGGCAGACTCATCGATCTGTAGATCTACACTCTTGATCAATCTCATATCACATGGAACTATTCTACCATTCTCTAAGATCACGATATCTCCACAGACTACTTCCTCTGCGGCGATCTCATGATGTCTTCCCTCTCTTATGACTAGTGCCTTAGGAGTCGCCATTTTCTCTAAAGCTTCGATCGCTTTCTCTGCTTTATATTCTTGAAAGACTCCGATCACTGTGTTGATCACTATGACTAATAGTATCACAACAGCATCTATGTATTCTCCTAATGTAGCTGAGATCACTAGGGCTACTAATAGGATCAATACCATGGTCTCTTTTAATTGTCCTATGACCATTTGAAAGATCGTTTTCTTTGTATTCTTAGTGATCTGATTCATTCCATGTTTCATTCTAGATGTTTGTACTTGCTCTTCCTCTAATCCATTTTTCTCATTTGTTTGGTAATACAGTAATACTTCTGTGATTTCCTTGTCGTACATAAGTATCTCCTCTTTCCTACCCTAAAAGTATTATAGAAGAGAGAGAATATACTTTTTGTCGAGGAATATCAAAAGAGCTCTGTTATTTCCTAACAGAACTCTGCTATTATTCACGTACTATTCTTTCTCTTTCTAGTCTCTCTTTTTGAGAATGGATCCTACCTAGCGCATACATTAATAAAGCGACACATAATAGATTTACCCAACTGATATTTACTACTGGATTGATACTATTTATAAGAGCGATCAATAGATTACCTAGTGCTATGACCGCTAATCCATTGCCTATCTTAGTTAGATGATGGATCTTAGAGTCTATATCAGAGAAGATATCGAACTCTCCTAATGCTGCTCTTTTACGGTAATATGTCCATTGGACTACTCTACCAATATACTCAGCTCCCATTTCTCTCATAAGATCTAGATATGCTTCATCATGCTCACGCATTTCTAATCGGATCGTATACTCTCCAGGATCACATGATATGAAATCATAAGTTGCTAATCCTACTTTATCTAGTACCCAACCAGACTGTGCCATCATATTCAACCATTGCTCTTCTTTCTCTACATCCCATACCCAAAACCACTTATGAAATTTCTTTCTCATATAGTTCCTCCTTCAGTATCTGTTCACCATTAGCCACTAATTGTTTTAAACGATCAAGCTCATTCCTTAAAACTACTAACCCTTTCTTTGTAAGCTTATACTCTTTCTTACGACTTCCCTCTTCAAATGGTAATGGTACTATCCAACCTTTCTCACACAGAGAAGTAAGAGCTCCATAGAGTGTACCAGGTGCTAGATGGATCCTCCCTTGAGAGAGTTGTTCTGTTTGTTGCATGATCCCATATCCATGATTAGAGGTATATAAAGATAATAGAATATAGTATGTTGCTTCTGTTAGCGTAAGATTCTCATTCATATAGATCTTCCTTCCTATATCGTTAACCGATATATCTATATCGCATTATATCGTCTTCCGATATATATGTCAATACTAGTATATGATAGAGAAAGAAAAAATGCTCACTGCTAGTGAACATCTTTATTAATTCTTAGTCTTTGAATTGAAATCCTCTTTCGCTTTACGGATCTTCTCACGTGTTTCATCATCCATATTCTCTTCGATCATCTCAATGAACTTTTGTAAAGGCATGACCACAGGCTTTCCATCCTTAGGCAATCCCTCTAACATAGGTAGATCGAAACTACGCACTTCTTTCTTCTTAGCAGGTACTGCATTAAGCAATAAGTCTAATGCAATATACTCATAGAATATCCTACCATTTAGATCAATATTGATCTCACAGATCGCATCATCAGCTGCATAGATCATCTCATCCTCACGGATCCTGATCCCACCCTCTACTAAAGAATAGATCTGATCATAGATCATTAACGGTACATTATTTACAAATACTGTACCCTTTCCCTTCTTCATGAAGTTATATTTGAATGATTCTATTTGTTCTACATGCATCGCAGTAGCATTGGCAATACAAAGTGCATCAGAAGGATGCTGCTCGATATAGTCCAGAAAACGTTTATAGATCACTTTTGATTTCTGTGGAGAGAATAGTTCTTCACACACAAGTTGGATCTTCATATCTTACACCTCCTAGTACTTTATCTAAGTATACTTTACTTATTTCTAATAGAAATGTCAATTCCTATGATTGGTAGTTTATTTCAAATCAGGTAATGCTTGAATATACGCTATTAACTCTTGGAATGAGCCATGAGGAATAGTAGAAATATCTGTGTTATTACGATCGATCAGATCATCTGTCACTAGATACACACTCGTACCTAAATGCTTTACTACAGTATCTTCTTGCACATCATTTCCGATCATTAGACATTCTGTTGGATCTAATTGAAACTTATTCATCACTTCTTGGAAATATGCTACATTAGGTTTACAGAAATGATAGTTCTCATAAGTAGTTACTTCCTTAAAGTCATTGAAATCTAATCCAGCACATTTTACACGTACACTAGTAGCTTCTTTAGGAAACATAGGATTTGTTAATAGATATACATCATATCCCTTGCTCTTAGCTAGTTGGATCACTTCATTAGACAATGGATTAAACCCACAAGTAGCTCTTACCACACTTTCAAAATGATCACGATAGAATACTTTCGTAGAACGAGTAAGCTCTTCACGATCCCCTTCATTGTACTCTAAGAATACCTTCCAGAACACATCCTCATTCAACATACTTCCCTCATTTTGAGCCATTGCTTTCACACTTACTTTTAATCCTGTATAAGCAGCTGTTTCATCTAGACCCAATTGTCCGAAGTATTTGATCAATGCTCCAAAGTATCCTTTAATGAAGACGGATTGATCCATTGGAAGTAATGTACCATCTAAATCAAATAAAATATGTTTAATCATGCTTGATCCCGATCCTTTCTAACATCTTTACAAAACATGGATAGATCTTATCTTCTACTTCTTCTTTAATAGAAGTTAATGGGATCCATTTTAATCCTGAGATCTCATCTTCTTTAATATGTAATGTTTGTGATTCATCACATTCTAGTAAATACGATAAATTGAAATGTAGATGAGGTGAGATATATTCTCCTCTCTTATAGTGATTTCCTACCCATAGAGTATCTAGCGATAAAGGATACTCACTAACAGGAGTTGCCTCTACTCCACACTCTTCTAGCGTTTCTCTGATCGCTACTTGTAAGAAATCAGAGTCACCATCATTGTGTCCTCCACTCCATACCCAAGCATGATAGATTTTATGGTATTGTAGTAATACTTTAGTTCTTTCTTTATTGATCACTAGAGCAGAGGAAGTGAAATGAGCAAGAGGATGTCTTTGGAATAAAGCATCTTGTAATAAGTCATAGGCTAATAACATTTGTTCTTTATCTTTTTCTTCTTGGTCATTGAAAGGTACATAGTTCCTTACGATCTTCATATCCATCTTACTTCACCTCACTTGTATTTGAAAATAAAGCGCTAGGCGCTTTACTTTCTATTTCTAAAGAAGCTAGGTAGATCCCCATCTTCTTCTTTCTTTACTTCTTCTACTGGTTTAGGAGCACTTGGTTGTGTAGATGTTGTTTGCATCTTGATACGAGATGTATTGCTCTTACCACTGATCAATGCTTCATCGAAACCAGTTGCGATCACTGTAACAATGATCTCTTCTCCTAGGTTCTCATTTAATGCTACACCATAGATAGCATCTACTTCATTACCAGCTGCTTCACAGATCGTTTCAAATGCGATCTTAGAATCATATAATGTCATACTTGAACCACCAGTAATATTGATGATAGCACTCTTAGCACCACGGATATCTGCTTCTAATAATGGTGAATGGATAGCCTTTTCAGCAGCTTCTTGGGCCTTATTCTCACCCTTAGACATACCAATACCAATAAGAGCAAGTCCTTGATTAGACATAACAGACTTAACGTCAGCAAAGTCTAGGTTGATCTCACTTGGTACAGCAATTAGATCTGTGATCGTTTGAACACCTTGACGTAAGATATTATCTGCTTCACGGAATGCTTCTTTGAATGGTACTCTTCCTAATACTTCTAGTAATTGATCATTAGATACGATGATCACTGAGTCTGTATATTTACGTAGATCCTCTAGACCAGCTACAGCTTGCTTTACACGACGATTTCCTTCGAACATGAATGGCTTAGTCACTACTGCTACTACAAGAGCATCCATATCCTTAGCGATCTTAGCGATCACTGGAGCAGCCCCAGTACCAGTTCCTCCACCCATACCAGCAGCAATGAACACCATATCAGCACCTTCTAATGCTTTACGGATCTCT
This sequence comes from Erysipelotrichaceae bacterium, assembly GCA_015058845.1. Taxonomy (GTDB): domain Bacteria; phylum Bacillota_I; class Bacilli_A; order Erysipelotrichales; family Erysipelotrichaceae; genus SIG230. The sequence goes on from SVBO01000022.1 coordinate 20,628, forward strand.
TCTTCACTCTCCATAGCACATTTCTTACCTACTTCTGGATTACCACCAGCACCTAGACCATTGCTACCAAGAATGATCTTATTCTCACAAGATGAGTAATTAAGAACTTGTTTATCTGTATTTGCTACATAGAATGTAACACCTTGTACACCAGCTTCTACCATGTGGTTGACAGCATTACATCCGCCTCCACCAACACCGATCACCTTAATATTTGCAACTTGATTAAATTGTAATTCGCTCATATGTATTACTCCTTATTCTTTTCCTTATGTTCATTAAATAAAAAACCCTTAAGACGACCAGTAAAGCCCTCTTCTTCACTTATTTGACTTGGCAACATGATCGTTGCATACTTAGCTGGATCTACTGAAATACGATCCTCTTGCAAATATTCTAACGCATCCTTATACGCATAGAATAGACCAAGAGTCGTGATCAATGCTCCATTTCTCGCCCCCATCGTTTCAGGAACATAACATGTTGTATCTACCCCTAAGGCAAGCTGCGCATACTCATCTAACTCAAAGATCTCTGCTCCACCGCCACCAAACACAACACGAATATCCTTCTCACTCAATAGATCTCCACATACATCCTTGATCGTATCCATCCATTGCTCTAACACCGGTGTCACTGTTTCATATAAAGCCATTTCAGTGATCATACGTTTATTAGAATCTTTACCATAGATATGTACAGGTGTATTCGTTACTCTATCTTTGATCAGATGTGTTCCATATTGTTTAATACGAGATGCTGTTTCTGTTGAGATCTCGAATTTAGATACGATCGCATCATCTAATTGCTTAGTCCCTAGTGGCAATGTGACACATTCAGATAATCTACCAGAAGCAAATAGAGAAAGAGTCGATGTTTGATATCCTAGGTTGATGTAGATGATATGATTCTCTACACTTTGTTCTAGGATCGCTGCTTCTTTCGCATCTGCATATGGTTGTGCACAGATATCTAATACCTCTAAACCAGATTGTTCTACGATCCGTACATAGTCATATAACATATCTTTCTTAACACATAATAGATCGATCGTTACTTCTAAACGAGAACATTTCTCTCCGATCGGTGTTCTTCTTGTTGCCATGCCATCCATATAATACTTCACAGGGATCGCATTCACGATCTCTAAATAAGATGGGATCTTCTCATTACAAGCTTTACGGATCGCTTCTTGTATATTCTCTGCACTGATCAGACCATCTTCTTGCAAGATAGGAGTAATGATTCGATGAGAGAAACGTTGGATATGATTCGCAGGAATTGCTAATAACACCCTTTCGATCTGTACTTGTAACATATCATTGACATTCTTTAGAGCAGTCAAGATACTTTGACGTACAGCTTCTCTATCTACGATTGTATACTCAGAAATTCCAGAACAAGGAACTTTCTCTACTCGGATCACATTAAAGCGAGTATTATGAAACTCACCTACGATCAGTTTCACTTCATAACTTCCAATATCCAAGGCAGCATAAATTTGTTTCAATTTCACAAAATTCGCCTCCCCACTAACTCCACATTATCATAGCATAAATATAAGAAATTATAAACATAAAAAGCATATTTTCCATTTACTTTTATCAAGAATTACTTCTACACTTTTAAATATATATTACATATCTACGATGACATCATTCCTATTCAAACTACGTGTAATTTATTTGCAAATTCTTTTTTTTACTCATACCATTGGTGTTATGATAGGCTATATTCCATGAAATTTTTAAAGATATGAAATTTGTTGTAGAAAAGTAAAAATTACTACTTGCTTTTTTGTTCATTTAATGCTATCATATTCAAGCGATATTGCTATGAGAAAGGAGGTACGCTGATGTCAAAAGTTTGTCAAATTACTGGTAAGGGACCTTTATCTGGTAACGCTCGTTCACATTCTCTTCGTGCTACTCGTAGAAAATGGAATGTAAACCTTCAAACTGTACGTGTTGTCATCGACGGTAAGCCACAAAAGGTGCGTATGTCCGCTCGTGCATTG
>SVBO01000023.1 GCA_015058845.1 Erysipelotrichaceae bacterium
CACACCTGTACCCATTCCGAACACAGAAGTTAAGCACTCTTACGGCGACAATATCTATGCGTGCCATAGTGAAGATAGCAAGTTGCCGGGCTCTTAAACAACCAGTCAGCTAGACTGGTTTTTTTGTGCTTCTTTTCATAATTATGTCTTTTATCTCACTGAATGATAAGATGATTATTTACATTGATAATCCTTATAGTTCATAGTAATATGTAAATAACAAAAGGAAGTGATCATATGCGAAACAAAGTATTCTATTTATTAGTGTTTATATCTTTGCTATTTATATTTTCTAATTCAATTTATGCAAACTCTGCTCAAGCAATCTGGTGGACAGAAGAATCATCAGGAATAATCCTTGAATCAGATAATAGTCCTATAATAATTGAACATGAAACTTTAAAATTTGATATTAATACTTTCCCAGAAACATATAGTTATCGCAAGAAAGATCTACTTTATGATTCCTATGTAACTGCTGAGTATACAATGTATAATCCTTCAGACAATACTGTTACTGCTCGATTATATTTCCCATATGGAAATATTCCTTCTTATCATTATGATTTTGACAAGATCTATCAACCTACTGAACATAGTATATTAGTTGATGAGGAAGAAATTCAATACAAAGTACGACACACCTATTCCTTCTATAATAGAGATTTCGATCTTGATACAGATCTTCCAAAACTCATTGATGGATATGTAATAGATGATTTCTATACTCCAGATATGGAAGTTTTTAAATATGTATTCTCATTGAATGATGTGGATACTGACAATCCAAACAGTGCTAGACTTGCATTTGATCTTCCTCTTGAGAATACTTCTTTAAAGATCCTATTTCCAGATGGTTATGGAAATGGTACACAAGTTAGCAATAGATATCGCTATTCGTCCAAAATAGATAAAATGATTACTCTGTATAGTATTGGAAAAGAACTTCCAGAAGATTGCCACTTGACATTTTACAATTCACCTCATGTTAGAGATACTGAGATAATATCTGGTACAATTGAATTGGTTTCTAAAGAAAGTATCACCTTTAAAGAATTAGCTCTAACACAATATGATCCTACATCTTCGATCTTGGAAACTGATTGGTATAACGCAATCGTTTATTCTCTCAATGAGAACGAGCAAAAGGGAGGATTGATCAATTCCACTAACTTCTCCTTTGATCTTACTCCTCATCTAATGCAATGGTATGAATATGAAGTAACATTAGACGCAGGTCAAAGAATTATGAACAGTGTCAAGGCACCGATCTACCCTAAACTGGATGCCACATGGAAGCCACCTGTATATACATATACTTACTTATTATCCCCAGCAAAGACATGGAGCAACTTTGGAACATTAGAAATCAATATCAATACCCCATATTATCTATTAGACAGTACGATCCAAGAATTCTATGAAACAGATACAAGCTATCAACTCAAATTAGAAGGATTACCAAATGAAGAATTAGTATTTGAATTATCTAGTGACCCAACAGTTGAACGAAGTAAAATGCAAGCCATCAATCCTCCTGAAAAAGTAATTCGTAAAAAGGTAAAATCTGCCTTTGCTTTATTAATACTATTTGTTGGTATTGGATTGATTATCAAACGAAGTCATAGAACTAATAAAGAACACTAAATATATAGCACTTAACTCTAAAACATTGCACTTTCTAAGTAACTTATTCCATATCGAACGTAACATATAAGTAACCCATTGGAAAGTATTCCGATCAAATGGTAATATATTCCCAGAAGGGAAGTGATCTAATGACTCTAAAGAATATCAAAATAATCACACTATCATTATTAATTACCTTACTGTTCATTGGTTGTACTAATCAACAAACATCAGGTCCACAAAACGATCCAAATACCTCTACTAACACAACAGTAGAAACGATCGTAGTGACCGAAGAAAATGATCTAGTAGTTGTAATGTCACTAGAAGGCATGACACTATATTCGTTCACATCAACCAAGGAAGACTATGATGAAAACGATATACTAACTATTGAATTTACCCAAGCCGAAGAAACCTATCCACTTCAAATCGAACCAACAAAAATCATGGAAGAAAAAGATACGATTCTATCCATGTTCCTAGAAGTAATAGATGACCTAATGGAAGAAGATGCAGGGTTAGGAAAAGGAGATAAGATCCTCTCTCTTGACATCTCTGATAATTTACAATTATCTACACAAGATATTGAAATCATGGCACAGATCATGAAGAATAGATATAGTTTCCAAGAAACATTAACTATGAATTACGAGGCACTAAATGCAGCAGGGTACATCGACACAAATGATATCCCATATTTCAAAGAGGGTCTACTGATCTCCATTACATCAGATCAAGGGTATAAAGAAAGTAGATTTACCTTTGATGCTTCTAAATATAAAGGCGGACTAGCAGCCTATTTCTTTGGTGATTGTGAAGCTGTGTATGAAAAGAATGATGGTTGGGACTATGAGGTAGGATATCATGCGATCTCGTAATTACCTAAGATAGCAGTTTGACTACTGTTCTAACCATGATATAATCTATTACATAAAGTTAAGGTGATAGAAATGGGTAAAAGAATCTTTAAGGGAATTGTAATAGGATTGATCGTATTATTGGTAGCATGTTATATATATGTGAATGATTATTATAAAGCAGATACAATGGCCGTATCCTCATTCCCACATCCAGATAATATAGTAGTGCTCCAAGAAGAACAATATCAAGTATATGTGCCTGAAGAACCACTTGCAGCAATGATCTTCTACCCAGGAGGCAAAGTAGAATATACAGCCTACACAGCCTTAATGGAAACATTAGCTGATAATGGGATCTTAAGTATTCTAGTAGAAATGCCATATAACCTAGCAGTATTCGATATCGATGCGGCAGATGGTTTTATAGAACAATACCCTCAAATACAACACTGGTATCTAGCTGGACATTCCCTAGGTGGCTCCATGGCAGCCAGCTACCTTTCCTCCCATGCTGACCAATATAATGGGTTGATCTTATTAGCCTCCTATTCTACAGCAGACTTATCTAACACAGACCTAAACGTATTATCGATCTATGGAAGTGAAGACCAAGTCTTAAATGCTACCAAGTATACCGAGAACCTGATCAACTTACCTAGTAGCTATCAAGAATTCGTGATCACAGGAGGTAATCATGCAGACTTTGGAATGTATGGTATACAAAAAGGAGATGGAATCGCTACTATCACAACAGAAGAACAGATCCATGTAACAGCAGAAAAGATAGTCCAATTCGTAAAGAATCATATCGACATTGAGTAGTGGGAACCCCACTACTTTTTATTTTCCGATCTAATTATTCCTAAATGAAAGAAAAAATATCATTTTAGGTAAGTATTATGTTATACTAATTAATAATGAAATGAGGAATGTGAAATGAGTAAAAAAGTAATTTTAGGACTTTCTGGTGGAGTAGACTCTGCCGTTGCAGCATATATACTAAAAGAACAAGGATACGACGTAGAATGCGCCTTCATGCGTAACTGGGATGCCATGGCCAACAATGACTTCCTAGGAAACCCAACAAACAACGATTCACAATGTCCACAAGAAAAAGACTGGGAAGACGCATGTAGTGTAGCCGAAGCATTAGGACTCAAGATCCATCGTATCGATTTCGTTAAAGAATATTGGGACAATGTATTCCAAGTATTCATTGATGAATACCAAAAAGGAAGAACACCTAACCCAGATATCTTATGTAACAAATACATCAAGTTTGATTATTTCCTTAAATTCGCACTAGAACTAGGAGCAGATTATGTAGCCACAGGACACTACGCAAGAGTAGATCACACTAAAGAGGAAGAAATCATGCTACGTGGCCTAGATAACAACAAAGACCAAACCTATTTCCTATGCCAATTAAATCAATATCAACTATCTAAGACATTATTCCCGATTGGAGAATTACAAAAGAGCGAAGTACGAAAGATCGCAAATGAACTACAACTACGAATTGCTAATAAGAAAGACTCCACAGGGATCTGCTTCATTGGAGAGAGAAACTTTAGAGAGTTCTTAAAGAACTATATTCCAATGAAAGAAGGAAACATCATTGAATATGAAACAGGAAAAGTAGTAGGTAAACACCAAGGTGTCATGTACTATACGATCGGACAAAGAAAAGGCTTAGGTATAGGAGGACCTGGTGGACCATGGTTCGTGATTGGGAAGAGCGTTACTAAGAATGAACTATATGTAGCACAAGGCGCAGAAGACCAATGGCTATTCACTAACTCATGCCTAGTAAAAGGTGTTAACTGGATCTCACCAAAACGCTTTGAAGGTAAGTTAGATTGCACAGCTAAATTCCGCTATCGTCAAGCTGATAAAGAAGTCACACTATCATGGATCAATGACACTGATCTATTAGTAGAATATAAGAACCCAGTATCTAGTGTTACACCAGGACAAGAAGCAGTATTCTATCAAGGGGAAGTATGCCTTGGTGGAGGTGTGATCGAAGAAGTGTATAAGAATGGTGAGAAAGTAACTTATATTGAATAGGAGGGATAATATGGAAGATATTTCAGTATACTCTGATGATTGGTATCGTAAAGAACTGATTAGTACTAAGAAGATCATATTTCTATTGGTATACTATTTCATATTCTATTTATATGTAGCACCTAATGTATCCTATAGGATCTTATGTAGTTTCATGGAAGAGAGTGTAGCATACCAATATGCCCAATTAACATCAGACTTTATCTGTATGTGGCCTATTATCTATCTAGCATTCCCATTACTTAAATACTCATGGAATGGTTACTTAGAAGAACCATCCCATATCATGAACAGTGGTATTAAACTATACATCCCCATGATCCTAGGAAATGCACTAGTACAAGGCATCCTACAAACATTAACAGGCCTTACTAATGGAGCCAACCAAGATATTGCTAACACACTATTTGAAATGAACCCATTATCCATTGCTATCCCAGCCATTATGATCGCACCGATCATCGAAGAAATCATCTTTAGAGGACTGATCTTTAGAAGTGGTAGAGTACTAGGATTCCCAATCGCAGCTTTGATCTCAGGCCTATCCTTCGGATTGATCCATTGTATCGGAGATATCTTATCAGGGAATTGGTTAGCAGCTTCCTTCATCATCATGTACGCCTGCATGGGAATGTTCATGTGTAAAGCCCATGAGAATGGAAAGAACCTAATCAGTTCTATCAGCCTACACATGTTCTCTAATACGATAGCAGTACTAGCCATGATGTATCTTGCCTAAGGAGAAATCATATGCAAGAGATCCAAGGAAAGTTTCAAACTATCATCTTCCATAATGAGCAAACACTGTACACAGTAGCCAAATTTAAACTCTATGAAGTAGAAGAGAAGGACATCACAGTTACTGGGAACATAGCCCCAGTCTCTAAAGATATACTATATCGTTTATATGGAGAATACATCGACCATCCTAAGTATGGCTATCAATTCCACATCGAGAAAGTAGAAAAGGTATTACCTACAGATTCCAAGTCTCAGGTAACCTTTTTAAGTTCGCCTTTATTCCCAGGAATTGGCGTAAAACTAGCCCAAAGGATCATCGATGAACTAGGAGATAATGCCATTGATCAGATCCTAGCAGATCCTAGTGTACTAGATCCTATCAAAGGCATGTCTGCTAAGAAGAAAGAAGTATTGATCAGTGGACTTAGTACTAATAATAACCTAGAAGCATCTATCCGCTTCTTTACAACACATGGTCTAGGGATCCGTAACATCATGAAACTAGATCGATTCTATGGCTCTAAAGTCTTAGACATCGTACAACAAAACCCCTATCAATTAGTAGAAGACATCACAGGCATAGGCTTTGCGATCTCTGAGAAACTAGCCATGTCTATGGACTTCGACATGTTCAGTGAATATCGCTCTAAGGCAGCATTATACAGCCTAGTGATGGAAGAGTGTATGAGTCGAGGAGATACCTATGTATTACAAGAAGAATTACTCCCATTACTGATCAAGAAAGTAGGACATCAAGAATTCCATATCGATGATCTATTCGATCAATTAGAAAAAAATGGCAAGATCTATCGAGAACAAAATAGAGTCTATCATGCCTCCCAATATGAAGCAGAGATCCATATTGCTAACTTTCTAGTAGACTTCCTGAAACAAGCAGATTTAGATCTACCACAAGAAGATCTACACTACTTCATCCAAGAGATCGAGCAAAGAGAAGCTATCACATATGATGATATCCAGAAAGAAGCGATCCAACAATTTATTCGAAAACCATTCCTGATCCTAAGTGGAGGACCAGGAACAGGGAAAACAACGATCGTTAAGGCGATGTTATCCCTATACCATAAACTATATCCCCATAAGATCATAGCCCTATGTGCTCCCACAGGAAGAGCTGCAAAGCGCTTAAGTGAACTCACAGGTGTAGAAGCCACTACGATCCATAGACTATTGAAATGGGACCTAGAAGCTAATGAATTTGGAATGAATGAAGATAATCCCATCATAGCAGACCTACTAGTGATCGATGAATTCTCTATGGTAGACCCATGGTTACTACATAACATCTTTAAAGCAAGTGATCATATTACTAAGATCTTATTTATAGGAGATGAGAACCAATTACCATCAGTAGCCTGTGGCTGTGTATTAAGAGACTTACTACAAAGCAATCTATTCCCAACCATCCAATTACAGAAGATCTATCGACAAAATGAAGGCAGTGATGTAGTCACACTAGCCCATCAGATCAAACAAGATGAGAACATTGAACTAGAGCACATGAATGATGTGAAGTTCTATGAAATGCCACCTCATGAAGTAAGAGCATTCTTACTAAAACTAGTAGACATAGCAGTACAGAAGGGATATGATATCAACTCTGTTCAAGTATTAGCTCCTAAGTATAATGGAACTACTGGGATCGATGCTTTAAATAGAGAACTACAGAAATTATGTAATCCAGTCGATGAGACCAAGAGAGAATTAAATGTCGGCTATCGTACCTTTAGAGAAGGGGATAAGATCTTACAGTTAAAGAATCAACCTGAAGATGATGTGTATAATGGAGATATTGGGATATTAGAAGAGATCGTATATGCGGAAGAGAATGAAGATCATAAGAATTTGATCGTGGTGAATTATGATGGCAACTTAGTATTCTATACCCCAGATCTGTTTGTGAATATTACGCATGCCTATTGTATATCGATCCATAAATCACAAGGAAATGAGTATCCGATCGTGATCATGCCTTTGTTAAAGGAATATTACTATATGCTCTCTAAGAAACTATTATACACAGGGATCACACGAGCGCGTAAATCATTGATCTTATTAGGAGAGAGCGATATGCTTGCCCATGGTATAAAGCACTTAGATCGAGAAAGACAAACTACTTTGAAAGAGAGGATCGTAGCAAAATTCAAAAGCTCTATGCATGAATTCTTCTAAAGCGTACACTCTATTAGTAATGATAGGAGTGATATGAATATGATGAATAAGGTAACAGTATTAATGGTAGGGATCGTGCTAGGTGCTATTCTATGCTATACGTATGAGGATGAGATGCATGATCTTCAATATGATATGTCTAGATATGCTCGTAAGGCTAAGAAGAAGATGCGCGATCTACAATCATACATGGATTAGACCCCAAGAAGGGGTCTTTTGTATATGAAGAAATATATCGATACATTCAATCAATTCGCTATTCACTATAAATATGCCATTCTACTCTTCTTCCTATTCCTCTACCTGATCCATCAATTCCACATCCTCTCTACACTCCAACAACTTCTCAAGATCATTACACCGATCCTAGCAGGCGTCTTTATTGCTTATCTCTTTGAACCCATGATCGCTACTCTAAAACTAAAAAGAACACTATCTTGTATCATAGTATACGCAACCTTTGCGCTACTCGTAGTACTCATAGCTATATTACTCATCTACCCATTAAGCATCCAACTCATGCAAGCTAAAGAATATATCCTCTCCGTCATAGCATACTTCCAAGATCTATTAACTGAAACACAGGCAGTCAGTGGTATCAGTGAGGATACCTATTCCATGATCACGAAAGGAGGAGAAGTATTATTCTCACAGATGCGTAATTTCACGACCTTCTTAACACAGAGTGCTACTGCCTTCCTATGTGCCTTATTTATCTCTTTAGACAAACCTACACTACTTAAAGTGTTCCATATCGATAAACTCTATCAAAACCAACACATCAACTATTTCCTCTCTTCCTCCTCCACTCTGATCACAAGATATCTAATAGGACTAGGAGCAGATCTCTTATTCCTATTCATATGCTTCTCTATCCTCCTTTACCTATTCTCCTTTCCTTCCTTCTTACTCTATGCTACACTATTAAGCCTACTCAACATGATTCCGATCCTAGGTCCAACCCTAGGCTTCCTGATCCTTTTAGGAGTCTCTTTTCTATATCAAGTACCTTACACATGGGCTATCGTATTATTAGTTTGGATCATTCAGCAAATAGAATCGAATTACGTTCAAGTCGTGATCTTTAAGAAAACAATGAATGTACTCCCGATCTATACCCTCTCCCTATTACTGATCCTAGGAAGTTATTTCGGAATCATTGGAATGATCATTTCTCCTATCTTAGCAGGTATGCTTCAGATCGCTTATAAGACCTATGAACTCTCTTGTAGCGCACTTCCAACTTGGGAAGATATTTGGGATTGATTTTTGTTGTCAAGTGTATAAATTTATGTTACTATATCTAAGTAAAACGTTGAGAAAGACTAGTACATAGTGGTTTATTTGCAGAGAGGAAGAGGTTGGTGTGATCTTCTAATAATATCTATGGAAGCTCCTTTTGAGTGATGGGTAATACCATACGTAAGCTTGCGTTAAAGGCGAATTGAGGTGCATAAGATCATATCTTATGAAACAGGATGGTACCGCGTTATAGACGTTCCTGCATATGGGAGCGTTTTTATTTTAGACTAGGAGGTAAAGATATGAAGAATTTAAAGGGAAATGAAGTAAGAAGCTTATTCTTAAAGTATTTTGAAGAAAGAGGACACATGGTAGAACCAGGAGCATCTCTTGTTCCACATAATGACCCAACTCTACTATGGATCAACTCTGGTGTAGCAGCATTAAAGAAATATTTCGATGGTAGTGAGAAACCAAAATGTAATCGTATCACAAATGCTCAAAAATCTATTCGTACAAACGATATCGAGAATGTAGGTAAGACAAGTCGTCACCATACATTCTTCGAAATGTTAGGAAACTTCTCTATTGGAGATTACTTCAAGAAAGAAGCGATTCCTTTCGCATGGCATTTCTTAACAGATGAGGAATGGATCGGTTTTGATAAAGATCGTATGTATATTACTGTATATAGTGATGATACAGAAGCATATGATATTTGGACTAAGGATCTTGGAGTAGATCCTAGCCATATCTTAAAGACACCAAATAACTTCTGGCAAATTGGAGAAGGCCCATGTGGTCCAGATACAGAGATCTTCTATGACCGTGGTCCTGAATATGATCCACAAGGTTTAGGAGAGAGAGCATTCTTTGAAGAGTTAGAAAATGATCGTTATATCGAAGTATGGAACGTTGTATTCTCTCAATATGATGGTAAAGAAGGCGTAGATCGTAAGGATTACCAAGAATTACCTCAAAAGAATATCGATACTGGTATGGGATTAGAACGTCTTGTATCTTTGATCCAAGGAGGAGAAACTAACTTCGATACTGACTTATTTATGCCTTATATCGAAGCTACTCAAGAAATGGCAGTGAAGAAGTACGAAGGTGACAATAAGATGAGTTACCGTGTAATCGCTGACCATGTTCGTACAGTAACATTCGCATTAGCTGATGGTGCATTATTCTCTAATGAAGGTCGTGGATATGTATTAAGAAGATTATTACGTCGTGCTGCTCGTTATGCTCGTAAGATCGGTATCAATGGTGCTTTCTTAGATCGTTTAGTACCAGTAGTAGTAGAGAATATGAAGGATTACTATCCATACTTAGAAGAAAAGTGTGCTTATGTTCAAAAGTTAGTGAAGGCTGAAGAAGAACGCTTCATTGCTACTCTAAATGAAGGTGAACGTTTAATGAATGAAGTAATTGCTCAAAATAAGGGCAAGACAACTGTGATCAGTGGTGAAACAGCATTTATGATGTATGATACTTATGGATTCCCATATGAATTAACATTAGAAATGGCTGAGGAAAATGACTTCACAGTAGATGAAGAAGGATTCAAGAATGAGATGGAGAAACAACGTCAAAGAGCACGTAATGCTCGTGAAGATGCTGAATCTATGTCATCTCAAGCAATCGATCTAATGAACTTTGATACACCAAGTGAATTCGTTGGTTATGTACAAGAGAGTGCTGAGGCTGAAGTCATTGGTCTATTCGTGAATGGTTGTAAGGTAGATGTGATCACTGAGAGTGGAGAAGCGATCTTCAATGTGACTCCTTTCTATGCAGAGAGTGGTGGTCAAACTCACGATAGTGGTTCATTCTGTGGTGAAGGTATCTGTGGTAAGATCAGTGAAGTTCGTAAGGCGCCACATAAGCAACACTTACATAAGGTTACTTTAGAAGAAGGTAGTCTAAAGGTTGGAGATAAGGTTACATTAAGTATCTGTACTAAGAAACGTAATGCGATCCGTGCTAACCACTCTGTAACACACTTATTACAAGCTGCTCTACGTAATGTTATTGGTACACATATCCAACAAGCAGGTTCATATAACTGTGATGAATACATGCGTTTCGACTTTACTCACTTCGAGAAGATCTCTGATGAAGATCTACGTAAGATCGAAACTATCGTAAATGATCAAATTGCTGCTCATCTACCAGTAGTTACTCAAGTAATGGATGTTGAAGAAGCTAAGAACAGCGGTGCTATGGCATTATTCGATGAGAAGTATGATGATAAGGTACGTGTAGTAAGTATGGGTACATTCTCTAAGGAATTATGTGGTGGTACACATGTAAGCAATACTTCTGAGATCGGTGTATTCAAGATCGTTTCTGAGGAGAGTGTTGGTAGTGGTATCCGTCGTATTACTGGTAAGACTGCTATTGGGGCTTATGATGAGTTTAAGGCTTTAGAAGATAAGTTATGGGAATTAGCTGATTTCTTCAAGTTAACTAACTTAGATATGCTTATGAAGCGTGTTAGTACTTTAACGGAAGAGTTAAGTACTTTAAAGAAAGTAAATGATCAATTAAATAGTAAGATCTTAACATTAGAAGCGGATGAGTTATTATCTAAGATCACTACATACAATGAGATCCCAACACTTGTGATCCATAAGGATGGTTTAGAGATCAATGATATGAAGGAATTAGCAAATACTATTAAGAATAAGGCTAAGAGTGTTGCTGTTGTAGTAGTATCTGCTAGTGATGATAAGGTTACTTATGTAGCTGGTGTGACTAAGGATCTTAATGATAAGGGTATTTTAGCTGGTAACTTGATCAAGTCAATTTCTACTTTATGTGAAGGTCGTGGAGGCGGTAAGCCTGATCTTGCACAAGGTGGTGCTAAGGAAATTCATGCAGTTATGGATGGAATTTCTAAAGTCTTAGAAAATTTAGGTAAATAGGCTTTGAATTTTAGATAGAAATCTTGTACAATAGAGTCAAGGAGGCGGTATTATGACAAATCAACATACACAAACATTGCCGTTCAGTGCCGAAGAGTTACGTAGAGATCATATCAAGCATATTCTTCGTTTAACTAAAGAAGCTTTGGAGGAGAGGGGCTATAATGCCGTTAATCAGCTTGCTGGTTATTTGATCTCAAATGATCCTGCGTATATTTCTTCTCATAACAATGCACGCAGTGTGATCCAACAAGTAGAACGTCATGAGATCATTGAAGAATTAGTGAGAGCGTATTTGGAGGATTCTGAGTAATGCGAGTAATGGGGTTAGATCTTGGTAGTCGTACTTGTGGTGTGGCTGTGAGTGATGCTTTATGCATGGTCGCTCGTCCTTTGGAGACTATTCGTTTTCCTGATGAGAAGAATGATATTGCATTAGAAAGAATCGTTGAATTGATCAAGGAACATGAGGTACACTTATTAGTATTAGGCTTGCCTAAGCATATGAATGGAGATATTGGGATCAGAGCAGAGATCTCTATCAAGTTCAAGGAAAAGCTAGAAAGCCGTACAGGACTTAGAGTCGTTTTGATCGATGAGCGTATGACTACTATGCAAGCAAGTCGTATCTTGATCAGTGCGGATGTTTCTCGTAGTAAACGTAAGAAAGTCATAGACCAGATGGCAGCTGTTACTATTCTGCAAGGATTCTTAGATAGTAGTATGTCAAAGGCGGCGTGATTGCTGCCTTTTTGATAAGAAAGGAAGGATAAAGATATGGAAGATTCAACAAAATTGATCGTTATTGATGATGAAGGAAAAGAAATCGAAATGGAGATCTTGTTTACATTTGAAGATGATTCAAGAACTAAACAATATGTATTATATACAAATCCATTAGATGAAGAGGGAGAAGTATTTGCTTCTACATATGACAATGAAGGGCATTTATTCCCAATTACAGATGAAAAGGAATGGCAGATGGTAGAAGAAGTATTCGCTGCCTATACAGATGAGTTTGGCGATGAGTAAGAGTGGTAAAAGACAATTAAAGATCGGTAGAGTTCTATTATTACTAGTACTTGTTGTAGTAATAGCTCTAGGAGCAGGATATTCTTATATTACTAGTTCATTAGATGCACATCCTTTTCCAGAAGATGAAGTATTATTTGAAGTAGAAAGTGGTTCTACTTTAAACGGAGTGATCGAGAAATTAGAAAGAGAAGACTTGATCGAAAGTGCCTTTGCCGCTAAGGTATATGCTAAAGCAAATGAACTACCACCCCTATTAGCAGGAGAATATATCCTGAAGAATGGGATGGATGTACCAGATATCCTAGCGTATCTAGCAGGAAATAATGCGATCGTAGACCAAGTATTAGTGACTATTCCAGAAGGAACATGGGCAAAAGATATTGCTAAGTTGATCGCTGAACAAACTTCTGTCACAGAAGAAGAATTGATCACACTTTGGAATAATAAAGAATTCTTAGATACTATGATCGACAAGTATTTCTTCTTAACTGAGGATATCTATCACAAAGAAGCACATATCTATCTAGAAGGATTCTTATATCCAGAAACATATTACTTCTATCGTGAAACTACACCAGAAGAAGTAACTGTTCGTTTACTAGATCAAACTAACGAGATCTTACTAGAGTATCAAGATACATTTGAAGAAAGTGAGTACTCTTTATATCAAATGATGACATTAGCTTCTCTAGTACAATTTGAAGCCATGACTGAAACTGATATGAAACTAGTAGCAGGATTATTCTTGAAACGTTTAGATATCGGTATGCAATTACAAGCAAGCGCTAGTGTTTGCTATGCTTTATATGATAAGTATCAAACACAAAGAGACTGTGAATACAACATTGATTATGAGTCTAAGTACAATACATACTTAGTAAAAGATTTCCCGATCGGACCGATCAGTAATCCAGGAAAAACAGCGATCGAAGCTGTACTCTATCCAACAAAGAGCGATTACTTATTCTTTGTTAGCGATAGTGATCGTGTAAATCATTATGCTGTGACTTATGCAGAGCATTTAAAGAATATTGATAAATATTTGAAGTGAGGTATAAAACAATGAGAAAGCCTGTGTTTATTGGAATTGCCGGAGGTAGTGCTTCCGGAAAGACTTCTATTTCAAGAAAGTTATATGAAATGTGTAAGCAACAAAAGTCTGTAACGATCATCCGTGAAGATGATTATTATAAAGATCAATCTCATAAGGATATGAGTGAAAGAGTGAAAACAAATTATGATCATCCTTTCGCATTTGATCATGATCTGTTAGTAACACACATGGATATGTTAGCAAGAAGAGAAGCAATTTCTAAGCCAACATATGACTATCGAGTACATACAAGAAGTGATGTAACTGAAACGATCGAACCTAGTGATGTTATTATTCTAGAAGGATTATTCGTTCTAGAAGAAGAAGCGATCCGTCGTCGTTTAGACATCAAGATCTTTGTAGACACAGATGCTGACCTACGTTTTATCCGTCGTTTATTACGTGATGTTGAGGAACGTGGTAGAACATTAGAAAGTGTTGTTACTCAATATGTAAGTACAGTACGTGTAATGCATAATGAGTTTATTGAGCCAAGTAAGAGATATGCAGACGTGATCGTTCCGGAAGGAAGAGAAAATAGCGTAGCGATCGACTTATTAGCTACGAAAATCGATGCAATTTTAAGAGAACAAGACTAGAAATCCTTGTTATTTACAAAGCATCGTGATATAATCTTAGAACGAATGGAGTGATATCAATGGCACAAAACGATAACAATAAGGTATTTGTTACCCAAGAAGGATATAATGAATTAAAGAATGAGCATTATAATCTGATCCACGTGGTACGTCAAGAAGTACGTGAAGAATTAGCAGCAGCTCGTAGCCAAGGTGACTTATCAGAAAACGCCGACTATGATGCAGCTAGAGATCATCAAGCAAAAGTAGAAGCTCGTATCCGCGAGTTAGAAGTAATGCTTGAAAATATCGTGATCATTGAAGAGAGCACAGGACATAAAGGAAACAAGATCGTTCATTTAGGTTCTACAGTTACTCTATATGATCTAACAGAGAAGGAAGAAGCTACATATACTATTGTAGGTAGTGTAGAAGCTGACCCATTCAATGGACGTATCTCTAACGTTTGTAAGTTAGCTCAAGCAATTCTTGAACATAAAGAAGGCGATGTCGTACATGTTGAATGTGACGAACCTTATGATGTAGAGATCCGTAATGTGAAATAGATATAAAGCACGCTGAATAGCGTGTTTTTATTTTGTAAAATTATTCCAGAATTTTCGCACTTTTCTTCTATAAATTTAAATAATAATATAGGAGGAATAAACTATGCATACAATATTACTACTCATATTACTCATTACTGGATGTACCCATGTAGAAGTACTACCACCACAAGACATATCCACTATCACAGTCATGATCCAAGGAAGTGTAGAGAAAGAAGGGGAATATACACTTCATAAAGGTAGTACACTAGAAGAATTACTAGAACTCGCTAAACCATTAGATACAGCTGATCTATCCCTATACTCCCTCTCTATGCCCTTATATGAAGGCGATATCATAGAGATCAGAGAAAAGAATACTAGCTGTATCTCTATCAATTATGCTTCTAAAGAAGAATTAATAGAAATCATAGGAATTGGAGAGAAAACAGCTCAAGCGATCATAGAGTATCGGAGTACCTATGGATTATTCAAGAATATTAATGAGATCACGAACGTGAAAGGAATAGGAGAAAAGAAACTAGCCAAGATGCGTGATCAGATCTGCTTATGAAGTACCTAAGAACAGCCCTATGGCTATGGCTGATCATATACCTACTCACACAAAGATATTATCCCATTGCCATATTCACCATCATCTCTTGCCTACTCCATCACTATTACTTCTCCTATTCTTATCAATACATCCTCTTACTATCTATCATTCTATCTACCTTATCCCTATACACCTACTATCACCCGACCCTATATACCATCCAACCAAAAGAAACCTATACAGGTATCGTAGAAGAGGTCAAAGACTATGGAATGATCGTGAGAGTTGATACCTATAAGCATTTATTACTCTACAATACAAAGGCTAGTGTAGGCGATACGATCCAATTTCAAGGAGAATTAGAGTACATCGACTCTTTACATAACTATGGTCTATTTGATTACACAGACTATATGCGAAACAAAGGCATCTATCAATGTATATCTACCGATACAGTAGAGATATTGAAGCATAGTTACTTACCCCATGCTATACTCTATCGATATGTATATACCAGTAGATTACAAGAGATCGCATCTTCTTTCTTATACAATGATCATGAGGAAGATACACTAGCCATATTCTTCTCCTCAGGAATGCACTTCTCATTTCTTCTATATCATATTACTAAGATCTGTTCTTTCTATCTCTATTCCAATAAAGTAAAGATCATAGAACTACTATGCTCCTTACTTCTCCATATCCTATTCCCATATTCATATTCTGTTACAAGACTATTCCTCATGAGGATCTTGAAGTATTATGAAAGTAATTATTCGAAAAGAATAGCCCTAGGAATGATGCTACTCTTGATCATAAGACCCTACCAATGTACCTCCCTAGGCTTCATCATACCATTCATCCTCTCTATATCTTCTCTATACTTACAAAATATACCACGCTTTCTAACTCAAATCCTAGTACTCTCTCCCATCCAAGCTGCTACCCAATATGAAGTAAACATATTCTGGATGCTTGCATTCCCCCTTCTAAGAAATCTATACTCCCTATTCTTTGTGTTAATACTACTAGGCCTAGTATTCCCATTTACGCCTTATATCGCTCTTCTAGAGTGGCTATACATGATCCTACAGGGTATATCTAGTGATATGTTAGTTCTACAGGATATAACGTTATGGGGAAGGGCATCGGTATTTGCCTGTATTCTCTATCTAGTAGCCATTTTCTTATGGAAAGAGTCTACTGTGAGTAGAAAGCTATTGCTCCTATCTATAGTTCTATATGTATTACCAATCTATGGTACCCCATGGATCACAGTCACATTCTTAGATGTAGGACAGGGAGATTGTATGTTAGTAGAATATCCATTTCATCAAGGAAGTGTCATGGTAGATACAGGAGGAGGATATCGAGAGAACTTAGCGAGCCAGGTATTGATCCCATATTTAAAGAGTAGAGGGATCCGAAAACTAGATGCCTTGATCATATCGCATTATGATAGTGATCATAGTGGGGCTATGGAGGATCTGTTAGCAGAAATAGAGGTAGAGTATTTGATAGACTATACGAGTGAGATAGAGGGGGTAGGGATCTTTGATCATGCGATAGAGTTCTTAGATATCACAAGACATAGTGATGAGGAGAATGATAGGTCATTGATCACTCTATTTGATCTAGGGGAATATACATTGCTTACTACAGGAGATCTAAGTAGTATCGAAGAAGAACAGATCCTACGAGAATACCCAGACCTAACAGTAGATTATCTTAAGTTATCCCATCATGGCTCAGCTACCTCTTCTTCTCTATATTACCTCGCTAGACTCTCTCCTCAAGCAGCCTTCAACTCCTCAGGAAGAAACAACATCTATCACCATCCAAGTACCCAAGTACTAGAAACATTACAAAGACTAAGTATTCCTCTATACGACACTCAACAAAAAGGAAGTATCCATCTCTGTGTTTTCTTTACAATTCCATTCATTTATACTGCTATCTCGTAAAGAATAATGGTATAATAATACACATAGCATGGAGGTAGTGAGTATGAATTATGTACTATATGGGAAAGAACAATACTTGATCTCTAAGAGGATCCAAGAGATAGTATCTGAATGCGTATCCTCACAAGAGAGTGTTATGACATTAGATATGCAACATACTTCTCTACAATTCATTTTAGAAGAAGCCATGATGCTACCTCTATTTGAAGATCACAAGGTATTGATCCTTCCACATGCTTCCTTTGAAGAGGATGATCCTGGTATTACAGAGTTGATGGAGTTTTGTCAAGAAGGGGATAGCTTTACAACATTGATCTTTGTATGTGATGAGGTAAATACTCGTAAGAAGGTATATAAAGAGTTAATGAAGCTTATGAAGTTCGAGGAGTTAAAGCCTTTAGGGGATGTGGATCGTAAGCAATATGTGAATATGTTCTTGAAGAAAAATAAAGTAGATATTACGGAATCTGCTAAGACATATTTACTAGCCTCTTTACCAAAGGATATGCAACAGATGATCAGTGAGTTAGATAAATTAGCGTTATATAAGGATAAGATCGATGATGAGGCGATCCGTTTACTGATCACTCGTCCTTTAGAGGATAAGGTGTTTGAGTTAGTGAATGCGATCACTTCTCATAATATGAAGAAGGCATTGGCTATTTGGCAAGATTTCTTAATGCTGAATAAGGATGTGTTACAATTGATGGGAGCCTTTGCTTCACAGTTTCGTTTTTGTTATCAGGTAAATGTGCTACGTAAAGAGGGATTAAGTAATGCGGAGATCACAGAGAGATTAGATTGTAATCCAGATCGTGTGACGATCACTTTACGTAAGAGTAGTAATGTTTCTACAGATAAGTATTTATATTATTTGAAAGAGTTAGCACAGTTAGATAGTGATATTAAGAATGGTAGGATCGAGCCTAAGCTTGGGTTCGAATTATTCTTATTGAAAGTGGGAGGAAGGTAATTATGGAGTCTTTGAAGGAATTATTCAAGATCGGTCCTGGTCCCTCTTCTTCACATACTGTAGGGCCTCGTATTGCTTGTTTACGCTTTAAGGAGAAATATCCTGATGTGGACAAATATCAAGTAGATCTATATGGGTCACTCTCTTTAACAGGAAAGGGACACTATACAGACTATATTTGTAGTAATACATTGTATCCTACACCTACGCAGGTATATTTCCATGATGAGTTTCAAGAGGAGCATCCAAATGTTATGGAACTTCGTGCGTATGTAGGAGAGGAAGAGAGAGGTATGTGGAGGGTTGCTTCTGTAGGGGGAGGAACGATCCAGGTATTGAATGAGTGTGATGAGAGAGAGGATGTGTATCCTGAGAAGTTGTTTGATGAGATCCAGTTAGTGTGTGAAGAGAAGAAGATCTCTTTGTTTGAGTATGTGATGTTACGGGATAGGGATATTATGCCGTATATGAAGCAGGTATATCAGACTATGAAGGAGAGTATCCATCGTGGCCTTACTACACAGGAGACTATTCTACCAGGGTTCCTTAAGTTTCCTAGAATGGCTAAGAATATGTATAAGTTAGCAATAGAGGATAATGATCCTGTGTCTAGGGAGAAGAGTTTGATCACTTCTTATGCATTTGCTGCTACGGAAGAGAATGCGGGTAGAGGGACAGTAGTCACTGCTCCGACTCTTGGCTCTTGTGGTGTACTACCTGCTATATTGGTGTATTTTGAAGAGAATAAGGGTGTTAGTGAGGAGAAGATCTTAGAGGCGTTATGTGTAGGTGGATTGTTTGGAAATCTAGTCAAGCATAATGCGACTATTTCTGGTGCAGAGGGTGGATGTCAAGCAGAGATCGGTGTTGCTTGTGCAATGGCTTCTGCGTCTGCAGCCTATTTAATGGGTCTTTCTACGGAACAGATCGGCTATGCAGCAGAAGTAGGGATCGAGCATCATTTAGGACTTACTTGTGATCCAGTAGGAGGCTATGTGATCATTCCTTGTATTGAACGTAATGGAGTAGCAGCTCTAAGAGCCCTAGATGCAGCGCATTACGCAAAGACATTAGGGGGCATGAAGAAGAACTTCGTAAGCTTTGATGCAGTCGTAAGAACGATGCGTAATACGGGTAAGAGTTTACCAATGGAGTTAAGAGAGACTTCTTTAGGAGGTCTTGCTGTAGAAGTCAAAGTAAAACATAGTGAGGAATAAGAAAAGCGGAAGATATCTTCCGCTTGTTGTTTATATTTATAGAATAACTCCTTCTTCACTATCTTCTTCATCCGTAGGTTGATCTTCTACAGGATCAGTACTAGGTTCCTCTACAGGATCATCCTCATGTACTTCATCTTCTACAGCAGGCTCATCCTCTTCTACCTCAGGATCGATCACAGGCTCTACTACAGGCTTCTTCTTAGTAGCATAATCACTAGGGTATACACTCTCGATACCATAGTATTCTTCTAACGTGATCCATTCTCCTCCATTATATAGAATAGTCGCTAGATCTACTCCCACATAACGAATATGCCAAGGCTCATAGATATATCCAGTAATATGATCTTTTCCTTCAGGATAGCGAATAATGAAACCATACTTATAACAGTTATTAGCAACCCATTGCCCTTCAGCAGTATTCTTGAATTCCTGTGTAATAGTGTTTAAATCGATAGCCATTCCTAATTGATGCTCAGAGAACCCAGGACGTGCAGAGAATGTATCAGCAGCACTTTGACCTCTTCTAGCGCAGTAATTATTATACAATCCTTTTTGATATGTATAAGAACGATAACCAGAAGCATTCCATAATGTTAATCCTTCTGCAGCAGCCTCTGTACGCATAGTATTGAATGCAGTTAATGTATCCGCAGTAAGACCATTTCCGAAAGTAGATGGAATACTATATGTTTTATTTACAATAATGATACCATCAATAGAAGGAATACCATCCTGGATCTTTAAAGTATAACCATTATTCGTAATGATCTCTTGATCATCCCACACATACTCATGTGTAAGATCTGGTACATATACTTCCTTTACAGTCAAAGTAACTTCCTCACGCGTCTCATTCCCACTAGCATCTACAGCTACATATGTGATCGCATAAGTACCAGAGGTTTGTAAAGTATATTCTCCTTCAATAGAAGTAGTGATCTCCTCTTCAGAATTATCACTTACTACGATACCATCCCAAAGATCACTAGTAGAACCCTTTTGAAGGGTAATATCAGTTACATTCTCTAATACAGGAGCTGTAGTATCTACCACCTCATAAGAATACATATGATCACATTTAAATCCATATTCATTCTCTAATATTAAGATCACTTCATTTTTACCAAGTTTTGATGTAGTAACCACGCTCTCCCCATTGATCAATGTACCCTTACTAATACTAATAGGAAGATCAGCAAGAGTCATCTCACTATTTAATTCTAATTGATGACTATGTTCGATAATACTAGGAACAGCAGTCGATGCATTTAGATACATGAAACCACCTATAGCACAAGCAGCTACAGCAAGTGCCACAATCAGACCGATCGCTTTCTTCATTTAGATCCCTCATTTCTGTTACATATTATACTCTATAATCCTTACAAATGGAATGCATAATAAAGAAAAAAGCTGACCGAAGTCAGCTCAAACTACTATGTATTACGCAATTTTGTTAACAGCTTTTGCTAAACGAGACTTTTGACGGTTAGCATAGTTCTTGTGATGAACGTGGCTAGAAACAGACTTGTCTAATAACTTATTTGCATTATTTAAAGCAGCTACAGCAGTTTCCTTATCGTTTGCTTCAGCAGCAGATAATACAGCCTTAATAGCAGTCTTTAATTGAGACTTAGAAGATTTAACAGCTTCTGTTCTCTTATTGTTTGTTAGAACACGTTTCATTTGTGACTTGATTTGTGGCATATTCTTCACCTCCTAAGTTTACTACTTGGAAATTATATCAAAATGTTCTTATAATTGCAAGAAATTTTGAAGAAAAGTCACACTATTTTTAAAGGAGATTTCAAAAATGAAACCAAAATACAGTTATCGGACCGATTTCGCAAGCGAAAGAATGAAAGAAGACCTAAAAAGTGACCATGTAAAGATATATAAGAGAGAGGAAGAACACTGTAAGGTTAGTAAGATCCATGTGTTACAAGAAGATGAAATGATCAATGCGCATAAGGGGATCTATGTATCTATTGTCTTTGATGAGTTGGATAAGGAGGAGGTACAAAGAAATGTTTCGGAAGTATTAACTAAGCAATTACTTGAACTGATGAAGGAATATAATGTAGAGAATCGGAAATGTTTATTAGTAGGACTTGGAAATCGTAATGTAGTGGCAGATGCTTTAGGGAGTGAAGTGATCTCTAAGATCTTAGTGACCTCTCATTTATTCGAGTTAGAGGGAGAACATGAGGGTGTTAGCAATGTGAGTGCGATCGCCCCTGGTGTTATGGGACAAACAGGAATAGAGAGCTTCGATATTATTGAAGGGATCTGTAAGAAGGTGTCTCCAGACTATGTGATCATAGTCGATGCACTAGCTACTAAGACCATGAGTCGGATCAATAAGATGATCCAGATCAGTGATACGGGAATAGCCCCTGGTAGTGGGGTAGGCAATCATCGAAAGGCGATCGATATAGATACACTTGGTGTTCCTGTGTTAGTGGTAGGAGTGGCTACTGTGGTGGATATTATCTCAATTACTAAGGAAGTAATCGAGAATTCTTTGCGGTATGAGAATCGAGAGGTAGATAGTGCGTATATTGATCAGTTATTAGATGATCTATCGATAGATACGACTAGTAGCTGGATCGTGACTCCTAGAGAAATGGACCATGATCTGATCCATTTAAGTGAAGTGATCGCCCAGGCTATCAATAGTTCTCTCCATCCATTTCTAAGAGCCTCTTAGGTATTCTTATGAACCTTTAGGCATATATAT
>SVBO01000024.1 GCA_015058845.1 Erysipelotrichaceae bacterium
GCTTCTAAGATTTTATCGATACTCATGTTTGCACCCCACGATTCTGCATACTATTGTACCATATTTTATTAGGGATATATATACCCAAAATTATATTTTATAAGAATAATTATAGATTGTATAAACGATACTTTTTATATTGTATAGAAATAGTGTTAGAAAGTCCTATATTTCTCTTCTTTTTTATCCATTTTTAGTTGACATTATCTAGAAAGAGTTGTAAAATATATGAGCATTTATATGCGCAGCTCACAAAGTCTTGGGCTAAAGCGTCAATAACGTGTGTTCACGGGACATCTTGTAACCATGCTGTAATGGCGAAGGTGATCGTAAGTATTGACACTCCTCAATGATGATTTGTGCCTGCCTATGATTTGCTACTGTCATAAGGAGGAAATAAAAAATGGCAAGATATACTGGTCCAGTATGGAAACAATCTCGTCGCTTAGGTTTCTCTATTCTTGAAACTGGCGAAGAACTAACTAAGCGTAATTACGCTCCAGGACAACATGGTCCTAATCGTCGTGCGAAGTTATCAAACTACGGTCTACAACTTCGTGAAAAACAACGTGTACGTTTCATGTATGGTGTAAATGAACGTCAATTCCACAACACATTCGTTAAGGCTTCTAAGCTTGAAGGTGTTAAGGGTCATAACTTCCTTTACATGCTTGAATCACGTCTAGACAACATCGTTTATCGTATGAACTTTGCTCGTACTCGTCGTGCTGCTCGTCAATTAGTTACTCATGGTCATATCCTAGTAAATGGTAAGAAGGTTGATATCCCTTCAGCTATCATTAAGCCAGGTTCTGTAATCGAGATCAAAGAAGGCAGCAAGGGTATGGTTGCAATTAAGGAAGCTTTAGAAGCTAGCCGTTCAACTGTTGCATTCGTTGCTGTTGATGCTGAAAACAAGAAAGGTACATTCGTACGTCTTCCTGAACGTCATGAATTAAACCCTGAAATCAACGAAGCATTAATCGTAGAATTCTATAACAGATAAGAATAATAAAAGGCATCTTGAAAAAGATGCTTTTTTTATTTCTCTTCTCTCTACACAAACAAAGACTCTCTCATACAGAAAGAGTCTTTATTACTGTATATCACAGAAAAATGGTCCAATATATACCTCATGAGGAATAATATATGTCCATTTAGACTTTGGATCAAAGAAATAAATATCTTTATAATCCAAAGGACAATTCTCTTCTAATCTTTCAATATCCTTAGAAGTAATCAAATGTGCATTCTTTACTACATATGCTTCATCAGCATAATCAAAGAAAATATATAATTCATTCTTATCAATTTCATCAAATCTATTCTTAGCTTCATCACCCTTAATAGCACTAAGCAATTCATAACTAAACACATGCCATCTAAATTGATCCTTATATCCATTTAAACTCTTCAAGTCCTCACTTACAAGACTTCCAAACATAGTATCCCAGTTCCTTACAATCTCTTCTCTATCGACCTGCTCTAACACTATACCACGTTCTAGTAACTCTTTCACATTTTGTTTAAATGCATATTCTCTTACATGAACATCATAATCAGTAATACACTCCATCACTTTCTCGAGTAGCCTTACTCTCTCTTCTCTTTCAGCAAGATCCTCTATCGATTCCATCTCATCTTGTAATAGATGTAACTCTTTCAAATTCATTATACGAAACATAATACTTTCCATATATCTACCCTCTTCTTCTATTCCATTCATTCCAAAAGGCTATATATCCATTACGATCAAATTCATTCGTTGGTAGTATTTTAGATGTGCAGGAATCATAGAAACTCTTAATCTTATCAGCAAATCTAAATACTTCTGTAGTATATTCATCCAAAGACACTATTTCTTCTATTCCATTAGAAAGAATGATCTTCACATGATCTCCTACATGTATCGTTGACCAATCGATACCTTTATCACATCCACTAATAGTCACTTCACTAAGATCTTCATTAGCTAATAATGTATGTCCACAACAAGGTATCATTTGAATATCATTCCATGTCTCAACTTTGTCTTGAGTCAATGTTTTAAGAAGATATAATCCTGTAGCACTTACTGTACCGTCTCCTTCCATAACCGTATTCCCGATTTGTACAATAACATGTCCGTGTAAACACAGATCCTTTGGATCATCTAAAGACCCATTGATCCATTTCATATCATCCACATCTATACGAAATACGCCCATTAACCCATCTCCTTCTTATATAAAGCTTTCTATTATATACAACATATTAATTTCACTATCCCAGAAGATTATGATCTCGCTATTATCACTTTGAGATCGATACCAATTACTACAAGCATAATACTTTGGTCTTTCTGTAATAGGTACTTCTATCTCATCTAACCAAGCAGAAGCTGTTTCACTTAAACTAGAGTAATAGATAGTCTTTCTTTCATTAGATGACCATGCAAACATTAGATCAATATAATCCTCATATCGATAAGAATATATATGATATCTTATACCATCTCCATGAAAGCTATCCTCTGTTTGTTTAGAATATACTTCTGTGAGCACTGCTTTAACAGGAAGGCTAACATCCCAATTAGACTCTAATACAGAGGAATACGATGGAAATAATCTTACTATACTCCCTGTACCCAAAAGAAGCAGTAATGCTAGTATAATCAGTATTCTCTTCAAACTAACCACCTCTACTCGATATTATTCAGCAACTTTTCACTGACGATCTTCATTTGATCACTCGTTGGTTCCCAATCAAAGTACATTTCTACTAACATATCACCATAACATAGTAAGTATTGATTTTGGAATCCATAATCCAAATCAAATGATCTATATACTTCATTCGCATTCCATAACTCAGCTTCATCAATTCTATATTCTCTGTTACGAACAACCGCTTCTTTGTGTGATTTTAAGATACTTTCTTTACAAAGTCCATATAATTGAGGTACACGTACAATAGTGATCGTATATTCTAAATAAGGAATATCTTTATATTCTTCAGCATCGAAACGTGGATATTGTTTCATATCTAATTGAGCAAGGAATAAAGAACTATCACTGCTATGCTGTTTAATATAACCATCAAAATCAATATCGATCAGATCTTCTACCACTAAAGGTAACTCATCTTGATGAATGATCCAAGTCATACCATTATGTTCATATGTTTCTTCATTTTTATCTGCGAACACACCATGAGATGACGCGAATAATGTAGCATAAATGATCAATCCTAATAAACCAAAGGATACAAGGAAACTAGTAAGAAATGTTAATGTACGATTCATTCCTCGAGATGCTTTCAATTTCTTTAAAGTATCTTTTACACAATTCACGATTATGAATAAGGAAGGAATATAGATCGCCACTAGGGTCAAGACCCATTTCTTCATTAGATCACCATTTACAAAGTAATCAAATGCCCATATAAACGCAAACACCAATATGCTAGTTAATACGATTTTTTGAAACTTAGATGTATTAGGTGTCTTTAGAAATATCCCTTGTCCACAGACTTTTTTAGCTTCTGAATACCATTTAAAGTAAGTGATCAATTCAACAATACATAGGATCATGAGTGCTAAATAAGCAACACCTGTAAATAATTTACTACTAGAAGAGAAAAGAGCTATTGGATCTCCTAGCAGATTACTGACCCATAATGCAACATTCATTAAGCCAACTAATGTTAATAATATATATGATGGAATAAAACTCTTCTTAGCAGAAGCGTGGATCGCCTGCAACTCTAGTTCTGGTTCTGTTTCAATAGGAATTGGATCATCATTCTCATTATAGAATATTTGCATTTGGGCAGATGTACATACTAATTTCCATCCTGTATGTGCACAGAATTCATGAAAGATTTTTTGAGATTCACTAGGTTCAGGATCAAACTCGGATGCCTTTGGATAATATGAAACTGCAAAACGAATATTCTTCGGTTCGATCTGACGATAGATCCAACCTAAATTAGTGATCTTTTCAAGCATCCACCCTTTTGATGCCATTCTCTCTAAATGTTCACTAATACCAGTGTGATCAAAGAATGAAACTGCTTCTAAACGTCTTTTAATTCCACTCATTACTCTCCCTCCTTATTAAAGATTCTATTATAGTCTACTAACTGTGCCTGTATACGAGCGCATTCATTCTCTAACATATCTTTACCCTTTTCAGTTAATATATAACTTCTACGACGACCTTCTATTTTAGTCTCCTTGATCATTTCAGCTTCCAGAAATTGTTCTAACAAAGTATACAATGTCCCAGATCCAATATTCACTCTTCCCAAAGTCATCTCTGGAACTCTATCAAGAATATCCATACCATAACACTCTTCTTTCAAACATAATAGTGTATAAAACATTTGCTCTGTAAGTGTCTTAAACTTTAATCTTGCCATTTTATCCACCTCTATTCTCGATTATCGAGCATCCTCACTTATATTATATCTCGAATATCGAGAATGTCAATTGATATTTATTTTAATTATATAAATGCATACAAAAAGTCGTCATATAGTTACCTATACAACGACTCAAATACTACTTAAAATTTACTAAGAAATAACTCTTCTTACCCTTACGGATCACAGTGATCTCTTCTCCATAAGCCTCAGACTTATTAAGAACAGCATCTAAAGCATTCACCTTAGTACCATTTACAGTAATAGAATTACCAGAGATCATCTCACGAGCCTCACGCTTAGAAGAACAGATCTTACCTTCTACTAAAGTTTCAAGTAAAGAAGCACCATCTTCTACAGTAATAGAAGTAACACCACTTAATGCTTGCTTTAATTGATTTACATTCAACTTAGAGAAATCACCACTGAAGAATGTCTCAGAGATCATTAATGCCTCTTGTAGACCTTCTTCCCCATGCACTAAACGAGTAGTCTCACGAGCTAATGCCTTTTGTGCTTCACGCTTATGAGGTTCTTCTTTTAAAGATACTTCTAATGCAGAGATTTCTTCAGGAGATAAGAATGTTAATCTCTTTAAGAAGTTGATCACGTCATCATCACTAGAATTAATGAAGAATTGATAGAATTGATATGGACTAGTACGTTCAGGATCTAACCAAACATTAGCTCCTTCAGACTTACCAAACTTAGTACCATCACTCTTAGTAATAAGTGGAGAAGTAATACCAAATACCTTAACATCAGCACCCTCGATCTTACGGATCAATTCAGTACCACTAGTTAAGTTACCCCATTGGTCACTACCACCGATCTGACCAATACAGTTATATGTTTGATATAAATGTAACCAGTCAGCAGCTTGTAGAATAGTATACGTAAACTCAGTGAAAGAGATACCCTTTTCAAGTCTTGAAGCAATAGTATCCTTATTCAACATGTAGTTTACATTGAAGTTCTTACCATAATCACGTAAGAATTCTAGAATATTCATATGTCCTAACCAATCATAGTTATTAGCTAGAATAGCTCCACCCTCTTCATTGAAGTTAAGGAAGCGACCTAATTGTGCCTTGATACATTCAACGTTGTGTTGAACATCCTCTAAAGTTAATAAACGTCTCTCTGTAGTTGGACGTGGATCACCGATCATACCAGTTGCTCCACCACATAAAGCAATAGGACGGTGTCCTTCTTTTTGCCAACGCATTAATAATAGGATCTGTTGTAAGTGTCCTACATGTAGAGAATCAGCTGTAGGGTCAAATCCACAGTATACAGTCATTGGAGTCTTTACACGCTCTTCTAACCCTTCTCTATCAGTTACATCTTTAATCAATCCACGGTATTCTAATTCTTCTAAAAAAGTCATAATAACCCTCCTCTTTCCAAAAATAAAAGCGTCCTCACTCTAAGGACGCTTATCACGTGGTACCACCTTAGTTCATGTATAAAACATGCACTTAAATCGTTAACGCCGACATACGCTCCACTTTCATGAAGAAGCTCCCAGGTGTAGTTCCCTATCGTGATCATCCATTCTCACCAACCATGGACTCTCTTAACATCCGTATAGGTACTTTTTCTGTTCAATGCTTTAATAATTGTAGTAAATATCTTGATCTATGTCAAGTTATTTCGTAGATGAACGAGGATTATATACATAATTTAACTCGATCTCACGATCTACGATATCATGACCATTCAATAACTTAGTCATCACACGCATAGCCACTGCTCCAAGATCATAAGAAGGAATATTGAAGCTAGACAATGTTGGACGGATCATTGAATTATACTTAGAATCATGGATACATACGATCTCCATATCCTCAGGAATAGAGATATTAGCTTCCTTTGCTGTATTGAGAATAGCTAATGCATGTGAATCACGATTCGCGATCATGACTTGATGTTTATTTTCTACAAAGTAATTCTTTAAATAAGAATATGCTGTACGATATTCACGTGGAATAGTTAATAGTGGATCTTTAGTAATACCATATTCATCAAAGGCTTTCTTGATACCAGCACAGATCTGTTGTGTTTGTGATTGGTTCTTACGGTCTTCTACTAATACGATATCAGTGATCCCCTTCTTTAAATAACTACTTGTTAATTCATAAGATGCTTTACTTAGATCAACGAATACGGAACATACTTTATCACGGGAGATACGATTTCCAACGATAACTAATGGTAATTGGTAATTTACCATGGTCTGTAATTCTTTCTCAGTAAGTTTATCATTGAATATAACAACACCATCTACATGAGACTTAATAATATTCTCGATCAATTCACCGATCTCTGTAATACCCTCAGTGATCGTATGAAGACTAATGTTATACCCATAAATCTTAGCTACATCCATTAATCCATTGATCATATACCCTGTATAAGATAGACTAGTCTCAGATACTACTAAAGCAATAGTAGTAGTCTTTTGTAGTGCCAATCCTTGCGCAACAGCATTAGGCTTGAATCCTAAACGTTCGATAGCTTCTTCGACACGTCTCTTAGTATCCTCTCTAACTACTGTGGAATGATTGATAACACGGCTAACAGTTGCCAGGGATACATCCGCTTCCTTAGCAACATCGTAAATCGTAACTCTTTTCATACAACGCACCTCCCTTGCGTAAGTATCAATTACTGATCCTTAAAGTCTTTTTTATTCTCTAAATATACGGTATGAGACTTAGGTTGTTGTTTTCCTTCAGCCCATTCATTAAGAGCACTTAATGCTTTACTAGTACCCTTAACGATCAATTCCTTACTCTTACTAGCAATCGTTTGAACTTGCTCATTTTGAGCGATCTCATTGACTGCAGCTCCAATGACTCTAGCAGATCTCTTTGTGAAATCTACTGCTACATATTTCCATTCATTGAATTCTTGTGCAAGGCTCTCCTCACTCTTGAATTCATTTAGACCCTTCTTAACAGCCCCAGAAACATTCTTAGCAGTACGCGTAGTAGTTTCCTTAGCATTTACATAGCCCTCTTGGACACGTGGATCATTTACCACCTTAGTGAAAGTAGACTTAGTACTCTCAATAGCAGTCTCTACGCTCTCTTTCGCCTTCTCGATCCCCTCTTGTACTTCTTCTTTGTTGTACACTTGGTACACCCATTGTTTAGCACCTTCGGTTTTCTCTTTCATATAATTAATCGTATTACTTACTTCTTCATTATCGAACTTTTCGATCATCCATTGCTTAGAAACCTCAGCCTTATCTGCAATGAACTCTTTCGCTTTCGTAACAGATGGACTTGTAGAATATGCCTCTACTGCTTCTTTAGCTTGTTGTGCTTTATTCTTAACAAACTCTACAGTATCTACTACTTCTTTCTTATTTAAAGAATCACTCACAACCTTCTTAACAGCATTAATATCCTTTAAAATAGGATTAGTTTCCTCATCCTCACATACCTCCACAAGAGTGGTATATGTTTCAGGTAGTGTAGGCTCTTCTACTGGTTCTTCTACTACTGGTTCACTAACTTGTTCTGACTTCTCAGACCAAGATCTAACTTCATTTACCATATTGTTCATAACTTCTTTCGCCTTCTCTGTAGCCTGTTGTAGCTCTGCAGAATTCAAGAACTCATTACTCTTAGTAATAATAGTATCTGCAGTATTTCTAGCTACTGTATCTACAGTATTTACAAACTCTTTTACTTTCTCATTCTCTAATACTTCTTGCGCAGTCTTATTGATCTTCTCATTTAGATCATTCACAAAGTGAACTGCTTCTTCTAAGATCTCTTTAGTTGTATCAGTTTCTGTAGGTTCTACAGTTTCTTCTTTCACTTCACTTTCCACTGACTTCTCATCAGTAGGATCGGCAGAATTCTTAGTTTGATATTTACTCCACCACTTTTCTTCCATACTTACTCTTCTCCTTTACTTTCCTCTGGAGTAGTATTACTTTGGTTATATTCTTCTAGAAGTTCTTTTAACCAAGCTGTAATCGTACTCATATGCTTCACAAGAAAATTGATAGCCTTATTTACACCACGAACAGACGCAGCATGTACGTCATCTACAGTATGTGCTAATGTAGTCATAGTGTGTAATGGGGCATCTAATTGATTGATCTTACCATCCACATTGGTTAGAACACTTTCTGCTTTCGTAAGAGCTAATGAAACCTTGCGCAGAATAAGGATCAAATATCCTAAAACGATTGCTCCTAAAATAGGAAGCAATAATATACATACTTCATTTAAACTGATCAATAGTGTTTCTAGCATATTATTCACCTCTAAACTATAATATCAAACTTTGAAAAAATTTTCAAGACTATTGATAGCGCTTTACATTATTTAAAATTCTATATACATCCTTCGTACTCATACCCACATATACCGCAGGAGAGAACTCTAACATCTTCTTAGCACTTTCCTCATCTTCTGTAACGATCAAAGCATTCGGCATACGATCAGCGATATAGTGGATATCGATATCATACCCCTCTTCCTTTAAAGTATTCTCATTAAATGGTACTAAACATACCTCATCAGCGATCGATAATGCTTCAATGAATTCATTAATGAACACTACTAAACGAGAATAACGATCTGGTTTATAAACAGCTACTAACTTCTTATCTGGATAACGAAGTCTTGCTGCTTCTAATGTTACTTTAATAGCTGTTGGATGATGTGCATAATCATCTACAAAGATATTATCTCCTAAAGTACTTACTTCAAAACGACGTTTCGTACCTGGAAATGTTCTTAATCCTTCATAGATCTGTTCATATGTCAATCCCTTAGCAATACATACAGCAATTACACCTAGAGCATCCCATAGTAAATGATGCCCAATTAAGCCTAATTCAAACTTACCAAATACCTCATTCTTATAAAGTACATCAAAAGACATACCCTGAGCAGTTTGCGTAATATTCACTGCCCGTACATCATTTCCCTCTTTTGTACCAAAATACATATGTGGAGTTGTAACATGTAGAGCTCTAACATTCTCATCATCCCCAAACATCACGATCATTTTCTCTACTTGGTTTGCGAATGTTTCGAAAGCATTCTTATAATCTTCGATATCTTTATAATAATCTGTATGATCTAGATCAATGTTTGTTAGAATAGCATATTGAGGATGATAGGCAAGGAAATGTCTTTTATACTCACAAGATTCTAATACAAAGTTGATCGCATTAGGAGCTACTTTACCAGTACTATCTCCAATTAGATAAGAAGTAGGCTCTACTGCTTCTAAAGTATGAGATAACATACCTGTAGTAGTCGTTTTCCCATGCGTACCACAAATAGAGAATGTTGTAAATTGCTTAATGAACTCTCCAATAAATTCATGATAGCGATATACCTTCTCACAAGTAGCATATGCCTTCACGATCTCTTCGTGCGTAGATGGGAAGTGATTTCCTACGATCACTGTCATATCTTTGTCATTGATATTATCTGCATTGAAAGATAGGATCGGGATCCCTGCTTCTTCCACAGCTACTTGCGTAAAGATGAACTTATCAATATCACTACCTTGTACATCATGTCCCATTTCCTTTAAAATACATGCTAGAGCTGACATACCAGACCCTTTGATCCCAATAAAATGATACATACGTATACCTCCTATTTATTATCATAATCGAAGAATTCAGATAGATCATTTTCTAATGAATGATCTTCTGTTTCCTCTTGTACATAATCATCAAATAAAGAGAATTGATGAGATTCTACCTCATGATTCAATTTCTTTTCTAAACTTAATAGATCATCTAATTCAAACATCGGTGGAAGTGTATCTTCTTTTTGAATAGGTTCTTCTACCACACTTTCTTGTAGCTTCACTTCCTTAGATACCTTCTTAGTAGCTCTACCATACATAGGAGAGAATACAGTGCCTAGTACAGATTCTTCTACCTCTACACGAGATGTCACTGTACTTGTAGAAGCCTTAGGTGCTCCACTATCACGCACCCCAAAGATCGGAGAGATCACGGATGTGAATTCATATTCATTCTTACGAGGTGATACTGGTTCTACTTTCTTCTTCTCTTTACGTACTGGTTCATCTTCAAGATCAATGAAACGACTAGGTTTACCAGCCACTTCATAGAATTCCATCTTTTTAGAAGATTCCACTTTCTTTTCTTCTTCCACTTTCGGTTCTAATGAAATATCAGCCATAGGCTTATGAACAACTACTGTTTCTGTTTGCTCTTCTTGTACTTCTTCTGTAGTAACTTCTTCATCATCTTCTAAGAAAAAATCAACGAACTTCTTAAACATACGCATCACCTTTCCTTTTTATTCATCACTATTCTCTGATCCATCATTCTCATCAATTTGATCAGACATCTCTATATCATCCCCTGCATCATCCCCTGCGTTGATATTAGTAGAAGGATTCAATACATCATACACTACCCCATTCTCTGGGAATACTTTCTCAAATAAGTCATAAGACTGTGTAATGATCACTGTTTCTTTATTAGAATAGGCAGATAAGATCTCTTGCTTCTCAAGCTTTACACTACGCCCAATTTTAAACATTTCATATACTAGATTCTCTACTTCAGCTAATGGAGAAAGAGCTGCGAAATATACATCTCCGTACTGTACATATACTAGATACTCTCCTTCACTAAGATCCGTAACTACTACATTGTACTTCTTCATCTCTTGAGATGAATTCAACATTTCTCCACTCTTATTGATCACTACATTTCCGATTTTCTTAATCTCTCTTAAACGAGTTTGTTGATATGAAAAGATCGGACTATAGTACTCCGTAACGATCAAGTCAGTTACATCTAGGTTCATATAGAATTGCTGATTTCCTAGTACGAATACTGCATTTTCTTCATCAGAGAAACGTTTACCAACATTACGTGGTAAGAAATAATCAAAGTAAGTTCTATGTTTATTGGTAGTTTCTACTGCATTCTCAGATTTGATCGAAGTGATCAGAGAATCAAAGTTATCTTCTAATTGTTTCTCACTTATCCCACATCCACAAAGAAGTAGACATAAGATACATACTAATAGTTTTCTCATACATTCTCCTTAGATCGATTTGGCTTACAAACAGCTAGACGATAGATCGGTTGTCCTAGTTCTCTAAAGCGCATTTCATATTCACTGATAGCATCATTAGAAGCCTCTGAATCAAAGTTCACACTGAATTCTTTTAATTGCCATCCCTCTTTCATGAATTGAAGAACTGAGAATTCAAATAACTTTTGATTATCACTCTTCATAGCTAAGATCCCCTCTTCTTTAAGAAGACTCGCATACTTAGTTAGGAAAGAGTCAGAAGATAAACGCCTTTTGGTATGATTCTTCTTAGGCCAAGGGTCAGAGAAATTTAAATGTAGGATATCTACTTCCCCCTCATTAAACCATTGATCGATATCTTTAGCATCCGCCTGGATCATAATAGTACGATCATGTTCCATATCTAATGCCTTCTTAGCTGCTACAGCAGCACAGTTAGGATCTTTCTCGATTGCTACGAACCCATCTTGTGGATATAGTTCACGCATCTTCAAGAAATAATCTCCTTTACCACAACCGATCTCTACATGTAGTACACCCTCTTGCGGAATACCTAGTAATTCACGCCATTTACCACGCATTTCTTCTGGTTTAGCAATAACATATTCACGATGCTCTTCAATAAAAGGAAGAGCCCAACTTTTCTTT
Organism: Erysipelotrichaceae bacterium; assembly: GCA_015058845.1. GTDB lineage: Bacteria > Bacillota_I > Bacilli_A > Erysipelotrichales > Erysipelotrichaceae > SIG230. Next base: position 12,120 of record SVBO01000024.1, read on the forward strand.
CTCATTCTCATAAGTAATTACCTCTATAAAATCTCACAATATATAATACCATAAAATGAAAAGAAAACACAGTAGCTCTACTGTGTTTCTTTACTTTTTTACCCCTCTAATAGATCAGCGATCTCTTCTTGTGTTAATTCACGATAATCTCCTTCTTGTAAAGATGGATCTAATACTAAGTTACCGATCTGTAATCTCTTTAAAGCTACTACTTCATTGCCTACTGCATGGAGCATACGTTTTACTTGATGGAACTTTCCTTCCATGATCGTTAAGTGGATCAGATGAGAGGAAATAGCTTCTACTTTTGCTGGCATAGAGGTAAATTCTTTGAATTCTAGGCCATTCTCTAAGCCTTCGATCATTTCATCTGTAATGGCTTCTTGTAGATGTACTTCATAGATCTTTTCTAGATGATGACTAGGAGAGATGATATGATGTGCGAAATCTCCATCGTCTGTGATCAATAATAAGCCTACTGTATCTACATCTAAGCGACCTACTGTAAATAGATCTCTATGAGCATATTCACTGATATACTCTAAGACACTTGGATACTTAGTGCTTTCATTAGAACATAGTGTTTGTTCTGGTTTATTCATCATGATGTATACATTCTTATGGAAAGTAACTAATTCCCCATCAATAGTGATCTGATCATTTTCCTCATCGACCTTACGATCATCTTTCTTACATACTTCTCCATTGATCTCTACAAATCCATCACGGATCAGTTTCTTTACTTCTTTACGTGTTCCATAGCCTTCATTGGCTAATAATTTATCTAAACGAATCATGCTAATTTTCTCCTAAACATTCCAATGATCTCACTAGTAGACTTATGTAGGATCTTTTGAGGGATCCCTAGATAGAAGCTTAATGCGAAATACGTAAAGGCACCTGATAAGCCTACGATTGCTAATTCGATCAAGGCGATGAATCTAGATTGGTCAACGATCTTGAAGCCAATGATCTGTCCTAGTGAGAAGACGATCTGTGTGGCTAATAGGCATAAGAAGATCTTACTTGTGATCTTAAGGATCTTATGATATGAGATCTCGATGTACTCAGAGATCGCTTTGAAGTTCAGGAAGGCGCCTGCTAAGGACCCAAGTACAGAGGATAATAGGGCTCCTACGTATCCAAAGGCATAGATCAATGGTACTACTGTAATGACTTTCATAAGAATACCGATCGCCACATTCTTCATATTCTTACGTCTTAGATTCAAGGCCATCGTTAATGAGGTTAATACGGGAGCGATCGTACTGGCAAAGCCATCTAAGGAATACCAAGCTAAGATCTCTCCTCCTAAGGCTGCATATGTGCCACCGTACATGACATAATAGATCGGTGTGGCTAGACTTAATAATGCTAGAGTAAGTGGTAATGCTAGATATAAGGCCATAACGATACAATCTGTCACATTACGACTTGCTCCCTCCTTATCTCCCTTCACATAACAAGCTGTTACATAAGGTACGATCGCAATACTGAAACCTGGTGCTACTGCCATCGGAATAGAAGTAAGCTTATCTACATTCATATTGATAATACCATAGATCAGATCGGCATTTACTTCTCCACGCCATCCCATCACTCTATTGAATACCAACATATCCACAATGAAGTAACTATATCCCAGAATAGCTACGACCATATAAGGGATCGCATAGCGTACTAATTCCCTCAAGATACTCTTAGTAGATACACCACTCTCTTCATTGATATTTTCTTTTAATTTACTAATTACTTTCCTATCCTTTAGTAAGAATTGAGCAATAGCTACTACGGCTGATACTGCTGCCGATAGTACAGCGAAATAGATCGCAACGATCCGATCTTGTTTGAATATATATACTGCAATAAATCCAGCAACAAGTAAAAAAGTTACGCGTGCGATCTGTTCGATCACTTGGTTAGAAGCATAGACTGTTAATTCCTTCATTCCTTGATAGAAGCCTCTAAATACACTTAATAGAGGTACAAAGAATAAGGCTGTAGAGATGATGATATAACAGTTTCTGACCTTCTCGATGTATTCTGGAGTAGCCTCTATAGGAGAGACTACAGTGGCTAATGGAGTAGCAACTGTGATGAGTCCGATCATACTTAAAGAACCTAAAATAAACATCGCATAGAAAGAGATTTTACGAACAAATAATACAGCACGATAATCTTCTTTGACCATATACTTAGCAACCAGTGTTGCAATCGCATATGGGAAACCTGCTGTACAAATATTCAAGATATAACTATAGGTACGATAGGCATAGGAGTAGAAGGCCATATTTTCCTCTCCTACTAAAGCATTAAAAGGAATGACGTAGATCATTCCTATAAATTTCGTAAAGAATATTCCAGCAGAACCGATCAAGGCTCCGATCACTAAAGACTGCTTCTTTGAATCACTCATTCTACCACCACATCTTTAACTTCATCTTTCACTTCTGGTATTGTTGGGAAAAGCTTAATGAATTCACGATATGTATTCAACTTAGAATAATCAGTCCATGTGACTAATACATTTAGAACAGGACTTTGTACCCCACTGATACCACTTAATAAAAAGGCTTCTACATACCCTTCTTCCTCATTCTTTTGGAAAGGGATCATTGTATAAGATTCTTCTTCAAAGATACCCACACAAGGATAAATGATCGTATCACTACGCTTAGCAATACTCTCCACGGCTAGGATCTCAATATCATACATAGCTACTTGAGGATTCTCGATAATGATATCATATCGGATCGTTCCATCATTCAATGGATTTAGATATGCCTCGATATCATAGTAATAAGAACTATCTGTAAAACGATCTTGTTCTACTAATGTAGCAAGATATGATTCATATTTCGTAATACTGTCTCGCTCTTTAGAGTCATTATTCTGATAAGAACAACCACATAATAACAGAGCAATAAGCAGTAACATTATTCTTCGCATATTATCACCCGCGACTATTATATCACACTTCTATTGAATCGCAAAAAGAAATTGTATTATCGTACATTTCTAATTGCTTGTGTACTCTTTAATCGATGTTCTAATCGAAGTTTATCAGAGATCATGGCGATAAATTCTGAGTTTGTGGGTTTGGCTTTACTAGAAGAGATCGTATATCCAAAGATATCATCGATCGCATCTATATTTCCCCTATTCCAAGCCACTTCGATCGAGTGACGGATCGCTCTTTCTACTCTTGAAGGTGTTGTTTGGTATTCACTTGCAATACTTGGATATAATACCTTAGTGATCTGACCGATATACTCTACATCTAGATATGTTTTCAGGATAGCACTTCTTAAGTACATATACCCTTTGATATGTGCAGGGATACCGATCTCATGGAGTAAGGATGTGATCTCACTTTCTAAGCGTATATTATGCGACTTAGCTTTATCTTCCTCACTTAATACTTCATGGACTAGAGATAAGGAGGTACTTGTCTGTACTGTACTCATGATCTCTACGACACGATCACTCATTAATTTAAAGTCAAATGGTTTTAGTACTACGTAATCTACCGTAAGTCTTTCAAAGAGTCTCATTAGACTTTCATTGAGAAAACAACACATTAAAATGATCTTACCGACATGTAAACTATCCTTCTTGATCTTCTTGATGATCTCTGCTCCATCATATACAGGAAGCAAAGCATCTACAAATAATACATCTACATTATGATCTCGAATGTAGGTTACACATTCTTGGCCGTTATTAGTAGAGCCTAATACATAGAATCGTGGGTCTTTCTTTAAGAAAAGCAGGAAATCACTTGAAGTATCATCATTGATACTTGCTATGTATACATTTATTTTCATAAGTCATTTTCCCTCTTTCGCACTTTCTTTGTCATTATAAGCTACATAATGCGTTGAAATATATAGAAATATGTCGATTAATGATATAGTTTTTAAATATTTAGATTTCCTATTTTGTAAGTATTTAGATCTGATTTATAAAGAATAATTGTATTGTTCTTTGTGATATTTGTTTATTATGTATTTGCTGTATATAAGTAGATATGTTGGGATATCGTTATGTATGTGTATTTCTGTGAATAGTGTATAGTATGTTTACAAAGAATAGAAAAGGTATCAGAGTACCTAGACTCTCATACCTTTCTAATAGTTAATCTTTCATGATCTTGTATCTATCTGATCATTTCTTTTTAAGAATATATCCTACACTCATTGCTATTAAAGCAATACCAGCGCTACTTAGGATCATTGTAAACTCAGGCACATTGAACTTATCAAATGTCTCATAGTAGCCTGTGATCCGATGTCGAATATCATTGTAGTAAATAATTTACTACAACTTATATTTTCTATTTCTTAGACGCTTCTTTTCTCTTTTGTCTATTAATTGCGTCATAGAAGATTCTCTCTTTAATTTGATCCTTCATCACTTCCCATTCACCATCTGTGAACTTACGATATGTAACACCCTTACTATTTAGAATATCACTGATCTTTTGTTCTAGTGTATTACGTGGTTGCTTCTGGATCATTTTGTAACGATGAAACCAGCTAATGATCTCAATATTAGGATCCTTGATATCTCTTAATACCTTATACATAGCCTCATCAATGTTTCCATAACTCTTTCTAGTGATCTTCATATTAGTAGTAACGATACGAATATCTTCCTCTGCTACATAAATCTTTACCATACTTTTATCCTCCTCTTACATTAAGATACTTTCCAGTATTGCTTTCCACTTGTTGTATTTCAATTCTCTTATATCACGGATCAATACAGCTTCTTGCATATTCTCTTCTACAGATCTTCTGAAACGCTTCGCAAATGCACTATCATCATTTTTAAAGATCATATTTTGCTCATCTAATATATAGAAAGCTTTCTTATTTATATTCGATGATCCGAAATGGATCCTATTCTCATTCATTACTAACTTAGTATGTGCCATCTTAGGTGTTAGATAGATCTTAGCTTCCCCATGAGTCATTTTATAGATCTCTTTCACTGTTTTCTTATTTAGATCATCCGTAAAATTCGCTGAGTTAGGGATCATTACAGTGATCTCTACACCTCGTTGATAGGCTTCTTCAATGGCTTTCATAACGATTGGTAAGGGTGAGAAATAAGCCATTTGTATAAATAGATATTCTCTACTCTCCCTGATCATATCTAGATAACTTTGCTCGATCTCAAACTTATGAAATGGTTCTTTCTGATTCGAAGGCATAGATGTATTAGAATTCCTAGCATCTCTACTTCTTAGAAACTCTCTTACACACTCTTCCCCATCGATCTTTACCATATAATCTTGATACACTCTACCTTGTCGATCAGCCCCATTTTCTTTATCTTCTACATTGATACCTCCTAGGATCAATGTCTTATGATCAAAGATATAGAACTTAGAATGATCATACTTACGACGTATATCTAGTGTGATATTAGGATGTTGATAGATCTCGTGAGCTAATTCATTACGGGTAGTAAGTAATTTATTAAATAATAGATCATTGTTATAGAAAACACATAGAAATGCGATACTGACTCTATCCAATAAAGAGATGGTATCATGGAAGAAAGAACTTTGATCTTCTTCACTATATTCTAGTACTATTCCATATTGATCTTTAGAAATAGTGATCTGTACTCCTCTATCAGCTGCCTCAAGTAAAGCCTTAGCTAACTCATTCCCGATCTTATCACATCGCCAAAGAAACATATTGATATAGATACTTTCCTTAGCTTTCTGTATACACTCTAGGATCATGGGAAAAGCTTCTTTGCCATCTACTAGTAATTGAATATTGTCCATAATGTACTCCTACTATGATTAGATTATACCATATTCTCACGAGTATGAGAGTAATAATTTATATAAATAGATATTGAAAAGGCGATCTGGAATAGAGCGCCTTATAAAGAATTATAGATGAGTGTTCTTATACTTTGAAATCGATCTTTTCTTGGATCGTATTATGTTCCTTAGTATACTTGAACCATTTCCAAATACCATAGAATGTTACTACAAGCATAGCTACATCATCGATCAATAGACCATATGCGCCAGCAGAGATATCCATAGCAAGATATAAGATCGTTGTAATGACCCATGCATACCAATGTTCAGAATAACGTAACATTAGTAAGGTACCATTCACCATACCCATAGCAGTCGCAAATGCTTCTAAGTATGAATCTTGTGAACCTGGCATATTAGACATAATAGTACCCATAACTAAGCAAAACACTACACATCCGATCAATAGCATAATAGATTTCTTCCAACCAAGTCGCTTAACTACTGTTAAGTTATCATCTTGATTATCTACGTGTTTGCTCCATTGGATAAAGCTAATGATATCGATAGGGATCCAGAATAAGATACAAGATAACATCAATGTATACCATCCTAAGTGTAGAGATAGAATGATGTATGTGATTTCGATCAAGAAGATATCGATAATGAAGTTACCACGGAATTGTTTCGCATTCATGGTTTCTACGAGTGGATTGGCAATGACATTACATACTGAACAGAATAGTAATAAGGGAGATGCTGTACTCTCTAGCATTAGTTCTGGGAAGAATACAGCCATACCGATAGCTAGTACAATAACGAATGTCATGTAGATAGCTTCTAGTTTAGTAAATGATTTAAAGAACTTTATAAGACTTGGATATTTCAGATCAGACATATTTATTTTCCTTCCTTAGTGATATATGCAGCAGCTTTTGGGAAAGCTCTAAGAGGATTGTTCCAGTAAATATCTTCAAACTTATCCTCTGTAAATATTTTACGAATCGCGTAATCATACTTGTCGATTTCATATAATAGAATAGGCGGACAGAAATCTGTACCATATAAGATCTGAGTATAGGTATCTGGATACTTATCGATCGCATGAGCCCATTGAGCGATCGTACCCTCTTCATCCGCTGCAACTTCTGTACCAGGTTCAAAGGCCCCAGCAAAGTCTGTAAACATATTAGGTAAGCCATGCATAGCGTCGATACTCTCCTCATAATATGGATCTCCCATATGTGCTACAATGAAGTTTACTCTTGGATATTTCTTAGCTACATTAGCTACATATTCTACACGTGATCCTTCTACATCATTCTCATATGGTAAATGATAGGAAGGTAGTCCAGTATGGAATGTAACGGATAGTCCATACTTATCAGCGAAATCATAGATCGGCATCATTCTCTCATCATCTGCTCTACCAGTTTGATAAGAAAGGAATATCTTTAATCACACTACACGACACAAAGGACGTTGTAACATTTTCTTTTCAATAGTAGTTAATTGTTCAGGAATATTTTGATGGATATCAATAGAAGGACATAGGAATAATCGATCATTCCCCTCACATAGATCCCATGAGTGATCTGGCATATTCTCTTTCTGCATATAAGGCAGAAACTCCATAACCATTGCAAAATCGCCACCACCAGGAGTATTAAAGTATTGAGTAGAGATTTCACTATTTACAATATGTGTATGACAGTCGATTTTGTGTTGCTTATGCATAGTCATCCTTAACTTCCTTCAATTATAACGATTATATAGATGTATAACACACCGAAAGTATTATATATGTTTTATTTTGATAATACAAGTAATTTCTATTTCTTACCTTATTACTACACATATAAAAAGGATGCTTTCTTATGCATCGAAAACATCCTGATATTAATTATTATATTTAAATGAATGGGAATACTTGGGAAGAATACTTCTTCGAAATACATACACATGGAAACATAATATACCCCCATACATAAGCCTAGCAATACTCTGTGGGAACAATAAAGAGATCCCATTCATATCTCCCCCACCAAACATATTACATAGTATACTTAGGTATACAGGATCAATGAATAACATAGCTATTGTGATATAGTACATACAGGATTTATAAACTTTAGAGGAACTTCTACAGATCTGATCAGTTAATAACACTAAGACATACGCAGTGATCAAAGTAGCCATAGAGCCTAGTATACAGAATATACCTAGTTGATATTGTGTCATAGTATCTATATATACCTCTATTTGGACCCCTAAGCCTTTAAAGTGTATTTGTTTAAAGGTATTAGTCCATAATGCATAGAGTAGATGTGCTCCTTCATGAATGAGGTAGTATGTAAGTATAGCACTTACTATACCTAGATATTGACGTATTTGTTTATTCATGTTAGTACTTTCTCTTCAAAAGCATATAAGAACTCCAAAAGATGAGTAAGACCATACATACTATAAAAGAAGCTAACATTGATAAGTACTCTTCACCCATAATCCTTAAAACTACAGATGATATAGCAGTTAGTAACACGAATATATACCCAGTCCATGCCCATGCCTTATTACGAATAAAACTATTTCTTTCATCCCTCTCTTCAATCTCTATAGATTCACGATACACAGGATCCTTTTGAAACCTACGAAATCTTAATAACTGCAATATTCCTATTACCAGTAAACTTGAACCACAACCACTCCAATATTCATCTACTTTTCCCATAAAAGATAAACACACAAGAATACTCCCGATCACTACCCATATCACACTCATGATCACTCTTTTATTACGATTCATACTTATACCTCCTATTACAGATCTTCCTTTTCAAATATAAATACTTCTTCGATCGACATTTCAAAAAACTTAGCGATCTTATACGCCAAAGTGATAGAGGGATTATAGCGACCATTCTCTAATGAACTGATCGTTTGCCTAGATACCTTCATACACCTTGCGAAATCTTCTTGTTTGATACCTTTTTCCTTACGTATTTCTTCAATTCTATTCTTCATAGTATCCTCCTGAATATAGGAATTATGTAAAGTTAGCTTTACTTTTCTATCGATACTATATCATTAGAGTATATATATGTCAAGTAGACTTTACATAAAAAGCCATATACATAGGTATATGACTTTAATTCTATTCCTCTACGATCTTAATACTTGTAAGAAATCGTTTAGTCTTTGCACTATATTGTAATGTATAAGTAGGTATATTATTTACGATCGCATTATGGATCTCCTCTATTTCTTTCGCGACAAGTTCTTCATTAGCATACCATCCTAGAAATGTAGTAGCTTCTCCCCAAAAAGAAACATGATTTGAATCTACGGCAAATAAAGCATATTTAGGGGAATTCTTATTCCCAATCATTTGATTTGAACGTACTACTTTATTACAAGTAGTGATGGTGCCTTGATGTGGTGATTTGATCACTATTGATCCAGTGATCATCTTCTTCTCTTGAATATTTTCTTTCTTAGAAAACATCAGATCATCTAACGATA
>SVBO01000004.1 GCA_015058845.1 Erysipelotrichaceae bacterium
ACGCTCTTCCGATCTAAGAAGTATGGGAAACCTGCCTTCGTAGTAAATCCTCCTGATACTGATGAATTATGTGATCTAGCACGTGTGACTGGTATCAAGGGTGTATATCGTAATGTACATCTACATGCTCTAAATTTAAAGGAAACTGCGATCCGCCATGCTGAATCTCAAGGTAAGAAGTATGAAGAGTGTAACTTTGTAGTATGTCACATTGGTGGTGGTATCTCTATCTCTGCTCATGAGAAGGGCTTGATGATCGATGGTACTGATATCGTAGGTGGAGAAGGGCCAATGGCTCCTACTCGTTGTGGTAGTGTTCCTGTGGCTGAGTTACTACGCTATATGAAGGATAAAGATATTAAGGATGTGAAACCTTTATGTACTAAGACTGGTGGTTTTGTAAGTCTTCTTGGAACTAGTGATGCTAGAGAAGTTAAGAAAATGGCTTCTGAGGGTAATAAGGCAGCAGATCGTGCTTGGAATGCTATGATCTATCAGATCACTAAGAGTATTGGGGCTATGGCTGCTGCATTACATGGTAAGGTAGATGGTATTTTACTTGGTGGTGGTATGGTACATAATGCAGATCTAGTAGAGAAGATCGAAGAGGCTTGTGGTTTCATTGCTCCTGTATATCCTTATCCAGGTGAATTTGAATTAGAGGCTATGAATGCGGGAGCAGCTCGTGTATTAGCTGGATTAGAGGTTGCTAAGAAGTATACTGGTGTTCCTCGTTGGAAAGGATTTGAGGAATAATGCCTTTAACTAAGAAACGTTGGTTAGTCTTAGGGGCTTCCTGCTTGATCAATCTATGTATTGGTTCTTTATATGCATGGAGCGTATTCGCAACTCCTATGGCTAAGTATCTAACGGAAGTTACGGGAAGTGAGATCACTTCTCTAGCGATCATCTTCACTATTGCTAACTCAGTAGGTCCTATTACTATGATCTCTGGTGGCTTCTTCAATGATAAGTTAGGACCTAAGTGGGTCATCTTAGTAGGGGGTATCTTGTTTGGTGCTGGTATGATAGCATCAGGTTTCGCGAGTAGTACCACTATGTTGATCATTACCTATGGTCTGGGTGTAGGTCTAGGAGTAGGTATGGTGTATGGATGTACAGTATCTAACTCTGTGAAATTCTTCCCTGATAAGCGTGGTTTGATCGGTGGTATTGCTACTGCTTCTTATGGAATTAGTTCTGTGATCATTCCGATCATTGCGAATAGGTTGATCGAGGTATTCGATATTACGATGGCTTTCAAGGTACTCGGTGTAGCAATGTTGATCATTATCTGTGGCTGTGCTTTCTTGATCGAGACTTGTCCAGTGGGATTCGTGCCTGAGGGTTGGACTCCTCCACAAACTACTCGTAAGAATGTAGTACAAGATAAGAATTGGACTGAGATGGTCAAGGATCCTCTCTTCTATATCATGCTACTGATGTTATGCTGTGGTGCTTTCTCTGGTCTAATGATCACATCACAGGCATCTCCATTAGCTCAACAAATGATCGGTATGAGTGCTGCACAGGCGGCTGTGGCAGTGTCTATTCTAGCTTTACTAAATACTGCTGGTAGAATATTAGCAGGATTCATATCTGATAAGATCGGTGCTGTGAATACGATCTTAGGTGTATTCTTGGTGTCTATTCTAGGTATGGGTTGTTTGTATATTTCTGGTATGGGAGATATTACTACATTCTATCTAGGAATTTCGATCGCAGGTCTATGTTTCGGTAGTATTATGGGTATTTATCCAGGGTTCACGGCAGCTCAATTTGGAGCACGTAATAATAGTGTGAACTATGGGATCATGTTCATTGGGTTCGCAGCTGCTGGTTACTTTGGCCCTACGATCATGACGACTTTGTATAAGATAAATGGATCGTATCAAAATGCATTCTTAGTAGCCGCTACATTAGCAGCACTAGGAGTCGTATTAACGATCACGTATAAGAAATTAAGAAAACAATAATTTATAGAAAGACCCCTATTTTGATATGTACCCAGAATTCTGGACACATAGATAAATGATTTAAACAGACATGGATGTTTCCCTGTACTTAACAGGGGGCATCCATTTTGTTTTAGCTTGAATACGTTCGTTATTATAATAATTTATATATTCATTCACCGCTATAGAAAACTTTTCAAAGGAATCATATCCCTTCTCATATCCATAATACATCTCATTCTTAAGCCTTCCGAAGAATGTTTCCATAATACTGTTATCATAACAATTTCCTTTTCTAGACATGGATTGGATAATACCATGTTCTTTTAACTGATTTCGAAAATACTCATGTTGATATTGCCATCCTTGATCAGAATGAAAGATCAATCCCTCAACGTTAGGGAACCTCTCAAAAGCATTAGTAAGCATTCTATGGATCTGTTCCATATTTGGACTAAGTGACAGATCGTAGGAGATTATCTCGTTTGTGTTCATATCTAAGATCGGAGATATATAACACTTCCCCCACGAAAAGTTGAATTGTGATACATCTGTAGTCCATTTCTGTAATGGCGCTGTTGTAGAGAAATCTCTATCAATTACATTATCAGCAATCTTTCCAACTGTTCCCATATAGGAGTGATATTTCTCTTTAGGCCTCTTTCCTAATAGTCCCATGATATGCATCAGTCTTTGTACTCGCTTATGGTTTATTTTATATCCTCTATTTACTAGCTCTTGATAGATCCTTCTAACTCCGTATCTACGTTTATTTTGTTCGAATATTTCCTTTATTCTAACTGATAACTCTTTATTCTTGAGTGTTACTACGTCTTCTTTACCTATTTCAAAGTAATAGGTAGATCTAGCCATTCTCATTGCTTTTAACAGATACTTTAATTGATATCCTTCTTTACGCAATTCTTGGATGATCGCTGCTTTCTCGCCTTGAGTCGCGCAGCTTCCTTTTCTTCCCTCAAGGCGATTTCTTTTTTTATGACTTCATTCTCCGCTTTGATGTATTCTATTTCTGCTCTAAGTCTTATCAACTCTTCTCTTTCTGATTCACTAAGTGGTCTTGTATCGATCTTCTTTGGCATGGTGGACTCCTTACTTGGTCTTCCTCTTTTTATGTTTACAAGTCCATTATACCCTAATGTTTTATATTTGCGAACCCATTGATAGAGTTGCCCATCATTAATTCCATTTGATAACGCTACTTCTTTGATTGATTTTCCAGCTATTACTTTAGCAACTAGCTCATATCTTTCTTCTGCTGTCCATTCTTTATTATGATTCTTATGTCTTAATGCTTCTGATCCGCATGTCGTTTCTATTCTAACCCATTTTCTTATTCCCCTACGAAACTCTTCTTGTTTTACATCTTCTGGTGTTTCCATCCATATCCCTTTTCGATATAATTCTACACATTTTCTTTTAAACTCATAACTGTATTTCATAATTAAAACCCCCTCCACTGGTTTTGTCCAGTAAAGGGGGTACATATCAGTGCCATAAGGGTCTGTTATATGAATTCTTATTCCCACTCGATTGTAGCAATAGGTTTAGGTGATAAGTCATAACAAACACGACATACACCATCCACTTCAGCTAAGATACGATTAGTGATAGTTTCTAATACTTCCCAATCGATTCTAGGTACTGAACAATGCATAGCATCCACTGTATTGACAGCACGAATGATCACTGGCCAACTATCTAAACGCTTACCATCCTTAACACCAGTAGTCTTGATATCAGGAACTACTGTAAAAAATTGCCATACTTGAGTTGTTAATCCAGCCTTATCGAATTCTTCTCTAAGGATAGCATCCGCTTCACGTAAAGCATGTAGACGATCACGAGTAATAGCACCAGTACATCTTACACCAAGACCAGGTCCTGGGAATGGTTGACGATCTACCATAGCAGCAGGAAGACCTAATGCTCTACCTACTACACGTACTTCATCTTTGAATAATAATTTAACTGGTTCTACTAGACCTTCGAACTTGAAATCTTCAGGAAGACCACCTACATTATGGTGAGCCTTAACACCCTTACTTTCAATGATATCTGGATAAATAGTACCTTGTGCTAAGAAAGAGATACCCTCTAACTTACTAGATTCTTCTTCAAATACACGTACGAATTCTTCACCAATGATCTTACGTTTCTTTTCAGGTTCAGCTACACCAGCTAACTTATCTAAGAAACGATCAGTAGCATCGATATATACTAAGTTAGCATCTAATCCATTTTGGAATAGATCGATAACACCTTCAGATTCACCCTTACGCATTAAACCATGGTTAACATGTACACATACTAATTGCTTACCAATAGCCTTGATTAGTAAAGCAGCTACTACAGAAGAGTCTACTCCACCAGATAATGCTAATAATACCTTCTTATCGCCTACTTGTTCTCTAACTAGACGAACTTGTTCTTCAATAAATGCATCAGCTAATTCTTTAGTTGTAATTCTTTTCATTGTTTCTGGTCTAACATTTGTATCCATATATAGTCCTCACTTTATATTAATTAAGCAATACTAACTAGTTTGTATAGTTATCGAAGTAACCTTGTACTAAAATAACTGGTGTACCCTTGTCCCCTGAACCACTTGTTAAGTCACATAGAGAACCGATCAAGTCTGTTAATTGACGTGGAGTAGTTCCTTGAGATGCCATGTTTCCTACTAAGTTCTCATTCTTTTCACGAATGCTCTTAGAGATCGCTTCTTTTAATGCTTCACCACTTAAGTCTTTGAAGTCATTGTCTGCTAGGTACTTTAACTTTAATTCATTTGGTGTACCGATCAAGCCATCAGTAAATGCAGGTGATACGACAGGGTCTGCTAATTCCCAGATCTTTCCTTGAGGATCTTTGAAAGCACCATCTCCATATACCATTACTTCTACAAGCTTACCTGTAGCTTCTTTGATACGTGCTTGGATGTCTAATACTAGATCCTTACATTCACGTGGGAATAGTTTAACTGCATCTTCAGTAGACTTATTAGTACCAAGTAGACCATACTTTTCGTTATAGCCACTACCATTTACTGGAGCATTCAAGATCTCATCTAAGCTACATACTTTTTCAGCTCCATTAGCTAATAAGATACGTTTTGTACGTTTTCTTGTGTGGATATCACAGTTAATTACATATTTAGTATACTCTAAGATAGTCTTTGCACGATTAGCAAATACTACTTCTACTTCACAACCTTCTGCTGTGATGATGTCGCTGTAGTAAGCAACATAATCAATATTTGTGAATGGGTGTCTGTTTTCACCGAATAATTCACGATATCTTTCTAGTGATAATACATCACTGTATGGGTTGATACCAGCATCATCTAGTTTATCGATGCTTACTAATTCATTACCTACTTCATCACTAGGGTAACTTAACATAAGAGTGATCTTCTTAGCACCTCTAGCGATACCCTTTAAACAGATTGCGAAGCGGTTTCTAGATAGAATTGGGAAAATAACACCCACAGTCTCCTCACCAAATTTTGCTTTCACGTCTGCTGCGATATCATCTACTGTTGCGTAGTTACCTTGTGCTCTAGCTACGATCGATTCAGTAATACCGATAACATCTCTGTCGCGTAGTTCAAATCCTTCAATTTCTGCTGCTTCAAGTACACTTGTTGAAACGATCTCAGCTAAGTTATCTCCTTTGCGGATGATCGGACAACGAATTCCTCTTGACACAGTACCGACTCTTCTATCCATATATTCCATTCCTTTCAAATATCCTCTGATTTGAGATACATTTTTTTACGCAATAATTATAGTATTAAAATGGGGTATTGTAAATAAAAACATAATAATTAGAGGTAAAAAAATGTTGAGAAATTGTTTGGGATTATTGATGGTTCTTTCTTAGTTTAAGTGTGAAACGCTTTTAGCTTTTATAAGTTTCGATGTTTGACTTGTGAGTACGTGTGGTATACAATTAATAGGTAAGAATTATGTATATTTATATTGTTGATATAGGAGGTAATGTTATGGAACAGGCTGTTACTTGTAAGGTCGTTAGGGCTGTATTTAAGGATGATGTGATCATGCAGGGATATCATTCTTCTGAGTTTACTATCGAGGGAGATAATCCGATCACTGTGCAGGTGGAGCAAGCTGGTACGCGTGCTATTACTGTGAGTGCTGAGAATGAGGAGTATGCTTCTAATTTATGTGATGTGTTGAATAAGATGATCCGTTTGCTTATGTTATTCGATGGTATGTTTACGGAATTAGTGTCATTCGAGACGGCTAGTGATGGATATACTCCAGAAGATGTGTTACGTAACTATGAGAGAGAGTATGTGGAATACTATCCTTCTTATCATAGATCTGCTGGGTATTGTACAGTACCTTTGAATAAGTTATTTGAGTTTGATCAAGTATTGAATGCTAAGGTATGGGATACTTGGCAATGGATGTGTGTGGAGTTAGATGTTGTTCATCGTATGTATATGTGTGGTCTGATGGAGGGCGGTTTCCCTGTGGATCTGAAGTGTGCGTTATTGATCCAACAAGCTGATCCACTTGTAGAGTTAGTAAGAGATCATAAGCATTACTTTGCTTCTTTAACTCCTGGTTTTGAGACTCATTCACTTATGACTTCTTTAGATGTATTGATCAGTAAGTATGGTACTGAGATCTTTGCGGAGGAGTTGAAGTATAATTATAAGGAATTTATCCGTATGTTAGAGAGTACTGGGGATAGACTTACTCATATTAAGAGAGCTCAGAGAAATTTAGTGGTGAGTGGGGATGAGCCTATTTTGTATTCTATGAAGATGAGTTTGTTATATCGTGTGGTTATGTTTGATCTTTTGGGTATTGATAAGGGTGTTTATATGGATAGTTTAGTGGAGTGTGTGAAGTTCTGGGATAACTGGGATGGTGTGCTTACTAGGTCGTTTAAGAAGTATTAGGAATAAGGGAAAGAATAGAAATGGGGAACTCCTAGGTAACAATTGCTTAGGAGTTTTAATTTATATATTGATTATTTAACACTCATATAGTATATATTTGTTATATTGTATTATATTTTCTTAGAAAGGAATAAGTGTTATGGGAAATATATTTAAATGCAATGAGATTCTAGCTTTTCATCCTGGTTATTATATTCAGGACATTATAGAGGAAATGAATGTTAGTTATGCGGAATTCTCTGAACAACTAGGAATAGATACAGAAACACTTAAATTGCTCGTTAATGGAGAAATAAGTGTTAATGAGGAAGATGCTAGTAAGCTTTCTTGTATGCTTGGCACTAGTGCGGAACTGTGGTTAAATCTACAGAAGGAATATGACGATAAACTAAAAAGCTCTTTTCACTAAAGAAAGAACTTCTTTTATTATTAATACATTACTTCATTATCTGTCCACAATTCACATTGAACCATTACAGTCTGTACAGCATCTTCCATGCCCTCAGGTGGATATTTATGTTGTTTAAGTAGTTTCTTGATCAACATTCTCATTCTCGCTCTAGCAGACTCTTTTTGTTGCCAGTCAACAGTCTTATTCTTACGTAATGTTTCTGTTAACTCTTTAGTAATAGCAATTAGTTCAGAGTTCTCATAGAAATCTTTGATAGCTTGTGGTTTAGTCAATGCATCATAGAATGCCATTTCATCTTCAGATAAACCTAAAGAATCTCCTTCGGATTTAGCATCTTGAATTTGCTTTGCCATTTCCAATAATTCTCTAATGACTTCTTCATTAGTCAGCATGCCATTTAGATAAGCATTTATAGTAGTTTGAATGATCTCAGAGAACTTCTCAGACTTAACAACATTAGTCTTCTTATACACTTTGATCTGATCTGCGATCAAACGTTTCAACATTTCTAATGCAAGGTTCTTTTCTTTTATATTAGCTACTTCTTCTAAGAATTTTGGATCAAACAAAGAGAAACCTTGTTTAATATCAGAGAATAGATTGATCACTCCGTCACTCTTAATTGATTGTTTCAACAATTCATTAATTCGTGCATTCATTTCTGGTAAAGAGATCTTTGTTCTTCCACCCTGTTCAGATAAGCGCATTACTAATACACGCACTGATTCAAAGAATGCTGCTTGATAACGTTCTTGTTCTGTTGTTAGTGAAGAACATAATGATAATGCTTGATGTAATGCAAGAGCTTCTTTAATGAATGTTGTTTTATCTTCATTTTTCTTAGGATCTACGATGAAGTTAACTGCACCACTAATAGATTTAGCACGTTCTAATTCTGAACCTTTCATAAACTTAGAATAATCATATCCATAGAACAAATCATTACAAATAGATAATTTTTCTAAGAATTTAGGATAAGCAGCTTTCGCAATATCCATATCTCCATAATTCTTCTTATCTCGCTTTGTATAGTCATTCATAGCCTCTTTTAAAGCAGAAGCAATACCAATATAGTCTACAACTAGTCCGCCTTCTTTGTTCTTGTAAACACGATTTACTCTCGCAATAGCTTGCATCAAATTATGACCATTCATTGGTTTATACACATACATAGTTGCTAGAGAAGGTACATCAAAACCTGTTAACCACATGTCTACAACAATAGCGATCTTTAGTGGATCTTCATTATCTTTGAATCTTACTGCTAACTCATCTTTGTATGCTTTTGTTTTCCCTACGATTTCTTTCCAATCTTCTGGATCCTTGTTATCAGAAGTCATTACTACAGCAACTTTGTCTTTCCAGTTTGGTCTTAATTCTAAGATCTTCTTGTAGATTTTAATTGCTATTGGTCTAGAATAAGCAACTAACATTGCCTTTCCTGTTAATTCATTTGCTCTATAATTTTCATAATGGTAAACGATATCTTTTACCAAAGAATCTATTGTTTGATCTGCTCCTAATACAGCTTCCATTCGACTAAGTTCTTTCTTACTCTTCTGGATCACTTCTGGATCTGCATTATATGCCATAATGTCATATTCTTTATCGATCAACTTAATAATAGTTTCATCAAGTTGTAGCTTAACAACACGACTTTCATAGTAGACTGGTCTTGTTGCACCATCTTCTACAGCTTGAGTCATATCGTAAATATCAATATAATTACCAAACACTTCTACTGTACTTCTATCCTTTGATGAGATAGGTGTACCAGTAAATCCAATGTATGTAGCATTTGGTAGACTATCTCTAATAATACGAGCAGTGCCCCTTATAATTTGAGCAATATCTTCTCCTTGCTCATTCTTACTAATCTTAACTTTTTCTTCTAGTCCATATTGACCTCTATGAGCTTCATCAGCCATTACGATGATGTTTCTTCTACCTGACAAAGGTCCTGCAGACTCTTCAAACTTCTGCATTGTAGTAAAGATGATACCATTAGCTTGTCTTCCTGCTAATAACGATTTCAAGTTTTCTCTACTTGTTGCTTGGATCGGATTTTGTCTTAAGAAGTCTTTACACTTAGAAAATTGACCATATAATTGATCATCTAAGTCATTTCTATCTGTTACAACTACAATGGTTGGTGATTGTAATTGTTTCTGTAATAAGTGTGCATAGAATACCATCGATAATGATTTACCACTACCTTGTGTGTGCCAGAATACACCACCTTTACCATCCGTTACTGTTGCTTTCTTTGTAGATTCTATTGCCTTATTAACTGCAAAGTATTGATGATATCCAGCTAAGATCTTAACTAATGCTTTCCCTTCATTAGAGAAACAAATAAAGTTCTTAATAATATCTAGTAATCTAGCTTTCTCAAACACTCCTTCAAAGAAAGTATCAAATTGAGCATATTGAGTATTCTCATAACTACCATCTTTAGTCTTCCACTCCATAAATCTTGTTTCATTAGAAGTGATAGTACCAGCCTTAGAAGTAAGTTGATCACTCATTACACAGATAGCATTATACACAAACATAGAAGGAATATCTTGCATATAATTTCTTAGTTGTAAATAGGCTTCAGAAGCATTAGTTTCGTCTCTAGAAGGTGATTTTAATTCCATTAATACTACAGGAATACCATTTAGAAATAATATAATATCAGGACGTTTAGTGCTATTCTCAATGAAAGTCCATTGATTGGCAATAATAAAGGAATTATTCTCAATATTCTCATAGTCCACTAAATAAACAATAGTAGACCTCTCTTCACCATTCTCACTATATCTAACTTCTATACCATTTTGAAGATAGTCCATGAATACTTGGTTCATTTGTACTAGTTCTCCATTTTCAATATTACGAAGTTTCAATAGTGCTTCGTTTATGGCATTTATATGTATTCCCTTATTGATCCTATAGATAGATTCTTCTAGTACCCCTTCGTATAACGGGGAATGGAAATCTCTTTCAACATCTGGACCATAGGCATAGTTATAGTCTAAGTTATTTCTAAATAACTCAATGATCGAATTCTCGTAATCTGCCTCACTAAACATCACTGTCATACTACTAAACCTCCAACTAAGTTAAATACTCATCACCAATTAATAATCTTAGTTCGCCATTTTCTCTTTTTGTTACTACTGCTTCCTCAATAGTAGGATTCTTTAACTTTTTCAAGAAATTAAATGGACCAACTATAGAAAATACAAATACTGGCGACTTAGTGCCATCTGTTAACGTTATCGTTAATATAAGTGTATTATCCGCAAGCATTTGAAGTAACTCTGCTTTCCCATTAACATTGCCATTTTCATAGTTTGTATTTTGTGCGAAAGAAAATATACAAAGTATAAACTCTTTCTTTATTTGTTCATTTACTTGTATTCCATATTCTTGAAAGAAGCTATCTAATTCTTTGTTCCACTCAGACTCTTTTATACCCGCATTATTCAGTTTATATCTTTTGGCAGGTTTCTTTTTCTTGTTAACAACATCATAACTAGCTGTAGACCTTATAACTTTAGGAGCAATAACCTCTAACTGTTTTATAGCATCCATCGTCTTCCCATGTTCTCTAGTGCGATGTGCAATCAAATTACAATACTCAGAAATAATAATATATTTTGATTCATCAACATATTCACGTATGAATATTAGAAAACCAAGAATATCAAATTCATCAAACAATCTGTTCTCTATTAGATATTTATAATGATTAAATATTACTAATTCTTTATTTTGAAACATAGAATAGTACTCCTTTCTAATAGAGTAAACAATAATTTAGAGCAACAAATGCAAGCTCTATACAAGTCTTGGTTTGTTGATTATGAACCTTACAATGGTACAAAACCAGCAAACTGGAAAAAAACAGATATATATTCAATCTCAAACATAATTTATGGTGCTCCTTTTGCTTCTAAATTGTTTAATACTGAAGGATTAGGCAAACCCATCATTCGTATTCGTGACTTAAAAGAGCAAGCGTTTGTTACATACACCACAGAAGAACATCCTAAAGGTCACTTAATCCAACCCGGTGATATTGTAGTTGGAATGGATGGTGAGTTCAGACCATATCTTTGGGGTAATGAGGAGGCTTGGCTTAATCAACGAGTATGTATTTTCGAGAACAAGCGACCTAATGGAAAAGCATTTCTCTTATGCACAATAAAACCCTTGCTGAATCATATTGAACAAACTCAAGTAGCAACTACGGTCATTCATATTGGCAAAAAAGATTATGATGCTTTTGAAATCTTTCTTCCTGATGAAGATTCTCTCAATCGTTTTGATGAGATAACAACGCCTATGGTAGAGCAGATTGTGAACTATCGTTTGGAAAACAAACGACTCTCAAATCTTCGAGATATATTACTTTCAAAACTGATGTCAGGCGAAATAAACGTATCTGACCTTGATTTCTAAGCCACTAAATTATTGTTTATACTTTTGTTTATTAATATTTTATTGCAAATAGCATCCAAAATACTAACAATTTTATTTTGTATATTAATTTCTAGTAGTGGAAAATCAAGATCAACAAAATCTTTTTGATATAAGTGCGGTATTACACTTCCTTCTGTTCTCATTGTGATGAAATCTTTAAAATAATTTGAACAAAAATAATAATAAATAAATCGAGTATTAATTATTTCTGGCCTCAAGTTTCTTATCACGAAAATACCAGATGCTACAGTTGTTGGTATATCTAAAGTTGTAATATAACCAATCTTACCTATAGTTCCATCTTTTGATATCAATATATCTTCTGGTTGAAGCATAATCTCAGGAGATTCGTCATATCGTTCTTTAGAAATAAAGCCCGCTTTATTCCAATCAATTCCATTTTCCGTTAATGATTCTCCATTGATAATACGAAATCCGCTTTTATCAAGATACTCTTTCTTTTTTAGTCCTTTCCAACCAATTCTCCCCTTTATATATAAATAATCACCAAGCTTTACCGTTTTAAATTTCATACCCTATTGCCCCCAACTTCTTACGAATCTCTTCCTCAAGTTCATGAGACTTAGCAAATAGATCAGATAACTCAGAAGTTAATCTAGTCATCTTCTCTTCAAATGGTTCTCCATCATCTTCTTGTTCTTCAATACCAACATATCTACCAGGAGTTAAGATATAATCTTGCTTAGCAATATCAGCAGTCTCAACAACAGCACAGAATCCCTTCTTATCTTCTAAAATACCATTCTGGAAGTCTTCAAAAGTCTTTGCAAGTAAATCAATATCTCCTAACGAACCATCTTCTTGAATACCTTCCGTTAGATCACGATGCTTTCTATCTACCATCTTACCCATCTTACGAGCATCAATAAATAGTGTCTTCCCCTTTTGTTTTTTATTCTTACTAATAAACCATAATGTTACTGGAATAGTCACACTATAGAATAACTGTGTAGGCATTGCTACAATACCCTCTACAAGATCTGCTTCAATAATATTCTTACGGATATCCCCTTCACCACTTGTTTGAGACGATAATGCGCCATTTGCTAATACTAAACCAATCTTACCATTAGGAGCTAAATGATGAATCATATGTTGGATCCACGCAAAGTTAGCATTACCTGCAGGAGGTACACCATATTTCCATCTAATATCATCTTGCAATTGATTTTGACCCCAATTTGATAGATTAAACGGTGGATTTGCCATAATGAAATCTGCCTTTAAATTCTTATGAAGATCATTGAAGAATGTATCTGCATGATGTGGTCCGAAGTTAGCATCAATACCTCTAATAGCCATGTTCATTTTAGCCATCTTCCAAGTATCTGCATTAGACTCTTGTCCATATACAGAGATCCTGTTTCTATTACCACTATGAGCTTGTAAGAACTTAACAGATTGTACAAACATTCCACCCGAACCACAACACGGGTCATATACTCTACAGTCTTCAAAAGGCTTTAGAATAGCTACAATAGTCTTAACAATGCTAGATGGTGTATAGAATTCTCCACCCTTTACTCCTTCATAAGCAGCAAATTGTTGAATACAATATTCATATGTTCTACCTAATAGATCTTTACTTCCATCGGTATCTTCCATATTCATATTAGTAAATAAGTCTACAACTTCACCTAATACTCTTTTATCCAAATCTGGGCTAGCATAGTTCTTAGGCAATACATTCTTTAAAGTTTTATTCTCGTTCTCAATAGCTCTCATTGCGCTATCAATAACTGTACCAATTTCTGGCGTGTGAGCAGCTTCTGAAATAGTAGACCATCTTGCTTCCTTAGGTACATAAAAGATGTTTTCGGAAATGTATGCATCTACATCATCTTCAAAGCCATCACCATCAGCAACTAGTTCGTTATACTTCTTTTCAAATGCTGTTGAAATATATTTTAGAAATATTAAACCTACGATTACTTTACGATACTCAGCAGCTGGAATGTGTCCCCATAGTACACATGCAGCATCCCATATCTGTTTCTCAAACCCTAGATTAGCATTATTTACTTCTGCCATTTTGATCACCTTCCGTACTTTTTTGGTTTATATATATAATTATATCGTATATTTTTTAGTAAAAGTAGGATTTTATTGACTATTATTAGAAATATATTATTTGTTACTGAAAAACAACACCAATTTACATTAGTGCTGTTCTTTCTGATTTTGCATATACGATTCATACACGACAAATGGGTCGACATATTATCGGCCCATTAAATAACAATTAGTCTTTCTCAAACATAGCACAAACTTTTATTACACTTTCTTTTGCTAGCATTTCTTTGGATAATAGTCTTTTATAAAACTTTTTGATATCAGCATCATTTAAGATTAGATTAACTTGTCTATTATTAATTGCAATCTCGAACAATGCTTCTTTCTCAGGAATAGACCAATCATTAAATCTATCTAATTCGCCAATAATTGTATGTGTGCTCGCAAAGCTAGTACTATTTTCTAGAGAAATAATTAAATCCGTCTTTTGTTGTTTTTCTTCTCCTGTTGCTTTATCAGCATTTAGGTATTCTTTGTAATTACCGAAATGTATTTCTTCTAATGACTCATTAGCAGCGGTACGATCAATAATCTTTTTTACCAAGTTATCCAACTCCGTATTTTCGGAATAGTTTGCTTCTGCAAAATAATTGATCCGCCTATCACGCATCATCTTGTAGACTTTTGTTTTATCTTTTGTACTATGACTATAGACTCCGATCGAATACCCTCCGTTATCGTTTACAAGCTTCATACATGGTATATCTGTATCACTATCTCCAATATAAATCATATTTCTGAATGGCACTCTAATTTCATTAGGTTGAAAGTGATCATTTATACCTGGATCGTTCACATCTAAAACCCCTTTTTCAATTCTAAATAAAAATTGGGTTTTATTTGTATAATTAACAACTTGAGCAGGCCATATAGCTACACCTCTATCATTATAGTAATATGAACTGGCATAGATTCTTTCAAACGCACCAGCTCTTGCTACCGAAGTGCCTTCAATCATTTCTTTTAATCCTGAAGAAATAATATAATGTTCAACAATTACACCTTTGCTTCTACCATATGCACGAATTCTCTCGAACCACCCTTCAACACCAGGAAAAAGTTTTACTTTTTTACCATACTCATATAACGTTTGCTTATTAAAAACAAAGTTACCTTCTGCCTCTTGCAACATTTTGAACATATAAGCAAGATTTTGATCCATATCATTATTCGCTGCAATACCATTGGATTCCTTCCAGAAATCACTCGTATCATATCCAATTGCTTGAATATACCCTTGCGCTTGCATGTCATTCGGTGTCAGTGTTTTGTCGAAGTCATAACAAATCGCCAACACTGGCATCATTTCTTTTGTTTTTCTTTCGAATTTCTTTTGGTTCATGTGTTCTCCTTTTCTTCTTAACCTAGAAATAATTTATATATAGAAAATGAGACTACCAATTATTTACCATTTTATACTCTTGTTATGATATTAACTATATTTCCAATATCATAATACTTGTTGCCTTATTTAAGAATAATTAATCATAAAATTACCCCTTTCTAAAAAACTAATTCAGCGCAAATTCTTGCACTATCTTGAAAAAGTTTGGGATAACAAGTATAATCAATTTGTAATAACGAAATACTTGGGTAGTCCTATACCCCAACTTTTCTATCGCATATTTGAGGGCCTAATCTCGAATATGCTTTTTTTTGGATTCAAGAAGAATACTATGCAAGTAATGTTGCCTTATTAAGATCAAACAACATTAAAGAATATTCTGGAATAAGAACTCCATTCACACGGTATGAAGATGTTTCCAAATCCCAATCCATAAATCGTTCTATTGTGCTTAATAGATCACGTGCATTCCAACGAACCGAATAGATACTTCTTGCATTTTCTTTGTAAAATGATACTGACTTATCTTCATTCTCTTCACACACTTGAACTGCTATCTGCTTATTTACATCATCTATTAATAACCGAACAAATGTAGGATATCCTAACTTCATGATCACCGATTTATTGAAAGTAATCCCATGATTAGTTATAGAAGCATACGGAAATCCTTCACTAAAATCAAATGTTTTAAAAGTAGATAAATCAATCATAATAACACCTCCTTTTCTCCGTTTTAATATTACCACACAACACATAATTACACAACTTTTTTCTCGCTTTTTGCTTTGAATTAATTTCTAATTAATTTTTTTGTTGTTTTTATTTATAAGAACCATTCCTCTATTATCACTACCACAACCACACACCTATTCCCCTATCTTTCTCAACACTCTACTAACTTTCTCAAACACCCTCAAAGCATCATCAAAACTCTGCTTCTCATCTGTATAAAGCAAACTTCTATGTAGACCCTCGTATATCCTTCTTGTTTCCACACTAAAACAGTGCTTCCAACTCTCAAAATCATATATACCAGTCGGATCATACACTATATCTATATTTCTCTTCTGTAAATAAAAGTAATCAGTCTCTTTCGTAAGTCTAACAATCCATTTTAACTCATCTTTATCTTCAAGAAGTCTTTTTATTTCTGGTAAGTGATATAGCCTTGTAACATCATAAATATGTCTCACTTTATTACCAAGAGTACCACATAGTGCATGTCTCTTCACAGACATAAGCTTATCAATAAATGTTCTTTCAATATTTAAAACATTCAAAGTTACTTCTTCTAATCCAAATCTCTTGATATCATCTTGTCCATCATGTAATTCTAAGAACTCATGTATATAAGACTTAAATGATTTCTTACTATATGGATCAGGTCGAACACTACTTCCTATCTCAAGTTTAACTCTATTATCCTTATTACCAAACCACACATACATACTCTTAGATCTATTAGAACGTTCATGTGCTATCTTCTCTGTACTTGCTGTATTAGTCATTTTTTCTTCAATTCTCTTGATCTTCTTATCGCACACCTTATCGCTTAACTCCATCCCTAAGAATGTTAGATCAATATCTTCAGAAAATCTCTCGATAGATCCAGGATAACATTTACTTAATGATGTTCCACCTTTAAATATACATTGATCTACATATTCACTATCTGCAAGATTCTTTAGTAACAAAACTATGTAATAATCTCTTTCAACCGCTGATTCAGGTAAATGCATATAATCTGCAACAATGGACACTAAAGCTTTAAATTCCTCTAAATGTTTGTGCAAGTTCATGTAGTTCCTCCATTCTTGGATACTTATAATTAGATAATGCAGATAAATATTTATCTAAAGTATTCTGTACATTGTAATAACATAATATCTCTCTCAAAAAAGCAATCGTAGACTTCTTATAAGACACCTTAGAGATCACCTTTTCAAAAACATCTTCACGATAGTACTCTGCTAATGTATTACAATATTTCAAGAATGCTAAATAGTTAATATCCTCGATCTCATAGAAATTCTGTAACACATCTAACCCCTGGATCATATCTTCAACATCCTGTGTAAACTCTAATTCTACCTGTTTAATAGAAACATTACGAATAGTCTTTGTGAAACCATCTAAAGTAGAAGATAGTACTTGTACTGTCTTAGCTACTTGTGTCGTTAGATTAAGCCTATTATATAACGCATATCCAATCACTGTACCTGTATTATTCTTTGTAAAAGATTCTATGATCTGTTCTTGTGAAGGAGGTATTAT
This sequence comes from Erysipelotrichaceae bacterium, assembly GCA_015058845.1. Classification (GTDB taxonomy): domain Bacteria; phylum Bacillota_I; class Bacilli_A; order Erysipelotrichales; family Erysipelotrichaceae; genus SIG230. The sequence goes on from SVBO01000004.1 coordinate 17,511, forward strand.
TCCATATTTACTAGATTTAGGCTTATAGTAGATCCCTCTAGCTGCTTTTGCTAGTTCACCATCTTTATACATTCTCTCTAACATCTTATAGTAAGCTACTTCTGATATATCTTTAGACATACTTTCTTTATATACTTTACTAGCAAATATCAATTCATTCTCTTTGTAATACTGAATAGCCTTTCTAAAAGCTGTATTGCTCTTCATATGTAATTCCCCCTTTCTTCATGTTTATTCTAATTATACGCACATCAAATGTCAAGTAAATTTTATTTTCACTTGACATCTTGCTGTATCATTTCCGTATTTTTTCAGCACTCCAAGCCTACTAAAAAGTTGCACATTCAAGCAAAAAGTCCCTTGAAAAATATACAATTTACCCATAAAACTCCCTTGAAAAAGTTGTAATCATATTATTCCATTTGCATTTCTGATACTCATACATCCAATACATTATTCCTACATCGTTCCCAAAATCCCAAAAAACTACCTAAAATAACCGTTATATCATTCCCAAAACAACAATAATCGTAAGCAACAAAAAAGACCTAGCCCCACTAGATCTTGATCGCCTTCTCCACAGGCACACTCCACATTACACCACGCGCCTCTGACTTCAACCCATACACCAAATTTACCTCATGCAAGATCCGCCTACTCACCTCTACAGGAGCCATAATAAACAACATCTCCCGCTCCTCATCCTCGATCACATTCACCAACTCTCGCATCCACTCATTCTCAATGATCCTACCTCGAATAATAGTACCACCCGTAGCCCCAGCCCTCTTAGCCACACTCATCACACGATCCGAATACCCTTGCACCACATTCACCATAACTAACGATTGCCCATGCACATTTCTCATCAACATCTCCTCATCTCTTTCCATATCCTCCACCCCACGACTCACGATCCCCATAGCTAACCTATTCATCGCTTCTAACTCTAACACCATCAAGATCCCTTTATACCTAACACTTACACGCTCCTCAAAACCTCTTATAATACTCTGTACACTAGGTAATGTCGCAAGTGAGAACACAATATCCTTCCCATTATGTCCCAACCCAAAAATATCCATCATCTCCGTAGGTGCAGTACCTTCCCCCACACTTTGAAAATGCAAACGAACAGAATGCCTCTCTAACTCCTCTACCAATCTCTTCCCTCTATCTAACTCCACGATCGATACTAACAATCGAATAGCCTCCATTTATATCACCTCACTTCCAAAGAATATAATGTCATCTTCTACAGCCAAAAACTCCTCACTCACCCGTTTCCATCTTAGACGATGTCTCAAACTACTACCTAATCCCAACACCTGGATCGTGATCAGTGGTGTCATGGCGATCATAGCCACTACCCCAAACGCATCTCGCATCACATTTCCCCCAAGCATCTCACAAGCACCAAGCGCAAAAGGTAAGATAAAAGTAGTAGCCATTGGACCACTCGCCACTCCTCCCGAATCAAATGCGATCCCAGTATAAATAGAAGGAACAAAGAAAGAGATCGTAAGTGACAAAGCATAACCCACTACTAAGAATGGCAACAATGAAATACCCGTTAGCACTCGCACCATAGCGATTCCCACAGAGAATGCCACTCCTATTGAAAGAGCTAGTCCAATAGAATGCTGACTTACAGCCCCATTAGTCACCTCTGCTACCTGTTTCTTTAAAGTATGCACCGCTGGTTCTGCCGTAACCACAAAGTATCCGATCACCATACCAATAGGTATCAGTAACTGTGCATACCGACTACCCGCTATCCCAGCTCCCATCAACCTACCCACAGGCATAAACCCAACATTTGCTGCCGTGAGAAACAACACTAATCCTAAGTACGTATACAAGAACCCAACACTACTCTTAACGATCTGCCTAACCTGATACTTCCTAGTCCAAACTTGAAATAACACAAACACACCGATCATAGGTACAAAAGCAAGAAACACTTCATAAGCATAATGAGGTAGCTCATGAGTTAGTAACATAAATGCCCCTTGTGTATCTAAGATCACCGGTAACACAGTCTTTGTTAATTCTGCTTGTGTGGGATAGAACATACTTAGCAATAAGACCGCTAGAATAGGCCCAATACTACACAAAGCCACTAACCCAAACGTATCATCCGAAGCCTTCTTATCCTTATTCACACTCGCCATACCCTTACCAAGTGCCATAATGAACGGCACAGTGATCGGACCAGTCGTAACACCACCCGAATCAAATGCAGTCGGTATAAAGTCATCTGGTACTTGAGATGCTAAGATCATAATACCTACATAGAATACCAACAACAACTTTGCCAGTGGTATATTCTTACGGATCCGAAACTGCGATATTGCTAAGAATACACCCACACCGATCCCTACGCTCCATATCAGTACATGATTAGGAATAGAAGGTACCTGTTCAGCCAATACCGTAAGATCAGGCTCTGCTATCGTCATCAAGATCCCTAATACCAAACAGAGCCATAAAGCCCAAAGCATACTCTTTGAACGTTTCACTACCTTACCGATCCCCTCCCCCAACAATTCCATCGAGATCGCTGAACCTACAGTAAACAAACTCATTCCAAGTACTAGCATCATACTACCAAACAGAAATAATACCAATATCCCTGTATGCAGCGGAATGATCGTAATACTTAACACTAATACGATCAAAGTGATCGGTAGTACAGATTGCAAAGATTCCTTCAATGCCCCTACAATATTACTCATCCATGATCCTCCTATATCTTCTTAAAGAAAAAACTCGAACTACCATACTAACTAGGCTATTCGAGCTTCTTTACAACTATTCCTTTGGATAATTCTATTATACCATACTTTGCCACTAATTCATTATTCAATACTCTCTAATTTCTTACGGATTTCTGGATTACCTGTCATTTGATAAGCGATCGCTATACAATACTTAGCACCATCCTTTTGACCCTGTTCTAAGAAATGCTGTCCATACGCAAGAGCGATCTCTACATTCTGTTTAAATGTATCAATAGATAACCCAATACTCTCTTCGATCTCTTCCTTACTTCCAAAGTGTAATTCTCTCCCTTGGATCTTAGAGTTGATATACGCTATCTCACCCTGTGCCACCTTACTATCCTCATACTGAGTACTTACCATATAACACATGATCGCTTCAGGGTACTTCTCCTTTTCTATAAAGTAATATCCCATATTACGATAACATCTAGCTATATGAGATACATGGAAAGCATACTTATGTGTTTCTTTAGTAAGTCTAGCAAACTCTTCCATCTCTCCAGTAGCCTTAAATGTCTCAATATATTCAAACAGAATATTACAGTTAGTAGGCGCCCAACGTCTAGCCTTCTCTAGCACCTCTCTAGCCTCTACATATTGCCCATTCTCCACCAAATTACTACCATGTTGTAGATAGATATCTGCGAAAGGATAGTCTGCTTTACGTACCTTTTTGCTAGGTCTATGATAATAAATATAAAGCACTTCCTCAAAGAACTCTTTGAAAGTATAATACTCACTTACCGCATCGTTAGCAAACAATGGATGTTGCTCTGCCTTCTCTACTAACTCAGCACTGATCTTTAAAGCAGCATCGATCTCGTTCTCACGCACATGAATGCGACTCTTCTCTAGATCCACATAAATATCACTACGATCATCCTTTAAAGCACGTACCAATTCCTCTTTCTTATCCTCTGGTATTACCTCCGCAAACATTCTCCCACAAGCTCGTAAGAGTTCTGTAGCCATCTCATGATCCTTGTACTCCTCCATCTTAGCTTGTAGATACACGATATCTTTCTCTGCATCTCCACTCATACCACTCTTGATCTCTTCTACGATCTCTTCAAAAGTCATAATGATCCCTCCTTCAAGAAAACTCGCTAGATCCCTAACGAGTTCACAATATTATTTCTTAGTTGTTTTCTTTGTTGTAGTCTTCTTGGTAGTCGTTTTCTTAGTACTACTTGTTTTCTTAGAAGAACTAGAAGACTTCTTGGTAGTACTACTCTTCTTAGTAGTAGTCTTCTTAGTTGCCTTCTTAGCACTATCCACTAGAATATCCCCTAGCTTATCCATAAGACCAGCTTCCTCAGCCTTCTCCCCTAAACCAGAAAGAATACCCATTACATCAGACTCTTTCCCCTTCTTAGTCACAGTATACCCACGAGCCTCTAGAATAGAGATCAAAGCAGCATCTTCCTTCTCCCTAGCCTCATCATCATTCTTACTATCACCCAGACCACTCATAGCCTTCAATAAGAACTCAAGCCCACTATTATCAGACTTCTTCTCATCCTTCTTCTCGCTCTTAGTCCCCTTAGCTAACATACCCGCTACAGAAGCTAGCGTATCCTCATCCACATACTCCTTTGCCGTATTTAATAGTTTCAATAATTCTAATGTATTATTTGCCATATCGATCATCTCCTTATGTACACTATAACAGAAAGAAGATGATTGGTAAAGATATACCCCCTAGGAATACTTACAAAATGTAAGGATAATGTAAATAAATCCACTCTTTTACTGACAAATAAAATACATATATGATAGAATAATAGTACTATGTATTAAGTATTTAAAGGGGTTATAATTATGTTTGATACTATTATTGTAGGTTGCGGATTCGCAGGGGCTGTAGTAGCTAGAGAGCTTGCGGAACGTGGTAACCAAAACGTTTGTATATTAGAAAAAAGATCTCATGTAGGTGGTAATTGCTATGATGAATATGATGAACATGGCATTCTGATCCACAGTTATGGACCACATATCTTCCACACAAGTCTAGAACATGTATATGCGTACCTATCACGCTTTACAGATTGGTATCATTTCAGACATGAGGTAGTTACGAATATCCATGGTACATACATGCCAGTACCATTTAACCTAAATACACTCGTACAAGTATATGGGGAAGAGAAAGCTAGTGAATTACGTGAGAAGTTAGTGAGCACGTATGGAATGGATAGTAGAGTTCCTATCTTGAAATTAAGAGAGAATAGTGATCCTGATATCCAAGCGATCGCTGAGTTCGTGTATCAGAATATCTTCTTGTATTATACTATGAAGCAATGGGGACAAAAGCCAGAGGATATCGATCCAAGTGTCACTGCTCGTGTACCCGTATGGATCAGTGAGGATAACGGATATTTCCCAGATAAGTATCAAGGTATGCCGTTAGAGGGCTTCACTCCATTATTCAATAAGATGTTAGATCATCCTAATATCACTATTAAACTAAACAGTGATGCGAATACATTATTAACACTACAGGATGGTCAAGTATACTATGAAGGCCAACCATTCACAGGCAAAGTCATCTTCACAGGACCGATCGACGAGTTCTTTGACCATTGTTATGGAAGACTCCCATATCGTTCATTACACTTCGCATTCGAACACCATGATATCGATGAATACCAACCAAACTCAGTAGTCAACTATACAGTCAGTGAAGACTATACACGTATTACAGAGTTCAAGAAGTTAACTGGTCAAGTGAAGAGTGGTACTACAATCATGAAGGAATATCCATTAGCGTATACAGGGGAAAATGGACAGATTCCGTACTATGCGATCATGAATGAGAAGAATTTGGAATTATATGCTAAGTATACTAAGTTATTGGAAGAGTATCCTAATTTCTATCTACTAGGACGCTTAGCAGAGTATAAATACTATAACATTGATGCTATTGTAGATAAGGCTTTATCATTAGCTGATATGTTGTTAGGATAGGAGGTCATTATGAAGTTATTATCAATTGCTATACCTTCTTATAATTCACAAGACTATATGGCTAACTGTATCGAATCCTTATTAGTAGGAGGGGAGGATGTAGAGATCTTAGTGGTGAATGATGGGTCTAAGGATGATACAGCTCGTATTGCGGATGAATATGCTGCTAAGTATCCTACGATCGTACGTGCGATCCACCAGGAGAATGGGGGGCATGGCGAGGCAGTGAATGCAGGCTTACGTAATGCTACTGGTCTATACTATAAAGTAGTAGATAGTGATGACTGGGTAGATGCTGAAGCTTATAAACAGATCTTAGCTTTACTTAAGAAGATGGTAGAGGAAGAGGCTGGTCTAGATATGCTGATCTCTAACTATGTATATGAGAAACAAGGGGCATTACATAAGAAAGTGATCCACTATCGTTCTGTATTACCTAAAGATACACTATTTACATGGGATGAGATCGGTACCTTCCAGAAGGGGCAATATATCCTAATGCACTCTGTGATCTATCGTACACAGATGCTGAAAGAGTGTAACTTACAATTACCTAAACATACCTTCTATGTAGATAATATCTTTGTATATCAACCATTACCACATGTGAAGAAGGCTTATTACTTAGATGTTGATTTCTATCGTTACTTTATTGGACGTAATGATCAATCGGTAAATGAGAAGGTCATGATCAAGAGATTAGATCAGCAGATGCGTGTGAATAAGTTGATGATGAGATATTATGATTTATCTAATGATACAGATGTACCAAATGCTAAGTTACGTGCTTATATGTATAGTTACCTAGAGATCATTACTTGTATTTCTTCTATGTTAGCTATCATTTCTCATGATCAGGAGAATCTACAGAAACGTAATGAGTTATGGGATTATTTAAAGCAAGTGAGTCCTGGTATGTATCAGAAGCTTCGTTATGGTCTATTTGGTCGTGTTATGAATGTGCAATCAAAGATCGGATATATGTTCTCAGAGGCTTTCTATAAGCTTGCTCAGAAGATATATGGGTTTAACTAATATAAAGGCTTTATTCTTGTAGAATAAGGTCTTTTCTTATTATTCAAAAGAAAACTAAGTGCAGTTTCCTACACTTAGTCATGTACTATTTATTAGAGAATAGATCGATCACTGGCTCTAGACCTTCTCCCTTATAAGCTGAGCAAGTATATATCTTAGCCTTTGGATTTAGGCTATGGATATCTCTTTCAAATCTTTCTACATCAAAATTAGTATATGGTTGTAAGTCGATCTTATTGATCAATACTACATCCGCAGTTTGGAATAACAACGGATACTTAAGTGGCTTATCATTCCCCTCAGTGACACTTGCTACTCCAATACGTAAATGTTCTCCTAGCATGAATTCTGCTGTACATACTAGATTCCCAATATTATCAATGATCACTGTATCGATGCCCTCTAGATCTAATTCATCTAAAGCTTTCTCGATCATATCTGCTTCTAAGTGACATGCTCCCTCAGTATTTAACTGGATCGTACGTACTCCCATCTCTTCCATACGCTTCGCATCCATAGCTGTATATAAGTCACCTTCGATCACAGCTACCTTACTCTTATCTACTCTAGAATCTGCTAATACTTTTTCTAATAAAGTAGTCTTACCAGAACCAGGTGTACCTAGTAGATTGATCATACGGATCCCTTTGTCTGTTAAGTATTGTTTATTCTTAGCAGCCATTTCATCATTCTTATTTAATACATTCACATTTACACTGATCGTCTTCATTACTACTCTCCTTTAAAAGTCTTCACATACATTTGAGAAGGTCCTTGTAAGCTATCATCTCTCTCTAACTTAATGATCGCTTCTTCCATACAAGTACCTTTACGTAAGATCTCGAAATAAAAGTTTAATTGTCCTTCATGGATCCCAGCATATGGCCCAACCGCTAAGATGATCTCATATACCTTCTCTATCTCATTATCTTCTGCTGCTTCAGATACGATATCCATGATCTCTCGACACACAGCCCCCTCATGCATATTACTTCACCTGTGATCTCTTCTTAGTCTTCACGAACACATCACGTTCATCCTTGACCATTTCACGTACATTGAATTTACATTGTGTGACACATTGCCCACAACCCACACACTTAGCATAATCAAAGACTAACTTCTTAGTAGTCTTATCATAATACGTAGCCTCTGTTGGACAATATCTACCACATAGATTACATCCCACACAAGCACTCTCATTGATCATTTGAGGTTTATAGAAAGAGCGTGCATGGATCTTACTGAGTCCTCCTTCTCTCCATCCACTATATAACAAGCAACAGTCTGGACAACAGTTACATACGATGATAGCATCGTTACTAGCATCGTTCTTATAGTGAAAGGCTGTATGGATACAACCTTTCTTTTCAAATTCATTCATCATTTCTAATGCTTCTTCATATGGTACATGACGAGCAACACCATTATTAACTACTTGCTCTGCTAATGCACCTAAAGAGATACAGCCCTCTACTGGTAGACCTTGTTCACAATCTTCTCCTGATGTCATTTTCTTATAAGAACGACAGAAACAATTCATAACTGCGATCTCATCTTTGTTCTTTTCTAATAGTTTATAGATATCACCTGCTGGATGGATCTCTTGTTGAGATTCTAATGGTTTATTCAGTGTTACTTCTTTCTTTTCTCCTGTGCTTACATAAGTAGATACGCGTGGTGGTACACCTTTCTTGATCTTCTGTGTGGCTCTATAGTCATTTAAGAAAGCATATGGAAATTTATTCTTTTCCTTTAATACAGCCCAGAACTCCATGAATTTCATTAAGATCGCTTTACGTTTCTCATTCACTGGTCCACTTGTATAGAACTCTACCCAACCAGGATAAATAGGAGATAGTCCATATAAATGACGTTCTTCATTATTCTTTGGATGCATGAAGCTCATAGTTAAGATCTCTGCCCAATAAGCATTCCACTCTTCTTGATCTCCTCCATACATTTCATGATAGATCTCTTGTAATTGATCAACTGTATGGTAATCAGTTCCTACTTTCAATAAGTAATCTAGCATCTTCTCATCCATAGCTAAGTTAAACATTTCAATGATAGGCTTCTTAGCAGGAATAGCTGCACTAGACATGGAATTCATCTTATTGATCAGTAACTTTACTTTCTCTTCAGGTAACATAACATTTCCTCCATATAGGTTATCGATTAACTCTTGTAATAATTTCCGATTCTATTTTACCACACCTTATTTACGATATTCAAGGGTTCTATTGATTGTCAAAGGATGTGTTGTGTGATATAGTACTACATATTGGAGTTGGTTAAATGAAGAAGGATAAGGTAATACAGTTCTTTGATATGTGTGCTGAGAGTTGGGATAATAATATCATTCGTAATGAAGATGTGATCAAGAGTATTCTAGAGAATGCACATATAGAAAATAATATACAGGTGTTAGATGTAGCGTGTGGAACTGGTGTCTTGTTTCCTGATTATTTAAGTAGAGGAGCTTGTATTACTGCGATCGATATTTCTAGTGAGATGGTGAAGAGAGCTAAGTCTAAGTATCCTGGTGTGGATGTGATCTGTGGTGATGTGGAAGAGTATGTGTTTGATAGGAAATATGATGTAGTGATGGTGTATAATTCTATTCCTCATTTTACAGATCCTTATAGATTAGTAGCTTGTTTAGCTAATATACTTGTTGTAGGGGGTAGGATATCTATTGCACATGGTATGAGTCGAGAGTGTATCTTGAATAGGCATGCCGGTAGTGCTAGTGAGGTATCTGTTCCACTACTTGAATGGGAGGAGTTAGCGAGGATATTAGATCCTTTCTTTGAGATAGAGACTTGTATTTCTAATGAGCATATGTATCAGGTTGTAGGTGTTAAGAGATAAGTAAAAGGTAGTGACTATGATCAATTTCTATGCTTTTTCTGTATGGTATTATAGAGAAATACAGATAGTAATACCAATGCTATTTCAGTAATGAGAGAAAGTCTAAAAGGGAGTGAATCTACATTTTCTACACTCATTCCCATAATAGAGAATAGAATTATAGAAGGGAACAACCCTAACAATGAGCCTAATAGATATTTCTTATAGTTGATCCCACTAGCACCCATATACATACTTACTAAATCGCCAGGTAGCATTCCAATAATTCTGACAAAGAATGCGACAAAAACTTCATTCTTATTTGATATATTACGTAGAACCACTAGTTTATGATTCTTTTGAATAAGTCTATCTAAGATACTTTTCCCTGCTCTTTTCCCGATCATGAATGGAATTGAGATCATAAGTATCGTACCTATGCTATTGACTAAGAGGGCTACAGGAAATGGAAACATGATCCCACTTGCTACATATAATAATCCACCATATATCACAACACTGACACTCTTGATTGAGAATAATAAAAGCATTACCAAAATTGCTAATAATGTATTATTCGGTGTATAATTTATAATGTTTTCAACAGTAAACTTATCTCGATTTACAAGACATAATAATATAAATACTACCCAAATGATCCCCATCCAGATCTTCTTGTGCTTCATTCTACTGTCACCTACACTTTTTTAATTTTGACGCCTGTAATCGTAACAACTAATTATCAAACCATTATGGTAAATCATGTGAGTATAATGTGAAAGTAAACAAGTGAAACAAACACCTCTATTTTGTGTTTGACTCTATTTTATAATGTACTTATAATACCTTTAAAATAATTAAAAAGGATGTTTGCTTATGAATCTCTTATTCTCGATTAATCAAAAGTGTATCGACCTATTGTTGAATTGTATGAAGTCTATTTCTTTACATGGTGGTGCGGATAGTTATGATGCTTATATTCTGCATTCTGATCTTGGATTTAAAGATAAAGACTATATTAAACAACATTGTCCTAATAATTTCATTTGTCATTTTTTAGTTGTAGATACAGATTTATTTGAAGGGTTCCCCACTACGATGAGATATCCTTTACAGATCTATTATCGATTAGCTGCTGCTGAATTATTACCAAAAGATCTAGATCGGATCTTATATTTAGATGTGGATACTATCATTATCAATCCTCTTATAAAGTTATATTATTCAGACTTTAAGGGCAATATTTTTATGGCTTGTACACACACAAAGAAAAGATTAACTAGAATTAATCAGGTACGTTTAAATATTTCCAAAGATGTTCCTTATATTAATACTGGTGTTATGATGATGAATCTTGCAATGATGCGTGATATTGTTTGTTTGAATGATATTCGTGAGTATGCTATGCAAATGCAAGATGTGCTTGTGTTGTTTGATCAAGATATTTTGACTGCATTATATGGACATAAAGTACTCTTGATCGATCCTTTGAAATATAATATTAGTGATAGAGACATTAAATTGCATAATGCAAAGATCTCCAATAAGAAGATCGATATAGAATGGGTCCGTGATAATAGTGTGATCATACATTATTATGGTAGAAATAAGCCTTGGAAGAAGCATTATATTGGTATCTTAGATGTATTCTATTATGAGTTAATCAATACTAATAGTTAATAAAGAATACCCCCTCTCTAATTTAGAAAGGGGGTATTTATTCTATAACACTTCTTTACAAATGCTCTTAGGTATACGCATAGAAACAGTTCTCTCTGGATCTACTACTTGACAGAATTGTAAGTGTCCTGTTGCACTTAGTAACATACCTGCTTCGTTTAGAGTATATCCTAGATGTTTCTGTAACACTTCATTCATGGCTTTTGTACAAGAATATACTGCTTTCTCAAGGTCTTCGTTAGAAGAGATAGTATAGATATAGTCTTGATCTTCTAATCTAGGTTCAGTGATACTTACTCCCTTGATCACGCTGAATCTAACTGTAACTCTAGCTCCAATCTCTACACCACTGACCATGATCTCTCCATCTCCCATACAGGCATGGACATCTCCACAAGCAAAGTATGCTCCATCGTGGAATACTGGTAGGTATAATGTAGCTCCTTCAGTAATACGAGTGTTATCCATATTACCTCCATGTTTACCAGGTGTTCCACATGGGATAGGCTCTCTAGCTGGTGCTACACCAATTACACCGATCATTGGATTTAGTGGTAATCTTAGATCATTGAAATGGCAATATCCATCTTCTACCTTGATCTTCTTAACTTGACTATCTACTACATCTACCCCTAATACTCCATTTTCTGGTAGGCAGCACATTGTACCTTCATTATCTAGATCGATCTTCAAGATCTCTACTTTAAGGACGTCTCCTACTTCTGCGCCTTCTACGTATACTGGACCTGTTGCTGGATTGATGTGATCCCAGTCTAAGTGATCGAATACATAGTCTTCAGATGTGATCTGGTTATTGAAGCAGTCTCTTGTATAGAATGTGATCTCTTCGTTACAGTTTACATGTTGGATGTTTTCGTTTCTTTCGCCTAATGCGAATACGCATGTGTCTTTGATGATCATATGTTGTACTCCTTTGTGTTAGTTTTTCTTATTATATCATAGGAATGGGGAGTGTGGTATAATGAGAATAAAGATAGTTAGGGGGGATGGGTATGTTACGTAAGTTTATAGTATTACTTCTATGTATGATGTTGAGTGGTTGTACACAGCAACAGGGGAATGGTGAGAATACTACTGTTAGTACTATTAGTACTATCTCAAATAAAAGACAAGATACTATTGAAGAAAGAACGAATGCCTTTTTTGACAAAAAATACAACACATTAATACAAAATTATACTAACTCTCCGTATTCTAGTCACATTGCTGTAAATATAAATTACCCGAATGATATATTACACATGTATATGACTTCGGAGAATGATGAGAATGATATACAATATTTATTACATTATGATATTATCGATCATACACACGAAGTAGATATATATAATTATCATTTTTATTATCTAACTCAAGGTAATATTCGTTGTATTAAGGCAACCTTCCATATTGAGTTTACAGAGTTCTACGACGATTTCATTTATGACATTTTCAATATTACAATTCTTACACAAGACAACGTAGAATTAAAAGTTAAGTATGATATGAAGAAGCAAGAGTTCTATGATGCTAGTGAAGGGGCATTAGAAAATGATGTGATGAATTTCAACAAAGGAATGAAAGATAGTTTGTTATTACATTGTATATCTTTAATTCATAGTTTACGAAAACAGTATGCTATCATTGAAGCTTATACCGTTGAATATGAGAAATACATAACTCATAAAGATAATATAATGGAAGATGCTTTTAATTTATCCATTAATCTTCCTAGTATCAATCTGTATATTCCAAAGAAAGAAATAAAAACAAGTGCACTTCTAAATGAACAGCAATTCCGTTTTAGGGTCAATTTCGATTATAAGAATTCTGGTTCTTTACGCGACGTTCAATATATTCTATATCATATTGATGATACATTTAACGATCCTAGCGAAGTGTTTGATTCAAATGAATTTATTGCACCACTTCTTTTCGTAACAAATCGTTATTCTTGTATAGGTGGTTATTGCACTGATTATGAGGATATTTGGATGAAAGAGAATTTTACTGGTGATGGTATTTATTATGGTATATATACTATCACTGATTATAAGAAAGCAGTTAAGGATGTTCTAGGAATTGATTCTACCTACACTTTAAGTACTGGTCAAAATAATCAAGGGTATTATGAGGACAAAGATATTGGTGCTTTTTTTGTAAGAAGTTACGCTGGTGATGGTCCTACCATTCCATATGGATTGTATGTTACAGATTCCAAAGAAGAAAATGGTATTCTAACACTTACTTATAAGAAATATGATCTAGAAGAATATATTGGTGATCAATACTGTCCTTCTATTGATGCATGTGATCATCCAGTTTCCTATTATGAAGAGCACTACAGGGATATAGTCTTGACTCATCCTACTTGGACTGCAACACTGAAATATAACCCAGAAAAAGACCTATACCAAATATTATCTATATCTAAAGAATAAGCTACCATACGGTAGCTTATTTATATTCTCCAATCACTGCCTGGAATATCTAAAAAAGACCCAGTTCCCACAGAAACTAGGTCTACAACACTATCTAATAAACAAGAACACAGTATATGCTACATACACTAGCATACAAACAATACCCTCACCCTTATTCATCTCATGCTTAGTCTTAGCAAACACAAATAACAACATAGCACTACCTAACATAAACATAGCATCTACTAAAGACTCACTTAACACATTCAATGGAGAGATCACAGCAGACATACCTAGAATCAATAAGATATTGAAGATATTAGAACCCACTGCATTACCAAGTGCTAGAGCACTCTCCCCCTTCTTAGTAGCTACCACTGAAGTAACTAACTCAGGTAAAGATGTACCCACAGCCACGATCGTTAATCCAATGAAGTTTTGGCTTAAACCAAACATAGTCGCAATAGCAGTAGCAGCATCGACCACTAGATCACCACCATACACAACACCGATCAAACCACCAATAATATACACAAAACTCATAGGTAAAGAAATAGTCTTAACATCTTCTCCCTCTTCACGATTCTGTAAAGCAGATCTTACCATCATGAAAATGAATAGAACCATACCTACTAGTAAAATACAACCTTCCACACGACTTAATTTGTTATCAAGCATCATGAAGCATAACACAATAGAGATCAAGATATTGATAGGTAGATCTCTATTAGCAATATCCTTATTTACAGCAAACTTTCTAAGGAATGCACACATACCCACAACTACCATACTATTGAAGACGTTAGAACCAATGACATTACTGATCGCAATATCGTTACTTCCTGCTAAAGCAGCATTTACACTTACACTTAATTCTGGTGCACTTGTTCCCATAGCTACGATAGTAAGACCAATGATCACAGTAGGAACTCTCATGATCTTAGCAAGAGATGAACTACCTTCTACGAAGAAATCAGCACCCTTGATCAATAATACAAAACCAATTAATAATTTTACGAAATCCATAGTTTTACCCTTTCTAGCGATTAAAAAAAGACTCTTATCGCTCATAAGATAAAAGTCTCGTTATCTTTCAAATAGTAACCGGTGGAAACCACGTGCTGACGACTACTATTACACTAAAAGTGCAAACTACTCCCTTTTATATCGAGAAAGATTCTAACATTTCTAACCATGAAATTCAATAATAAATTAATATTTTCTTAACCTTCCATTTACATTATCCTTACAATCCTCTTAAAGGATATAAAAATGTGATGACCCTTGATCATCACATTCTAAATACCTATCTAACAAATAAGAATACAGTATACGCTACATATACTAGAATACAAATAATACCCTCACCCTTATTCATCTCATGCTTAGTCTTAGCAAATACATATAGAAGACCACCTGTAGCTAGCATAATGATACCATCTACTAAAGACTCACTTAACACAGTTAACGGTGAGATCACAGCAGACATACCCAGAATAAATAGGATATTGAAGATATTAGAACCTACTGCATTCCCAAGAGCCAATCCACTCTCTCCCTTTCTAGTAGCCACTACTGAAGTAACAAGTTCAGGCAAAGAAGTACCCACAGCTACGTTCGTTAATCCAATGAAGTTTTGACTTAATCCAAACATAGTGGCAATAGCTGTAGCAGCATCTACTACTAGATCACCACCATACACAACACCGATCAAACCACCAATAATATATACAAAGCTCATAGGAAGAGAAATAGTCTTAACATCCTCTCCCTCTTCACGATTCTTTAAAGCAGATCTTACCATCATAAGAATGAATAGAACCATACCTACTAATAGAATAATACCCTCTATTCTACTTAAAGTACCATCCATAATCATGAAGCATAGAATGATAGATACTAAAATATTGATAGGAAGATCTCTGTTAGCAATATCCTTATTAACAGCGAATTTTCTTAGAATAGCACATACACCTACCACGATCATACCATTAAAGATGTTAGAACCAATGACATTACTAATAGCAATATCGTTATTACCCGCTAGAGCAGCATTGATACTCACGCTTGCTTCTGGTGCACTTGTACCCATAGCTACGATAGTTAGACCAATGATCACTGCTGGGATCTTCATGATCTTTGCTAATGAGGAACTACCTTCTACAAAGAAATCTGCTCCCTTGATCAATAATACAAATCCAATTAATAGTTTTACGAAATCCATAGTTATAACCCCTTTCCCAGCGATAAAAGAAAAAGACTCTTATCGCATAAATCGATAAAAGTCTCGTTATTTCAAACAGTAACCGGTGGAATTCACGTGATGACGACTACTATTACACCAAAGGTGCAAACTACTCCCTTTTATTACAATCACATTCTAACATGTATTGTTTTTCATTTCAATAATGGTGCTTTACATTTTACAATCTCTTTACAAAACAAAAAGTGCGATAACTCATCATTACCGCACTTCTATATACTATTTCTTGATTCTTACTTATTCTTCATGTGAGGGAATAAGATTACATCACGAATACTATCGCTTTGAGTTAATAACATCACTAAACGGTCGATACCAAGACCAATACCACCAGTAGGAGCAAGACCATACTCAAGAGCCTCTACATAGTCAACATCCATTTCACTAGCCTCTTCATTACCTAAATTCTTCTCAGCAACTTGAGCCTCGAAACGTTGTCTTTGATCAATTGGATCATTTAACTCAGAGAACGCATTCGCATACTCACGACCATTAATGAATAACTCGAAACGATCCGTGAATCTACCATCTTTCGCATTCTTCTTAGCAAGAGGAGAGATCTCGATTGGATGTCCACATACGAAAGTAGGTTGAACGATCTTCTCTTCTACATACTTTTCGAAGAATAAGTTAATGATATGACCAACACCAGTATGATGCTTCTCCACTTCGATATGATGTTCTTCTGCTAGTGCCTTAGCCTCTTCAAAAGACATTTCCTTCCAGAAATCAACACCAGCATATTCCTTAATAGCATCTACCATATGTAGTCTCTTGAAAGGAGCTTGTAGAGAAATAGTCTTACCCTCAATCTCGATCTCACGAGTAGGACATACAGCATCACAAGCAGAAGTAATAATACCCTCAGCAAGCTTCATCATACCTTCCATATCACTATATGCTACATACGCCTCAACAGTAGTGAACTCTGGGTTATGTGATCTATCCATACCCTCATTACGGAACAAACGACCGATCTCATATACACCCTCTAAACCACCAACAATAAGTCTCTTTAAAGGAAGCTCAGTAGCAATACGAAGATAGAAGTTCATATCTAAAGTATTGTGATGAGTCACGAATGGACGAGCAGCAGCACCCCCTAGAATAGGTTGTAGTACTGGTGTTTCTACTTCGATCAGACCTTCCCCATCTAAATAATTTTGGATCGCACGAATGATACGAGGACGTAGCATAGCAGTACGACGAGAATCCTCATTTACAATAAGGTCTAAGTAACGTCTACGATAACGCTCTTCGATATCTTGTAGACCATGATACTTTTCTGGTAATGGACGTAAAGCCTTTGATAAGTGCTCATACTTCTCTACCTTGATAGATAATTCACCATGGTTTGTACGGAATACATGACCCTCAATACCAATGATATCACCTAAGTCAGCTAACTTATATACAGCATAAGACTCTTCCCCAATAACATCCTTACGAACATATAATTGGATCTGACCATCACGGTCTTGCAGATTTAAGAAAGCAGCCTTACCCATATCACGCTTAGTCATAATACGACCAGCCATCTTCACGAATACATTTAATTCTTCTAATTCTTCTTTAGACTTCTCACCATAAAGATCAATGATCTCTTTTGTACGATGAGTTCTCTCGAAAGCATGACCAAAAGGAGCAACCCCCTTCTCTTCATACTCTTTTAACTTATTACGTCTTACAATCTCTTGTTCTGTTAAATTCAATTCTTCCATAATATCACCTTTTCTACTTATTAAACCTATCATATTATATCGAAAAAGGATCAATTATACAACACAAAAGAATAAAACTTATCCACGCATCTGATATTGAACTCTCACTTTATCAGCGATCAACCCAATAAACTCACTATTCGTTACCTTTCCCTTATCCACATCGATTGCATTTCCAAATGTCTTATACAAAATATCTCCCCTAGTTCTCGTAAAACAGATCTCAATCGCATTTCGGATCGCTCTTTCTACACTTCCTGGAGTTGCATCATACTTCTGGGCAATACTTGGATATACGCTCTTGGTAATATAATGTAACATACTAATATCCTCGATCGCTAATAAGATCCCATCTCTTAAATACTGGTATCCCTTCACATTCGTAGGCATCCCTAACTCTAATAAAACCTTAGTCACCTCTTGTATCAAAGCATGCTCATGACTCACACGTTCCTCGATCCGCTCTTCTTCCTTCTGGACCTTATTTCCATCCTTGAGAATATGTTCTATCCTACGTACTACATGTTCGATATCATACGGTTTCATAATGTAGTAATCTACCCCTAGATCAAAGCTATAATTCACTGTAGTGCCTAGTGTGATAGAGGATGTGATGACGATGAATGGTTCTTTGGATAATGATAGTTTAGATAGATTCTCTAGTAATGAGATCCCATCTCCCTTGGGTAATAATAGATCCATGATGAGTATATCTGGTGTATATTCTTCAATAGCTTGTATTACTTCATTTCCATTGGTAATGATCTTAACTAATTCTACACGAGGATGCTCAGATAAATACACTTGAAATTGTTCGGTAATTCCTTCCTCAGCATCGACCAATAACATTCTTAATTTCTTTTTTTCTGGATTCATGGTGTTACCTGACCTTTCCTTCATTGTCATTATACTTGTTAGTAATGAATAGACATGGAAGTGAACAGGAACTGAAATGGAATTAAGGAAAATATTTCCATTATTCGACAATGAAAAGGAGGTTTCCCTCCTTATTAGTACATATCTGATAACTCATTATGATAGCGTGAGATCAAGGCACTACACCTTGCCTCTGCCCAACTATACTCACTTAAATACTCTCCTAAGAAGATCTTAGCAGTAGCTTCATTTCCTGCAAGTAACTCATATAGATCACAATCAAACTTCTCTGTATCGATCCGCTTAACTCCTCTAGAAGAAATGATCAGATCTCTGACTCCTGCCTTCTCTAACTCATCTTGTAGGGTCTTCACGATCTTACTACATAGATTCTGAGTTGCTTCATCATTAGGTCGATCTTCCCATAAAGTAGCAATGATCTGATCAGTAGTCACTGTACCCCCTTGGCGATCTATTAGTAAGGCCATGAGTTCTTTAGCCTTATTACTCTTGAACATAATAGGCTTTCCATTTACAAAGAAATCGAAATGACCAAAGGTCCTAGCAAACAACCTAGGAGAATTCCGTTTACTTAGTAACATCGCACTCTCGATCGCATAGCGCAATTCTTCTTGTGTATAGGGTTTAAATAGATAGCCTGCTGCATTGAGTTTGATCGATGCCATGGCATAGTCTTCCTTATTACTCATGAATACTAATGCGATATCCTTATGAATACTTCTTAACTTGGTAGCTAGTTCTATCCCATTCATCTCTTGCATCTCTACATCAATGAAGGCGATATCTAAAGGATGGGATAGAGCAAATACTATAGCAGCATTAGGGCTTGTGAATGCTTCTAACATACTGATCGATGCATTGGCTTTTAAAGCTTTCTCAAAGACTGTAAATTCTTGGATCTCATCATCTATAAATATCGCTCTCATACATCTCTCTCCCCTCTATTTCAATATCTCTAATAATTCTCTAATATCATGGATCACATACGTACACGGCTTGGTATTCTCTTTATAATACGGATCATACCAACATGTATCAATATTCGCATTGATCCCTCCTTGGATATCACTAGACAAGGAATCTCCTATGATAATAGTAGACTCATCTGTATATCCGATCTTCTCCTTAATATACATAAAATACTCTCTATGAGGCTTCTGATATCCAATTTCCTCGGAAATAAATACTCCTTTTAAATAAGGCATAAGCCCACTCTTATCAAGTCTACTAGACTGTGTACTAGCTACACCATTGGTCACAATATATACATCCGCCCGTTTGCTTAACTCTACGATCACATCATAGGCATGGGGCAACATATATCCCCCCTGCGCTAACTGTTCTTGGAAATCTTCTTCAAAGGTACTGGGTACATGGTGATAATTCAGTTCGTCAAAGGTATTACGAAACCTTCTTTGTAATATCTCTTCCTTAGAGATCTTTCCTTCTTCAAAAGCCTTCCATAGAGCTATATTATGTCTATGGTATACAGCATATACCTCATCATTATATTCTAATCCATAAGCATGAAACGTCTTTCTAAGAGATTCTTGCTCATTAGTATGAAAGTCTAAGATCGTGTCATCTGCATCGATCAAGATCGTTTGATACTTCATACCTACCACCTCTTCACTGTTACTATAATATAAATCTAGCAGAAATACCAGTAGTATCATCAAAGAAAAGAAACTACTGACGAGTAGCTTCTTTACTAGGATCAAAGGATGGATTATAGGCATAGTAATTATTCGCATTCAATCTCTCTTGCACTCTTGATAGAGCATCCCCAAAGCGTTGGAAATGTACAACTTCTCTTTCTCTTAAATAGCGTATTGGTTTACAGATATCCTCATCATTGACCAGTCTTAGTATATTGTCATACGTTGTTCTAGCCTTTTGTTCTGCTGCTAAGTCTTCTATTAGATCTGTGATCGGATCTCCTTTAGATTGAAAGTACGTAGCAGTAAATGGCATGCCTCCTGCACTTTGTGGATAGACGCCTAATGTATGATCTACAAAGTAGGTATCAAAGCCTGCTGCCTTGATCTCTTCAATATCTAATCCTTGTGTTAATTGGTATAACATGGCTGAGATCATCTCTACATGTGCTAACTCCTCTGTCGCTATATCTGTTAATAGAGCCTTCCCCTCATTGAAGGGGATCGTATATCTTTGACTCATATATCGATTCGCTGCTGCTAGTTCACCATCTGGTCCCCCTAATTGTGTAATAATGATCTTAGCTGCCTTAGCATCCTGTTTCTTAATATCCACTGGAAACTCTAATTTCTTCTGATAGATCCACATAAACTATATCTCTCTTTCCCATGGCCATGGACCATTGATATATGTGTTATAGTTCTTATCCTCTAGACCATAGATCGTAAGAGGACCATATCTAGCCTCATACTCCCTCACAGCACTCTCTCTTAACTCCTCCAACTGACTAAAGTATTCCAATGCCTTCTTGTTATCTGGATATACATCTAGATATAGACCCACATCGATCATGGCGAAATCGATCATCTGGATCTTTAGTAACGCTTGTCTAGCTGTATTCATTTACTACATCCTCCCATAAATGGTTTATCGAGTTCTTGGAACAGAGTTCCTTTATAGAACCCCTTATCGATCGGATAGATGTTACAGAACTTCTGTGGGATCACATATGCCATAGCTAATACTTGCTTTTGAGTATATTCATCGGTATAAAACATCACTATCACCTTGCCTTTCATAATATATATATGGAAGTAATAGATAATGAGATGGTTATATGTACCAAAAGAAAAGAAGTGTCTGCTATAGACACTTCCCTGTTACATAAATAGATCTAAGATATCCTCACGACTCATCTTCGTAATAATACCCTCATTCTCATTGATTAAAGCATCCGATAACTCTTTCTTCTTGCCTTGTAAGTTCAGGATCTTCTCTTCAATACTATTACGTACGATCAACTTAAATACCTGTACCTTCTTATTTTGGCCATAGCGATGCGCTCTATCTGTTGCTTGGTTTTGAGCAGATAGATTCCACCATGGGTCAAAGTGGATCACTACTTCAGCAGAAGTTAAGTTCAGACCAGTTCCTCCTGCCTTTAAAGAGATCAGGAATACTTGGGTATCATCTTGGTTAAAGGCATTGACCATCTCTTGTCGTTTATTCTTACTGCTCTCTCCTGTTAACATATAGAATGAGATATTCTCTTGTAGAAGTTGATCAGCAATAATATCTAGTAAGGATGTGAATTGAGAGAAGATCAGTACTTTCTTACCTGTTTCCTTACAGTTTTGTACGATCTCCATACATGCTTGTAGTTTAGCTGCTTGGCCTGTATAGTTCTCATATAGTAACTGTGGTGCACAGCATAATTGACGTAGCTTTGTAAGCATAGCAATGACTAGGATCTTATTCTTGATCTTATCTCCTACGAATTGTGTTTCTAGGTCTTTACGGATCAAGCTTAAGTTCGCATCATATAGTTTCTTACTCTCTTCATCAAAGTCTACTAGGATCGTAGATTCGATCTTATCTGGTAATTCTTTCAAGACATCTTTCTTAACACGTCGTAATACGAATGGTTCTACCATTCTTCGAAGATCTTCTAAGGCTTCAGTATCATCATACTTAATGATCGGATTCTCATAGAACTTCTTGAAGTAATTGTAATCGAATAAGTATCCTGGCATTAGGAAGTCAAAGATCGACCATAGTTCACTGATACTATTCTCGATCGGTGTTCCTGTTAATGCGAATTTATACTTACTCTTGATCATCTTTACACTTTCCGCATTCTTCGTATATTGATTCTTAATGAATTGGGCTTCATCAATGATCAAATATTCGAATGTACGATCTTCATAGTGCTCGTAGTCACGTTTTAAGTAATCATAGGATGTTATGTATACTTGAGCATCAGTATCAGCTTTGATCAAGCGTATGCGTTCTTCTTGATTTCCCATGATGATATTCATCTTGATGTTACTAGAGAACTTCTTGATCTCACTTTCCCAGTTCAGGATCAAGGAAGCTGGGCAGACTACTAGACTCTTCTTAGTTGGATCTGAGGCTGCGTCTTCTAATAGGGCTATGATCTGGATAGTCTTACCGATACCCATATCATCGGCTAAGATACCACCAAAGCCAAAGGTAGCCATGGTCTTAAGCCATCTGTATCCTTCCTTTTGGTAGTTACGTAGGATCTTCTTCATACTAGCAGGAATAGGATAGTCATTATCTCCTACGTTATTCATAGACTTTACTAATTGTTTATAATAAACATCTCGATCTAGATCAATGTTACGATAGTTCTTTAAAGTAGAATCTAGGGTTAGTGAACGGTAGGCAGGTACACTTAATGTGCCTCCTTCCCACTCCTCATCCTTTAAATGTAAGCTATCTACTACAGAAGAGATTGCTTCCATGGATTCATTGGCTAATTGTAAGATAGAACCATCTTTTAATTTATAGTACTTACGTTTTTCTTTATAGGCTTCTAAGATCCCTTGTAGTTCCTTAGAATCTACTACATCTCCTGTAAAGTCTAGTTTTAATAGATTACTTTCGATCTTAACACCTACACTGAAGTTTACACGCTTCAAGATATTGATCTTACATACCTTGTCACTTGCATAGATCTCACACATATTCGCCATTTCACTAATCCCATTGCTTAAGAAGTCATAGATATCATCCATAGATTTCTTGATCATGAATGACCCCTTTAATGGATCGATACTTGTTATATATTTCTTCAGAGCAAGTCTAGCTTTTGTTTCTTCTCGTACATCTCTTCCTGTTCCTTGGTTATCATCTTTAAATGCGAGATACTTTGCATTCTCACCATAATAATGCATTAGGAAACCGTGTACGATATTGTTACTGAAGTCGATGTATAGTCGATTGGTTACTGTGTTTGGCGAGTATTCTTCTACATCTCCTAGGAATTGGATATAGCCTTGTACTTCTACTAATACAGAGTTATAGAAGTCTTGCATCTTTTCTTTCTCAACGACTAGTTCACTGTGTGTATTGAAGTATGTTAGTAGTCGTTTACAAGCATCATGGAATAGTGCAGAGCAGTAGTAGATGTTGTTTCCACAGATGTAGTATCCATACATACTTCCACTAATATATTGCATAGGTTTGCGTAATCGTAGAACAAAGTTATCTTCCTTCTCTTCGATCACTAAGGAGATATGAGGAAGGATACTATGTACATGAAGCGGTTCTTCTTTTCCTTGACTCTTGTAGTTGATCTTATCCTTTACGAATCTCCAGAAGAATTCATCGAAGGCACTTGGGTTTAGGTACATGTGCTTGGCGTTGATATTCTTTTCAGCATATGTTTCATTGATCTTACGATTCTCGAATTCACGTAGTAAGAATAGTAATAGTTCTGGATTAGTGAATGCTTCTGTATGGTGGATGAATGATAGTTCTTTCCCATAAGAGATGCTCTTTCGCTCTTGTAAGGCATGTACGAAGTCTTCTAAGCTACGTACGATGTATTGTTTCTTGTTATGTTGTAATTTAAAGAATACGTATACATGTTTATCGATCTGTTCTAATTGTGGGATGATAGTTACATCGATGTGTTGGTCTTGTAACATCAATGATTTCTCATAGTCATTAGAATAGAAGCGGATGAGTTGTTCAGCATCACTGACTAGTTGATCTGGTTTTGGTTCTTCTAGTGTTTCTTCTGGGTGTTCTTTGTAGTATGCGGCAATGAGTGCTGCTGCCATGTGTGGGCAGATCTCATTGTTCTTTGTGAGTACTACACAGTCACAGTGGAAGCGAATGAACTTTTGTTTCTCTTCGTCAAATGTTGCGATAGCAGTATACTTAGTACGTTTTGTTTCACTTATTTCCCCTATTAATAGTGAACAGTTCGTATGTTTATTGTACTGTACTGTTATGTTCTTGATCAATCCATTTTTATAGATCTCGATCCCCTTTTGATAGATTCCTTTGTTATTGACATGGGATTGGATTTCTTTTAAGTCTAGTCTCATAAGTGCTCCCCCCTCTGTTATTTATTCACATATTATACGCTCTTTTTTATTTTTTTTGAATTACTTTTTTGATTTTTTTGTGGTGTTTTCAAATTATTTCACGATTTCTTCTTTTTAGTTTGTACGTACTATGTATGATTTATACTGATTTAGTCATATGGTCAACTAGGAGTATATAGAGAAGAAGGTAGTAAATACTAGTAGAAGAATGGGGGGGTGGTGATTGTGTGTAGGGGAATCAAAAAAGAGCCCTAAGGCTCTTAATTGTTTTATTTACCTGAAACGTTGATACGAGTCATAGCTCTCTTAAGAGCTAATTCTGCACGTTGCAAGTCGATATTAGGCTTTTTATCTGCGATCCTTTCTTCAGCACGTTGTTTAGCACTGATTGCACGTTCTACGTCGATCTCTGAGCTATGCTCACAAGTATCAGTTAAGATCGTAGCTTGGTTATTTCTGAAATATAGCAATCCGCCGTTGACAGCATATTCTTGTCGTACACCGTTCTCAATTGTAGACATTTTACCGATATCCAACATGCATACAAGAGGAACGTGGTTAGTTAATACTCCTCGAGCGCCGTCAGTAGTCACTACATTAAGAATGCTTGTTTCTACTTCTCTGTATAAGCCTTGAGGTGTAATAATCTTAACACTAAACATGAATTAGTCCTCTAAAGTCTTAGCCTTTTCAGCTGCTTCTTCAATGTTACCTACGAACATGAATGCTTGTTCAGGAAGGTCGTCATACTTACCTGATAACAATTCTTTGAAGCTGCGTACAGTTTCGCTGCATGGTACATACTTACCAGGAACACCGTTGAACTGTTCAGCTACGTTGAATGGTTGTGATAAGAAGTTACGAACACGACGAGCTCTGTTTACGATTACCTTTTGTTCTTCAGATAATTCGTCCATACCTAAGATCGCGATAATATCTTGTAACTCTTTGTAGCTTTGTAGAATTGATTGAACTCCACGAGCTACTTGGTAGTGTTCTTCACCAACTACAAGTGGATCTAATTGACGAGATGTAGAGTCAAGTGGGTCTACTGCTGGGAAGATACCTAATGCTGCGATGCTACGGTCTAATACGATCTTAGCATCTAAGTGTGTGAATGATGTTGCTGGAGCTGGGTCAGTTAAGTCATCGGCAGGTACGTATACAGCTTGTACTGATGTGATTGAACCACGCTTAGTAGATGTGATACGTTCTTGTAATTGACCCATTTCTGTAGCAAGTGTTGGTTGGTAACCAGCTGCACTTGGCATACGACCTAATAGAGCTGATACCTCTGAACCTGCTTGAGTGAAACGGAAGATATTGTCGATGAATAACAATACGTCTTGTCCTTCAGAATCACGGAAGTGTTCAGCCATTGTTAAACCAGAAAGAGCAACACGCATACGAGCACCTGGAGATTCGTTCATTTGTCCGTATACTAATACAGTCTTATCGATAACTCCAGAGTCCTTCATTTCATGGTACATATCGTTACCTTCACGTGTACGTTCACCTACACCAGCCATAACTGACATACCACCATGCGCCTTAGCGATATTGTGGATTAACTCTTGCATTAATACGGTTTTACCTACACCGGCACCACCGAATAGACCGATCTTACCACCCTTTGCATATGGGCATAGTAAATCGATTACTTTAATACCTGTTTCCAGGATTTCAGCAGATGTCTGCTGTTCTTCGAAAGAAGGGGCCTTACGGTGAATAGGGTCGCGCTTAACATCAGCAGCAACTGGTCCTAGACCGTCGATCTCTTCTCCTAATACGTTGAACATTCTTCCTAATACTTCTCTTCCAACTGGAACAGAAATTGGAGCTCCTGTGTCTACTGCTTCTAATCCACGCATTAGACCATCTGTTGGTGACATAGAGATACAACGAACTGTATCATCACCTAGATGTTGAGCTACCTCAACTGTTACATGAAGTTTTTCTGTATCGATAGTAACAGCGTTATTTAGAGCAGGAAGTTGTCCATTTTCGAAACGGATATCGACTACAGATCCAATGATCTGGACGATATGTCCAATATTTTTTGCCATCTTCTATCCTCCTACTACAGAGCATTCGCGCCGCCGACAATTTCAGTAATTTCTTGAGTAATTGCAGCTTGACGAGCCTGATTAAATTTAAGTGTAAGTGTATCGATCAATTCAGATGCGTTATCAGTTGCAGTTTCCATAGCCATTCTTCTAGAAGCTTGTTCACTTGTCTTAGTTTCAAGATAGTAGCTATAGAATAAAGACTTAACATACATCGGAATTAAATCATTTAGAATTGCATCCGCACTTGGTTCGAACAATGTTTCCATTACATAACCAGTAGTTTCTTCCTTCTTACCTAAGCTTTCTCTAGTAACAGGAAGTAATTGTACATGGTTAGGAACGAATGATACAGAGTTAGCGAACTTTGTATAAACGATACGGATACTAGTGATCTCTTTCGCAACATAACGATTCAATACACTTGTCATGATCCTTGCTAGATCAAGATAACTTACAGTATCACTTGAGATCAATTCGTTCTCAATGTTGAAGTTTCTTGCTTTAAGCCAAGGTAGACCTTTAGAACCGATTACCATAAGTGGAGCTTCAGGATTAACACCGATCTCTTGTAAATATCTTAATTCATTAGAGTTATAACCACCACATAATCCCATATCAGAAGTGAAAAGGATTGTTAGAGGGTTAGTATCCTCTTGATGTACAAGATATTGGTTTTCAATTTCAGCGTTATCAAGAAGAATTTGTGAAATAGTTTCTTTTAAGTAATAAGCATATTCACGGTTGTTTTCCATCATCTTCTTTTGTTTTTGAAGCTTTGTTGTAGCAATTAGTTCCATTGCTTTTGTGATCTTCTTAGTAGATTTAACGGAACGAATACGACTCTTTAAAGCTTGTTTACTTTGAGCCATAATTAGTCACCATTAAGCATTTTATACTTTTCTAGATAAGCACTGATTGCTTCGCGTAACTTCGCGTCTAATTCCTTACTAAGAAGCCCTGTTTCATTAAGTTCATCAAGAATTTCAGGGTGAGAAGTACGGATTTCGTTATGTAATCCTGCTTCGAAGTCTTGAACTTTTTCTACTGGAATGCTACGTAAGAACTTGTTCTTTGCAGCAAATAGAGATACTACCATTTCTCCTACACTCAATGGAGAATATTGACCTTGCTTTAATAGCTCAGTTAAACGAGCACCATGGTCAAGAGCTGCCTTAGTTGCAGCATCAACGTCACTACCGAATTGAGCGAATGAAAGCATTTCACGGTATTGAGCTAATTCTAGCTTTAATGCACCAGATACAGCCTTCATAGCCTTAGTTTGTGCAGAGCTACCTACACGTGATACAGATAGACCTGAGTCTACTGCTGGACGAACACCAGAGTTGAATAATTCTGTTTGTAAGAAGATTTGTCCGTCTGTGATAGAAATAACGTTTGTAGGGATATAAGCTGAGATATCACCTGCTTGAGTTTCGATGATAGGTAATGCTGTTAATGAACCGCCACCTAGTTCATCATTTAACTTAGCTGCACGTTCTAATAAACGTGAATGTAAGTAGAATACGTCACCAGGGAACGCTTCACGTCCTGGAGGACGCTTTAATAATAATGATAATGTACGGTATGCAACGGCATGCTTAGATAAATCATCGTATACGATTAATACGTGCTTGCCTTGTTCCATCCATTCTTCACCAATAGCACATCCTGCATATGGTGCGATATATTGTAATGGAGCTAATTCAGAAGCTGTAGCAGCTACTACAGTTGTATATTCCATAGCACCATTTACTCTTAATTTTTCTACGATTTGAGCAACAGTTGAAGCCTTTTGACCAATTGCTACATAAATACATAGAACATCGTTACCTTTTTGGTTTAAGATAGTATCGATAGCGATAGCTGTCTTACCAGTTTGACGGTCACCGATGATCAACTCACGTTGACCCTTACCGATAGGGATCATTGAGTCAATGATCTTGATACCAGTTTGTAAAGGTTGATGTACACTCTTACGTGTGATTACACCAGGTGCAACACGTTCGATAGGACGGAACTTATCGCTTGCGATAGGAGCTCCACCATCGATTGCTTGTCCTAATGAATTAACTACACGTCCAAGTAGAGCATCGCCTACTGGTACTTCAATGATACGATTTGTACGTTTTACTTCGTCGCCTTCTTTGATTAAAGAGTCACTTCCAAGTAATACCGCACCTACATGGTCTTCTTCTAGGTTCATTACCATTCCATAAATATCGTTAGGGAATAATAATAATTCTCCGGCCATGGCTTTTTCTAAACCTTGGATCAATGCAATACCGTCACCTACACGAATTACGTATCCAACATCGTTAGCCTCTAAACGATCTTCATAATGTTTGATCTGTTCTTTGATAAGGGCACTGATCTCTTCAGGTCTTAGTTCCATTTAATCACCTGCTTTCTTCAATAATTCACTCTTCAATGAAGTAATACGGTGTTGTAATGAACCATCAATTACATTGTCACCGACTACTACTTTAACACCACTAATTAAGTTAGCATCTAATCTATTAGTAAGATCTAGAGTAACTCCTAGCTTTTTACCTACAGTTGCTTCGATTGCATCCTTTTGTTCAGCACTTAACTCATTTACAGAGTATACGATACCTTCAGATACATTCTTAGCTTCATTACATAATGTATTGAATGCTGTTGAGATCTTCACGATGTTTCCTATTCTTTTCTTATCTAATAATAAGAATAAGAAGTTCATTAAATCACGATCGATCTTATTTTCAAATACACCACGAAGTACTGCTTGCTTCTCTTCTAAAGTAATACGATAGTGAGAGAAGAATGCTAAATACTCCTTATTTTTGGCAAATACGGACTTAACAAAGCGCATTTGTTCTTGCCAGTTATCTGCACACTGTTTTTCGCACGCTAATTCGAATAAGGCTGTTGCATATCTAGAACTAACAGTTTCCATTATGCATTAACATCCTTTACAAATTGTTCGATAGCCAAACGATCATCTTCAGAAGTTGTCTTTTCAGCTAATAACTTTTCAGTTGCTGCCATAGCTACTTCTACGATCTCCTTAGCCACACCTTGACGCATTGCGTTCTTTTCATATTCGATTTCACGACGTGCTGCATCCAGCTTCGCTTCTGCTTCTTCTTTTGCTTCTTTCAACAGTGTTTCTTTTAACTGTGTACTTTCGCGTTTTGCTTCCTCAACTAATTCGCGTGCTGTATTTCCTGCTTCTTTAATGAAAGCTTTTGCTTCATCGTTCATCTTTTCTGCTTCAGCTCTTAAAGCATCTGCTGCAGATAGTTGAGTTTGAGCATATTCAGCTCTCTTTTCTAAGAAACTTTTAGCAGGATTCCATAAAAACTTCACAACGAAGAATAATAATACTCCGGTAGAAGCCCATTGTACGAGCATTGTGATCAGATTGGGAAATAATTGCCCTTGAATATCAAAACTAAGCTCCACTGCGTTTCACCTCCTGCATAATAATAGATCTTAATAAAAATTCAAACAATTTAATTTTTTTACTATAAACGATCTACTAGAATACGAAGATTAACATGAATGCAATTAACATACCATAGATGGCACATGTTTCTGCAAGGGCACAACCCATTACTAGAGTAGTACGGATCTTACCTTCTGCTTCAGGGTTCTTACCTACAGCCTCAACAGCCTTAGAAGCAGCTAAACCTTGTCCAATACCTGTCCACATACCTGTCATGATTGCCATACCAGCACCAATAGCGATTAAACCTTTTTCCATAAAAATCTTTTTTCCTCCTTATGTTTTTAAAATTACTAATCTTCTGATGGAAGATTGTTTCCAATAAATACTTGTGTCAATGTGATAAAGATAAACATCTGAATAAATCCAGAGAATACATCGAAATATGCATGTAAGAACGGTGCAAGTAATGGTCCAACGAAGTTGAATGTACCGATAACTGGTACCATACTACTTACCCAACCTGTAAATGCATAAACCAATGTTAAAATAATCGTTCCGCTCAGTAAGTTACCAAACAAACGTAGTGACATAGAGATTAACGGAGCAATCATACCGAAGAAATTCGGAATTACAAATGGTGGAATAGGATCGAAGAATCCCTTGATATAGTCTCCCCAACCATTCGTCTTGATAGCTTCTCTTTCTTTTAATACGAATGTAATAAAAGCAAGTGACAATGTCACACTGTAGTTAGCCGTTGGTGCAGGGAAACCAGTTAACCCGAACCAGTTGCAGACTACAAGATACATAGCTAGCGCTAAAATGTACGGAGCCAATGTTTTAGCTCTTTCCTTACTTGTGTTTTGAACAACCATACCATCAACAGTATCTACAAGAATCATAGCCACATTAACTAATCCCTTTGGTTGATCCATAACTTCTGCTTTCTTAAATGCGTTACCGCACATATAGCAGAACACACAAAGAATAGCGGTGATCACTACAATGTAAAGAATATCCGCTTGTATAGTAATTACTTGACCCACTAAATTTGGCGTATCTCATCTCTCCTTTCCTTTAATCTTTGCAGTAGGGTCGCTCCATAAATATATATGTTATGAAACAATAACCCAAAGGCTGCGCCGAACACATTGACAAAGTCCGGATATACACAACCTATGTAAAGCGGCGCTGCAAAAACACCGAAATTACCAATAAAATATAACATAAACAATCCGCCATTGACTTGCTTATTCATGACCATCAAACTAAACACCTGATTCATCATATAATAATGGAACAAGCCAAAGCACGCACCAATCAGTAAACCATTTCCAATATCATAACGTATACCATACCCTAACAAAACATGTATAGCAACGAATACGATCATTCCCTTATATTCCTTAATCACTTTTTCACTTTTCCTTTTCCGACATAATATAGATATGAAAAGGCAAGCACAGTTCCACAAAGCAATCCTATCGTCATAAAGACTGGTAAAGTGCCCATAGTTCCATCTAGTAAATATCCAACATACAAGCAACTACCAATACATCCAATAATAGTGATCCCAAGTGTTATTCCCTTTTCAATATCACGTAACATCTATTTTGTCCCGAAAATACGATCTCCAGCATCTCCTAGACCTGGAACAATATATCCTTTCTCATTTAACTTCTCATCAAGAGCCGCTAAATATATATCAACATCAGGATGATCTTTCTCGATCTTAGAAACACCCTCCATGACACCCACTAAACACACTAAATTGATCTTCTTTACACCACGTTTTTTCAACATAGTAATAGCCGCACTAGCAGAACCCCCTGTAGCTAACATAGGATCTACTACATATACCACTGAATCAGCAATATTATGAGGCAACTTACAGAAATACTCATGTGGTTGTAAAGTCTCTTCATCTCTATATAGACCAATATGCCCGATCTTAACAGTAGGAATGATATTCGCGATACCATCTACCATACCAAGACCCGCTCTTAGAATAGGTACTAATACGATATCCTTTGCTAACATTTGTGTATTACAAGTAGCTACCGGAGTTTCGATCACTACATCTTTCATAGGAAGATCACGAGCAATCTCGTATGCCATAAGACCACCGATCTCACTCAAGTTTTGACGAAAATCCTTCGTACATGTATCCTTATCACGCATGATCGCTAATTTATGCGTAATAAGTGGATGTTTTAATACTGTTAACATAGTACCCCTCCTTACAAATTAAGCTTCTAACTTATTGATCCTACGAACATGACGTTCGCCTTCAGAGAATGGAGTATTTAACCAAACAGTTACGATCTCCTTCATCAAATGTTCACCGATAACGAATTGCCCCATAGCCAGTACATTCGTATTGTTATGTTCTCTTGTTAAACGTGCACACATAACATCAGATACAAGCGCACAACGTACCCCTGGCACCTTGTTTGCCGCGATGCTCACACCAATACCAGTAGAACAGATCACGATACCACGATCATTCTTTCCTTCTGCTACACTTTGTGCAGCTGGTTTCGCATGATCTGGATAGTCACAACTTGTCTTATCATGACAACCAAAATCTTCTACTTCATGCCCTTGTTCGATCAAGAACTTCTTTAAACTTTCTTTATATTCAATACCACCATGGTCACATGCAATCGCAATCTTCATAAGTTATTCTCCTTTCAGTGAATACTTGATCCTATCGATACTGATCGGACCTTCTCTTAATACACACATCTCATCCTGCGTTACATCAATGATCGTAGAAGGTCTAACTCCATGAGCCTCTCCTCTTACGATAGCATCGATACGTCCATCTAACTGTGCCAACACCTCTTTATCATCATGCCCTGGCAAGTGATCACTTAGATTGGCACTAGTAACTAATAAAGGCTTCCCAACTAATTCTAATAAAGATAACACAAAGCTATCATCGGGAATACGGATCGCTACAGTCATAGAACCATTTGTCACATATCCAGGAACACTCTCTAACTTATTCATCACAAGTGTCAAAGCCCCAGGCATCCACTTCTCCATGATCTTTGTACTTCTCTCATCGCACACCGCGACCCTCTTAGCTTGATCCACATTACGTACCATCATTGGGAAAGGTTTCAACTCTGATCTACCCTTAGCCTCTTTCATACGTAAAATAGCCTCTTCATTGTCGTACACGCATGCCAGTCCATAAACTGTATCCGTTGGAAAAGCAACAAGCTTCCCATCACGCAACAAAGCGGCAATCTCCTCGATCTTCGCTCTCTCCATAACCATTGTTTCCACAGCGCCACATCTCCTATTTCTAGTTTCAAACAACACCATTTCACATAAGCGTATCAAACGCCAACCCCTTAATTTAGAGTAACTAAAAAACACCTAGTTATCTCCATATAAGAATACCACAAAAGCCTTTTAAAATAAATACCTTTTATGCACTAATCTTAAAATTAACATATTCTTTACACGCTTATTTTCTAAACATTTCCACAAACCACGACTCCTGTTCCACTCTTACCTTACAATTGTCCCCAAAAGTCCCTTTGATCACTAACTTCCCCTTTTTATCAAAATACAACCTCAATGTATCCCCTTTCATTTCCACATATTCGATATATTCACTTAAGAATCTCTCTTTAGATAACCATATCACCTCATACAAAGAACCCTCATCTACCCCATCACCAAGCTCTTCATAAAGCTGCATGACACGTTGTTTCTCACTAATGACATGGATACTTGGTGTTGAGAAGATGATCTCGAATGTGAGGGGAGAGACTCTGCTTTGGATACTGCTTTTGAAGTAGAATAGACTGCTTATTAGGAATACTAGATAGTATCGTTTACGAATCATAAAAGCCACCCTTTCTAGACAAAGGATGGCTTATATATACACATTTAAACTTACTTAAAATCGACAAATAACATACGGTCTTTGCCATACATATCCTGAAGTACTTCACACTTCGCTTGTGGAAATCTTGTAGTAGCTTCTTGAAGCAATGCTTCCTTTTGATCATACCCGATCTCAAAGGCCATTAAAGCATGT
Organism: Erysipelotrichaceae bacterium; assembly: GCA_015058845.1. Classification (GTDB taxonomy): domain Bacteria; phylum Bacillota_I; class Bacilli_A; order Erysipelotrichales; family Erysipelotrichaceae; genus SIG230. Next base: position 51,718 of record SVBO01000004.1, read on the forward strand.
TCCTTGAGTACTAAATGACAAGTATCGAATACCTTCTTATAGAAGTATAGACCATCATTTCCACCAAACAATGCAACATTTGGTTCATAGTCCTTCACAGTAGCCTCGATCTCTTGGGTAGAGGGAATATAAGGTGGATTACATACTAACACATCTACCTTGATCCCTTGATCAATAAATGGTTGTAACATATCTCCACATACAAAGTCTACCTCTGCTTCTAAAGTAGTCGCATTCTCCTTAGCTACCACTAATGCCTCAGCACTAATATCTCCTAGAGTCACTTGTAAACTAGGTTCTTCTAACTTCAAAGATAACCCAATAGCCCCACTACCACAACCTACATCGATCAATGTTAATGGTTCTTCTCTATGCCCCGTTCTCTCATCTACAGCCACTAGTACATTAGAAACTAATTCTTCTGTTTCAGGACGTGGGATCAATACATCTTGATTTACCTTGAACTTACGTCCATAGAACCATTCATATCCTAAGATATATTGCATAGGTTCATCCTTCAACATACGCTCTACACCACTCTTATAAGACTCATATACCTCATCAGGCATCTCACTCTCATAATTCATATAAAGATCTACACTCTCTAATTGAGCGATCTCCATCATGAATAACTTAGCAAGTTGCATAGATTTCTCTGCTGCTTCTAGTTGCAGTTCAGCTTCTCTGACAGCGCTCTTATAGGTTGCCATTTTGTTCTCCTGAGATCTTTAAACGTTCATCTTCTTTTAGTAGAGCAGCGATGATATCATCTAACTTACCTTCTACGATACGATCTAATTGTTGGATCGTTAAGCCGATACGGTGGTCAGTTACACGATTTTGAGGATAGTTATAAGTACGGATCTTTTCACTTCTATCTCCAGTACCGATCTTACTACGTCTTTCAGCACCCTTTTCAGCTTCAGCCTTTTGTTGATAGTAATCATATACTCTTTGCTTGATCAAACGCATAGCAGTATCACGGTTCGCATGTTGGCTACGACCATCTTGACAGTTTACTGTAATACCAGTAGGTAAGTGTACGATACGTACAGCAGAGTCTGTCTTATTGATATGTTGTCCACCAGCTCCACTTGCTCTATGTGTTTCGATTGTTAAGTCAGCTGGATCGATCTCGATATCTACATCATCTGTATCTGGTAATACTAATACTGTCGCAGTAGATGTTTGGATACGTCCTTGTGATTCTGTCTTTGGTACACGTTGTACACGGTGTGCTCCTGATTCAAACTTTAGTTCTCCATATACACCTTCTCCATGGATCATGAATGAGATCTGAGAGAATCCTCCCGCTTCACCATCCATAGCATCGACAACTTCTACCTTCCATCCCTTACTTTCAGCATAACGAGAATACATACGGAACAAGTCACCAGCAAAGATATTACCTTCATCTCCCCCAGCAGCTCCACGGATCTCAACTACAGCATCTTCGATATCATTAGGATCCTTAGGGATCAATAGAACACGTAATTGTTCTTTGAATTGTTCCATTTGTGGTTCTAATTCAGCGATCTCCATTTCAGCCATTTCCTTGATCTCTTGATCGCCATCTTTCAATAATTCACAAGCATCATTATACGCATCACGAACCTTCTTGAAACGTTCATATGTTTCTACTTGTTGACGCATAGATGCTTGTTCCTTAGAGATCTTAGCCATACGACGAGGATCTCTCATTACTTCTTCACTCATTAATAAGTCATTTAATTCATTATAGTGTGCTTCGATCTTATCTAAGCGCTCGATCATTGCTTGCATGATTCTACCTCCTATTTATTACGTGATATTCTCTTATATAAAGGATGTTCCTTTACTTCATGACAGTGTCTACAACGTGGTTCATAGCTCTCACTAGCACCTACTAATACGATCGGATCAGTGTAAGCAGCAGGCTCTTGGTTTACTAAACGTTGTGTTCTAGTAGCAGGGGCTCCACATTTGACACATACAGCCGTTAACTTAGTCACGAATTCTGCTCTTGTGATCAATTGAGGCATGATCCCAAATGGCTCTCCTCTAAAGTCCATATCTAGCCCAGCAGCCATGACACGTTTACCCTCTAAAGCTAACTGTTCACAGATCTCTACTACAGTATCTCCAAAGAATTGTACTTCATCAATAGCTACCACTTCAGTGTCTTCTGTTACATGCTCTAGGATCTCTTTCGGATCTTTGATCGGAATACTTTTGATCTTTAATCCACTATGAGATACTACATCTTCTTCACTGTAACGGTTATCGATATCTGGCTTGAATACTAATATTTTCTTCTTAGCATAGGCTAATACATTGATACGACGGATCAATTCTTCTGTTTTACCAGCAAACATACATCCACTGATCACTTCGATCCATCCTGGTCGATATTGATGATACATACTACTCTCTCCTTTTTAATACTACAACATATATATTTTATCATACTTGGTAGTGCGTTGACTACCTTTATAGAGTGAAATTCTTACAAAAGAAAAAGGTGGTTTCGCCACCTTTTTGCATTACTTTCCAAGTCCGTATTTTTTGTTAAACTTTTCAACTCTTCCGGCAGCAGCAGCGAAACGTTGCTTTCCTGTGAAGAATGGATGACAGTTGCTGCAAGTATCTACACGAAGCTCTTTCTTGATTGAACCTGATTCGAATGTAGCACCACAAGATGTGCAAGTAACTGTGATCTTGTTGTAAGTTGGATGAATACCGTTTTTCATCTGTAGAGTCCTCCTTCCGCCTTGAATACTCTGCGTATCCAAAGTAAGTTGCCATGCAATAATATCACGAAACTGTCAATAATACAATACTTTTTTGAATATTTACTTAAAAACTTTTACTGAATATTTCTACTACTCAAACTCAACTTATTCAGTGTATTAAACACTGTTGCATATGCATCACTTTATAGAACATCAATAATGAATCTACTAGTTACTTCTACTAATTCCTCCATTTGATGAGGCTCATTCGTCCATGCTCCAAAGCCATGATTGGCTCCCTCTACTACATGTTGTAAGAAGTTAGCGTTTGGATTAGCGTGACTTGCTACCTCATTCAATGTTTCTAGCGGAATGATGTCATCTTTACTACCACATACCATAACTACATTGCCTTCAAATTCTGCTAAGTAATCACATGCTCTAGATGCCATACATTGCTCAAAGAACTCTACTCCTAAAGGAATAATACGATCATCAAAGGTATTCGGATATAAGAATACACCCTCTCTTCTAGCGATCTCTAGGCAGTTATTTAACCACTCTATATTTCCAAGGTTCCCATGTGTACCACTCATACCATTCATAGCAGCTGGGGCCCATAAGCCCATTGTCTTGATCTCTGGGTGTCTTTTCGTATAGTGTAATACGATCTTGCCTCCCATACTATAACCGATCATACCGATCCTATTTGGATCAATAGAATATGTCGTACACATGTGTTCTAGTAATGTATCTAGATTATCCATATCATTCTCTAGATTATTATAACGATGATCTTCTAAGGAATCATTACATCCTGGGAAGTCACCTCTGATCGTTGCGATGCCTGCTTCACTTAGTTTCTCTGCTAACATCTTATACGTACCATTCTCGTGTCTAGTAGCACAGAAGCCATGAGCCATTAGGAATAATGGCATGTTCTCTTGGCCTTCTGGTAGTGTGATCGTACATGGGATCGTGGTATTTCTCTTAGATACTAATTCGATATCAAATGTTTTCATTATCTTCCACCTCTTTGTTAGTATTATATCATAAATAAAAGAGGACCTACATAGATCCTCTTCATTCTACTGCATGAATCTTTCTAATTCCTCTAACTCCATACGTCCTTCAAACTTATTTACTACTTCTCCATTCTCTACTTTGATCGTTAATGGAATACTGTATAGATCTAAGTACTCTACAAGCTCTGCTTTGCGTGTACTTGTGTCTGTATCGAGCATTACTACAAAGAAGGTAATATTAGGTCTAGTCGATAAATAGTCCTCTAATAGCGTTTTCTGAGCCTTACAGTGAGGGCATTGTGTGGTACCTAATATAGCATAGAAACTATATCCTTCTTCTATAGAACTAATCAGATAGTTAGAAGTAACTGGGGCCAACATAGAGCCAGTTTCTTCGACTATTGTTGTAACTATAGGTGTGGTAGTAGTGACTGGTGTAGTAGTGGTTGTGATCGGTGTTGTTGTGGTAACAGGAGTAGTAGTCACTGGCTTTGTAGTCGTGGTTACTACGGGAGTTGTAATGGTAGTGGTGATAGCTGTTGTGCTTGTACTACTACTGGAATTAGTGTTAGTACTACCTTGTTGTGTGGTACAAGATAGTAATGTGAATATAATAGAAATACTTAAAATAATACGGATTATTCTACTGTTTCTCTCCATACTTTTGCTCCTAGGGCTACTAACTTACCTTGTAAGTCATCATACCCTCTATCAATATGGAACAGACCATCGATCTCTGTAACACCCTCTGCGATCAATCCAGCGATCACTAAGGATGCTCCACAGCGTAGATCTGTAGCCTCTACACTAGTACCTTGTAGATGAGCTCCTCCATGGATATGAGCTACTGGAATATTTACTTCGATATCAGCACCCATTTTCCCTAATTGTTCACAGTGTTTGAATCTAGATACATAGATCGTTTCTGTGACTTTAGATCTACCTTCTGCAATACTTAATAATGTTGTTAATGGTTGTTGAAGATCTGTGGCAAAGCCTGGATATGGTAATGTTTTGATATCTACGCCTTGTAATGGTTTACCTCCACGAATGATTACGTAGTCTACTCCTACCTCTAACTCTACACCCATTTCTTGTAGTTTAGAGATCAGTGCTTCTAAGTGTTGTGGGATCACATTCTCGATGCGTACTTCTTTCGCAGCTGCAGCTGCCATGATCATATACGTACCCGCTTCGATACGATCTGGAATGATCTCATGGAAACAACCATGTAAGTGTTCTACCCCATCGATCGTAATGATACCTGTACCAGCACCACGTACATGAGCTCCCATCTTATTTAAAAGAGTCGCTACATCGATTACTTCTGGTTCTTTCGCAGCATTCTCAATGATCGTACGTCCTTCTGCATATACAGCTGCTAACATGATGTTGATCGTTGCCCCTACAGAGGCGATATCTAGATAGATCTTGTTTCCGATCAAGCGATCTGCTTTGAGATAGTAGGATCCTTTCTCATAGTTGATCTTTGCTCCTAGTGCTTCAAAGCCTTTTAGGTGTAGATCGATCGGACGTGGTCCTAGGTCACAACCTCCAGGCATTTTGATCTTTACTTCTTTATATTTACCAAGTAGAGCTCCCATGAAGTAATAAGATGCTCTTAGTTTATTTACGTTGTCACTAGCTAGTGGTAGGCTTTCCATTTTAGAGGGGTCAATGATCATATGCCCTTTACTAGGGAAGTGTACCTCTACGTTTAGTTCTTTTAATAGTAATGCTAAGGAAGCCACATCAGCGATCTCTGGAACACCTACGATCGTGATAGGTCCTTCTGCTAGGATAGATGCTGGAATCAGTGCTACTGTTGCATTCTTAGCACTAGAGATCCTTACGGTACCATTTAGTTTATGGCCACCTTCAATTTTCAATACTTCTTTCATCCCAAGAACCTCCTTATCTATTATATTGTATCAGAAATATAACATCTTGTGCGAAAATAGTGAAAAGAGGGAGCATTTTCCCCCTCTTACTTTACTCTCCTAGTAATCATCGTCATCAGAAAGATTAGATGGGAAAACTTCTTTTTCGTCATTTTCTCCCTCATCTAGATCATTCTCTGAATCTTCATCTAGGAATTCATCCTCATCATCATCTAGATCTAGGATGTCACTTAGATCCTTGTGTGTTTCATTGAAAGTACGACGAGAGCGTAGATCCCACTTACCATCTTCTACTAAAGCGAAACGGGCATCTAGACTTAAGTTAGCGTAGAATGTAGCTAATTTGTTAGCTGCTACAGCCTCGCTATATCCCATGACCTCTACTACCTCTTCCCATAATTTCTTGAAAGTAATAGCTTTTTTCTTTTTACCTAATAGTTCGAAAGCTACATCCGTCATTGAACGAATAACCATTGTTAATTTCTCCTTCTTATTGCTTAAGTGTATTGTTAAGAAATACTATCCCAAAATAGATCCCATTTAATTTCTATCACATCGATCTGTTCATTGCCATCATGTAATTCATAGCATACTAATAGATGGTGTTTAGATCTAGTGATCTTTAATGCTCTGCTTCTTAATAGCATATTTCCAAATGGGGTAGTGATCTCCACATCTGTCCATGTGTTTAGTACTAGATTTAATGTTGAGCGAGTTTCTGCTTGGCACTGCATTTGAACGCTTTGTCCATCATAGATGATCGTGAACTTGGATTTGTTCTCATCCCAATATTGTAATGTTAATGTATCATCCTCTTCTGTAAGTGCAGCTATATAACTCTTCTTCTCATCGATATCTCTTTGCGTATTGCTACGTCTAGTCATTTGTATTTTGCATTTCTTCATTTCATCACTCATTTCCATAGCATTATACATATTACTGTGTATTTTGGCAAGACTATCTTTTGAAAAGTTTTATTTTGTAAATACTTCTTATGGGAGGTGAGTGTGATGCGGAGGTTGGTGAGATATTCTCTTTTCGGTATTCTTACTTGTTATAGTTTATTGCTAAGTGTGTATTTACTGGCATATGTCTTACCTTTGCCACAACTGGGAGAGAGTGAGAGGATCGAGTTTCTAGATCGTAATGGGGATGTGTTCTTTGAATCTAATTTTGATAAGAAGAGTACTTGGATCGACTATGAGGATATTCCTTCTAATTTAATAGATGCTTTCATTGCTATTGAAGACCGGAGGTTCTATCAGCATTATGGCCTAGATCCATTCAGGATCGCTAAGTCATTACTAGTGAATCTGCAAAGTGGTAGTATCAAACAAGGGGGATCTACGATCACGCAGCAATATGCTCGAAATTTATTCTTAGATCAATCTAAGACACTTACTCGTAAGTTGTATGAGTCTTTCTATGCTATGCAGATCGAGATGCATTATAACAAGGAACAGATCATAGAGGGGTATTTGAATACCTTATATTTTGGGCATGGTATATATGGTATCCAGAAAGCTTCACAATATTACTTCGATAAGGAGCCTTTTGAGTTATCTTTCAGTGAGATTGCTTTGTTAGTAGGTGTTTGTAATGCACCTGCGTATTATTCTCCGTATTTACACGTAGAGAATGCTCGTAGTAAACAGTTGCAAACTTTGTATACTTTATATTCTCAGGGTCTTATGAGTGAGGAGGAATATTTGGTAGAGAGGGAAAAGGAGCTTGTGGTGTATGATCACTCTTCTGATCAGGTATTACCTGATCATTCTTCTTTCTACAAGGATTGTGTGATCTATGAGTTATCTAAGTTAGGGTTCTTAGAGGGGAATACATTAGATCATGGGTTAATTGTATATACCTATTATTCCCCCGAAGTATCTGCGATCTTGAATCGTTCTATTACGGCACATGTTCCCAGTCATAGTGATATTCAGGTAAGTGGTATTATATCAGAGCCGTATAGTGGAGAAGTGTTAGCGATCCAGGGAAGTACTGATTATACTAAGAGTCAGTATAATCGGGCTTTATATTCTTCTAGACAAATAGCTTCTACGATCAAACCTTTGTTGTACTACTTAGCATTAGAGAGTGGTTTCACGCCTTCTACTACTTTTCTATCACAACCTACTTCATTTCGGATCGGAGAGAATGAGGTGTATTCTCCTACGAACTTTGATGATATATATGCGTATCGTGAGATCCCTATGGTACATGCTTTAGCGGTTTCGGATAATATATATGCTGTTAAGACACATTTATTCCTAGGAAGTGATATTTTGTATAATGCTTTACGTTCTCTAGGATATGATCAGAGTGAGAATATTGCTTCTTTGGCACTGGGGTCTATCGATATGTCAGTATTTGAATTGAATCAACTGTATTCTTTATTTGCTAGTGAGGGGTTATACTCTGAGTTATCGTTCATTGATACGATCACAGATCGAAGAGGAAATATTCTCTACCAAAGAGATTTTGAGCCTCATAGGCTACTACATCATGATACAACCTTGATCATGAATCAGATGTTACGTGCTCCTTTTGATATTCATAATCAAGGATATACTACACCTTCTTTATTAGGATTTGAGCCTAGAGTGATTACAGGGGCTAAGTCTGGTACATCTTTATGGGATAGTTGGATCTCAGGATTCAATCCTGATTATTCTGTTACGATTTGGAATGGATATGATGAGAATAAGAAGATGAATGATTCTTCCCTGCGTAGGGTTTCTAGGCTAGTGTATCGAGATATCTTCAATATGTTGTATTCTAAGGATGAGGTAGGACCTTGGTATGTTAGGAGTGATGGTTTGATCGAGGTACGGATCGATCCGAAGAGTGGTCTTCCTGATAGTGAGGGGAGTATATATTGGTATAAGCGATGAATTATGATACAATGTAGACAAGGATGTGAGTTTTGTGTTACGCAAGAAAATACATGTAAGTACACTAGTACTAACTGGTCTATATAATATCGTTCTGGGTCTTTTGTCGATCCGTCGTCCTATCTCATTCATTACGATCTTGTATTATTCTTTATCGATCGGTCTTCCCATTTTAGGTCTGTACCAGATGGTATCTGCTTATTTCTCAAAGAATGTGAAGCGTTATAAGTATGCTTCCATTATAGATGGTCTAGCTATATTCATAGCGGGTATCGTTGTTTACAGACATCCTAGAGATGTGCTTTCTATTACTCCTTTGGTGCTTGGGATCTATGGTATATTGAAGGCTCTTATTTGTTTCTTTAATTTCTATGTGTATTATACTGATCGTTTAAAAGGACAGTTATTTATCTTACTTGAAGCTATCATATACTTCATTATTTCTTTGTTACTGATCATTAATCCGATCTATCCAGCTTCATTAGTCTTATATGTATTAGGTATATACTTCATTACATATGGCATCGTTCAACTAGGGAATGCGTTCCAGGCATTGTTTCCAAATCGTAGGAAACATAAGATCAAGATGACTATGCCGATCTTCATGAACTTCCTGATGCCACAGAAGTTAGTATACTATATCAATCGTGTGTTGAATGAGCAGGGTGCTAAGAGTGAGGTGCTTACTTCTTACAAAGAGAATCAGTCTTATGATATGGAGATCTTGATCCATTTGGGTGTACAGGGGTTTGATTCTGTGGGACATGTGGATGTAGCCTTTGGTAATATTGTGATCTCTTATGGCTGTCATGATCATCATAATACGAAGTTTGGTGGAGCTTTAGGAGATGGGGTGATCCATTTCAATGAGAAGTCTAAGTATTTGAACTTCGTGATCAATGAGCGCAATAAACAGTTGATCGGTTTCGGGATCTCTTTGACAGAGTCTCAAAAGAGGAAGATCAAGGAGACTTTATTAGATATGGCTAGTCGTTTTGAAGATTGGAATACGGACTATGATAAGCGTGAGATGGGTCTTCCTTACTTAGGAGAATGTCGTAATTATGCTAGTTTACTATCTAAGTTCTGTCGTACTAAGTTCTTTAAATTTACTAGTGGTCAGTTTAAGACGTACTTCATTATGACTACGAATTGTGTGTTACTAGTCGATACTTTGCTTGGTAAGAGTGGAGTGGATCTTTTAAAGATCAATGGTATCGTGACTCCTGGAGCATATTGTGAGTTCTTGAATAATGAGTTCTCACTTGCTCATAGTAATGTGGTCTCACGTAGAGTATATACTGCTAGTGATGTGGTGATCACGGAGGATCCTATGGTAGATGTGATCCATGATATGCACTCACCACTCGATTTCATTAATGATTATATATTTAAGGATGTGGATGTATGAGTAAGATAGATATTTTACAGAAGTGGATCGATGAAAGTACTAATATCGTATTCTTTGGGGGTGCTGGTGTTTCTACGGAGAGTGGGATCCCTGATTTCCGATCTTGTGATGGTCTATATTCTATGAAGTATGAATACCCACCAGAAATGATCCTTTCCCATTCTTTCTATATAGCACATCCCGAAGAATTCTATCGTTTCTATAAAGAGAAGATGTTGTATTTAGAGGCTGTTCCTAGTATTCCACATCAGTTCTTGAAGAGATTAGAAGACAGTGGTAAGTTGAAATGGATTATTACCCAGAATATCGATGGTCTACATCAAGCTGCTGGTTCTGTGCATGTATTAGAGTTACATGGTAGTGTGCATAGGAATTATTGTGAGAGGTGTGGTAAGTTTCATGGGGTCAGTTCTATTATTGAAAGTGTAGAGATCCCATATTGTGAATGTGGTGGTAGGATCAAGCCTGATGTGGTATTATATGAAGAGGGTCTAGATCCTAGTGTGATCGATAGATCTATCCAGGCGATTCAAGATGCTGATCTGTTGATCGTTGGGGGTACGAGTTTGAATGTTTATCCTGCTGCTGGTTTCTTAGATTATTTCCAAGGAAATAAGATGGTCCTTATCAATAAGAGTATTACTCCTAGAGATCATATAGCAGATCTTGTGATCCATGATCCTTTAGGAGAAGTAGTTTCTAGTTTATATATTAAGTAGGTGATTATATGGAATATTTTTGGTATTTCCTTGCTTCTTTAGGAGCAGGGATCGGTACTGGTCTAGCAGGTCTATCGGCAGCTACTGTCATGGTCCCAATGTTGATCGTACTTTGTCCTTCCTTTGCAGGAGAGAGTGGTGCTTATCATGCTACTGCCATTGCCCTAGCTTCTGATATTCTTGGTTCTGCTGTCACTTCTTGGGTGTATTATAAGCACAAGAATATTGATCTTAAGCGTGGTGGGCTTATGATGGTATGCATTCTACTTATGTGTATTGCCGGTAGTTATGTGGCATATTCTGCAGGTAGTGTGGTGCTTGGTAACTTCTCATTATTCTTAACATTAGCTATAGGTATACGGTTTCTTGTGAAACCAGATACACAACGTAAGGATACAGCTGCTAAGGGTAGTAAGCTTGGGATCAAGGAGATCATCATCTCTTTGTTCTTTGGTCTTACGATCGGATTTGGTGCTGGCTTCGTTGGTACTGGTGGGGGTATGATGATGTTAGTAGTATTTACAGTATTCTTAGGGATGGAACTTAAGACAGCTGTGGGTACTAGTACATTCATTATGACTTTCACAGCTTTGATCGCTTCAGTTAGCCACGTAGCGATCGATATGACAATCTTACTAGAAAGAATAGATGCTCTGGTTATTTGTATCGTTACAGCTACTATAGCTTCATTAGTATCTGCACGTTTCGCCAATAAGGTTAGTAATCGTACTGTTGGGCTTGCTACAGGTATCGTATTGACGCTTCTAGGGACTTCTATGATCATTTTGAAGTATTGGGATGTATTCACTACGTATGCACTATTCAATCAAGTATTATCATGTTGTAAGGGGTTCTTGACCTATATTCTGCTCGGTGCATTTGTCTTGATCGTATCTAACTTTCTATTCAAGATCCCTCGATTTATATTCCGTAAACTTCTACATATCGTTGCATTCACTTCAGTGATCGTAATGGTCTTATATGCAGATAATGGTTGGGCTGCTGCGATCACATCATTGTTATTTGCTATTGTTGTATATCCGATCTTATTATTATTTGAAAGTAATCCTTTGTATGATCAAGTGTTAGTACAGAAGAAGAAAGGTGAGATCAAGCTTAGTTTATTGATCTTATTTGTGAGTATGGCTGTTATTATAGCGATCACTTGGGGAATATTCGATAAGCAATATATTACGATCGCTACTTTATTGATCTGGGGCATGGGTGATGCTATGGCGGCTCTTGTGGGGATCCCTTATGGGAAACATGTGATCAAGTGGAAATGTGCCGATGGTAAGAAGTCTTGGGAAGGTAGTATTGCAATGTTCTTTACAGCATGGTTCTTCGGCTTTATCTCTCTATATCATCTATCTCCTTATTCTCTGATCATTTCAATTATATATGCTTGTATAGCTGCTGTAGTGGCTTCGATCGTGGAGCTTGTATCACGTAATGGAAATGATACATGTAATGTACCTGGTGCTGTATCGCTTTTATTGCTTGTGTTATCAATGTTTTAAAGACGTGAGTAAGGGGTTTGTGAATTCAAAAGAAAATGCCCTGTATAAGGGCATTTTTAAGTATTTCTATCTAAATGTAAACATCATTCCCATAACGATGAAGATGATATTAACTAGCCACAAGCAAAACATCAGGATACTTCCCACTTGTTTCGTATTATCCACATCATCAAAGAAGATCCCTAGGAATTTAAAGATGATACGGAATGAGAAAGTGGCATTATCGAATAGTGTTTTCAAGATCAATTCAAATGTGGAGCGTTTCTTTTCTTTCCATTGGTATAGATCGATGTATTTATTCACCAAGATACTAAGTAATAGTACAATTGGATAGCCAAATAACGAGAAAAACATGTATGCATTAAAGTAATCCGTGAATGATTTAAATTGTAAGGCACTGTTCATGATCACTTTGAAGTCTGCTCCAAAGGCGATCAATGACACCAATAATGATACTATTCCTAAAAAGAATACTTCTTCTATAAATCTAAAGATATATCCGATCGATTTCATAATGACCTCCTATACTACTAGTATTGTTACTTAAAGAATATCACAAAATGACTGTAAAATCTATATGATTAGCTATTTGTAGTGATGTTTATATGTGTTTTGGGCATAAAAAAAGCTACGTGTATTCACGTAGCTTTTTGCTTGTTTACTTTAATTATTAATTAGCAAACTCTGTAAAGGTTAGCACAACCTAAAGCAGTTAGAGCTAAAGCACCCCATTGGAATGTTTCGCTACCTGTTAGTGACATCCATAATACAGCGATGCAAACTACAACTACAGCAACAGCGATTAATTTGTTAATAACAGCCTTTGGCATTTTCGTTTACCCCCTATATTAGAATCCCATACCCATAGTACATAGGACGAAACCTAAGATACCGATTAGAGTAGATTGGATCATGTTATACATACCTGTAGAAGCAAGGATCTCACCTTCACGTCCAGATTGACCAGATACACCAGTACCTAGAGCACAGTTAGCTGGAGAGAAAGAGTTAGATAATGCTGCTGAAGCAGATTGTTGAGCTAAGATGATAGCTGGAGAAATACCTAATACGTCAGCTACTGAATATTGTAGACCTGTGAATAGGATATTTGAAGATGTACCAGAAGATGTTACGAAACCACCTAATAAAGCGATGAATGGTGCTAAGATAGGGTAGAAGTTACCAGCTACTGCAGCTAAACCATAAGCGATATATTGAGTTAAACCACCTTCAGTCATAAGGATAGCCATCATTGTCATAGGGATGATAGTTGTAGTTGAACCAGTTGATTGCTTAACTGTGTTTGTCCAAGCTTCCTTAACACCACCAGCAGGCATCATACCTTTTGACTTGTAGAATGCGATTGCTAAGAATGCAGAAACGATGATTAGAGTACCTGGAGTAGTTAATAACTTTAATGCAGAGTAAGAACCAGTTGCAGCGTTAGTGAAACCTGTAGCTAATGAAGTTTCAGGGAATGCTAAACCAACTACTAATACTGAGTTTAAAGCGTTCTTAACTGGAGTGATTAATAATGCACCGAATACTACTACTACTAAGATTAAGTAAGCTGAGAAGTTAACAAGGAATGAACCCCAAGTTGTATTTTGTTCAACTTCTTGACCAGCTACTGGAGCGTAAGCAGGAAGCTTAGGTAGAACAACTACACCAGCAACTAGACCAACAGCACCAGCTACGAAGCATCCTAGGTATGGAGCAGCGAAACATGTACCGATTAGAGCAGCACCCATTACAGCTGATAAGAATAATACAGCGATTGAACCTTCAGCGAATGCCTTACCAACGTTCTTCATGATCTTAGCACCATATAGGTGAAGGATACAGAAACCAACCATTAAACCACCGAATGCAACGAAGATTGAACCCCAGAATGCAGCAGCACCAGGCATAACTGTTTCGATAGGTGAGTTACCAATGATAACTGAGTACATTGAACCTAAAGAACCGAATGCGATACCCCAAGAGTGACCTAATAATGCAGTTGTACAAGATACAAGTGGGTCGAATCCTAGACCGATTAATAGTGGAGTAGCTACAGCTACTGGAACACCGAATCCACATACACCTTGAATGAATGTAGGGAAACACCAACCTAAGATTAATAATTGAAGAATACGGTTACCATTTGTCATTTCAGTGAACTTAGCAGCGATTACGTCGAAAGCACCAGTAATCTTAACTACGTTGTACATGAACATTGAAGTCCAAATGATGTATAATACGAATAGTGTTGACCAGAAACCTTTTACTGTACCAGAAGCGATAATTGTTGAATTACCTCCGAATACGAAATAAACGATTGCTGCAGTTAACACCCAAGCAATGATACCTGAACGTGCACCAGAAACTTTTAATCCCATCATTAGCACTAAGATTAGAGCTACTGGAGAGATTGCAAGTACCCAAGTCATGACGTTCATTGCAGGAAGACCTAAGTCTGTTACATTAATCATGTGAATATCTCCTCCTTATATTAATGTAAGTTTATTGTAAAGTATTTTTATGAATTTATCAATACCTTTTTTTGAAATTATGTAATTGTAGGGTTAAAATTATGGGATTTTATGTGATTTTTTGCTTATCCAAACTATGATCAAATTATCGAAAATAGCCAAAAACTGTGATATAATCAACACTTTTTGCTACTTTTTGTAACTTATACGTAAAAATTAAATTCATCACATTTTTCAACAAAAATTTACAAATTTTTTGTACTTTTCGCATCTTTTGCCAAGATTCTATATCTTTTTCACACTCTATCCGTTACATTGCACCTATATTTCATGACCCAAACTCTATACTTTACGTAGCACTTTCCCATATTTCTACACAAATCACGCACACTTCTATATATTCCCTATATACAAGCTATACAGCCTCATATCACACAATCTACCCTTACACTACCATTTATACCCTAGACCTCATATAAACGCGCTATTATGGCTGATCTAGGGCGTATATATCTATTGATCATCTATAACAAAAAAAGCTGTGTGAGTGAACACGCAGCCCTAATAGCTTATCTATAATGAATAATTAGCAAACTCTGTAAAGATTAGCACAACCTAAAGCAGTTAGCGCTAAAGCACCCCATTGGAATGTTTCGCTACCTGTTAAAGATACCCATAATACAGCGATGCAAACTACCACGATAGCAACAGCGATCAATTTATTAATAACAGCCTTTGGCATTTCGCTTTACCTCCTATAGTCCTAAGCCCATGGAAATTAGGACATAACCTAAAATACCAACTAGAGCACCTTGGATCATATTATATACACCTGTAGCTGCAAGGATCTCACCTTCACGACCTACTTGGTTAGATACACCTGTACCTAATGCACAGTTACCTGGTGAGAATGAGTTAGATAATGATGAACCTGTTGTTTGTTGAGATAGAATGATTGCTGGAGAGATATTTAATACTTCTGCAGCAGAGTATTGTAATCCTGTGAATAGGATATTTGAAGATGTACCAGAAGATGTTACGAAACCACCTAGGATACCAATGAATGGAGCTAAGATAGGGTAGAAATTACCAGCTACTGCAGCTAAACCATAAGCGATATATTGAGTTAAACCACCTTCAGTCATAAGGATAGCCATCATTGTCATAGGGATGATTGTAGTTGTAGCACCAATAGATTGCTTGATAGTTCTATTCATAGATTCTCCTAAAGCACCCTTTGGTAATAAACCAAATGACTTATAGCAAACTGCAGCTAATAAAGAAGATACTACGATTAGAGTACCTGGAGTAGTGAAGATCTTTAATGCTGAATACTTCTTAGTAGCAGCGTTCACGAATTGGATACCCATTTCATTAGCAGCTAGAGCATTTTCAGGGAATGCAAGACCGATCTTGAAGATATCAGCTTCTAATGCAGACTTAACTGGAGCAATTAGATATACAGCGAATACTACAACGATAAGAATTAAATAAGCAGAGAAGTTCTTGAAGAATTTTTCCCAAGAAGTAGATTCTCCTACTTCAGCACCTTCAGCAGGCTTATACATAGGAAGACGAGGTAATACTAATACACCAGCGATCAGACCAGCAGCACCAGCTACGAAGCATCCTACATATGGAGATACCATACATGTAGCGATCATAGCAATACCCATTACAGCAGATAAGAATGCTACTGCTAAAGTACCTTCTTTGAATGCCTTACCAACGTTCTTCATTGATCTAGCACCATAGTTGTGAAGGATACAGAAACCTACAATAAGACCACCGAATGCAATGAAGATAGAACCCCAGAATGCAGTTAAGCCTGGATATAATGTATCAACTGGAGATTGGCTTACTAGGATTGAATAAGAAGAACCTAGAGAACCGAAAGTTACACCCCAAGAGTGACCTAATAATGTAGTGATACAAGATACTAGTGGGTCGAATCCTAGACCGATCAATAGTGGAGTAGCTACAGCTACTGGTACACCGAATCCACATACACCTTGTACGAATGTAGGGAAACACCAACCTAAGATCAAGATTTGAAGAATTTTATTACCATTAGTCATTTCTGTAAACTTAGCAGCGATAACTTCGAAAGCACCACAGATGTTTACTAAGTTATACATGTACATAGCTGACCAAATGATGAATAATACGAATAGAGTTGACCATAAACCTTTTACAGTACCAGCAGCGATTACATCGATTCCACCACCGAATACGAAGTAAATGATTGCAGCAGTCAATACCCAAGAAATGATACCTGAACGTCCACCGCTAACGTTAAGAGCTAACATTAATACTAGGATTACTACGATAGGTAATAATGCTAGGATCCATGTCATCAAACTCATAGCAGGAAGACCTAAGTCTGTTACACTAATCATGATATATTTTCCTCCTTACGATTTAATGCAAGATTACCATATAATAAGATTGTTATATCCAAGATAAGTTTTTGTAAATTCTATGTAAATTGTGTGGAGAATGTGTGATTTCATATCTCTTTTGTATTATTTCCCTGCAAGATCCAAAGAAAAAGTGTCTTTCTTATCTCTAAGAAAAACACTTAACTTCTTATTTCTTAATAATACGCTTAGGATAGAACATCTTCTTCTCATCCTTAACTTCGCCCTTCACGATCGCAGCAACGATATTCGATACCAATGATAACTCCTTGCATTCGCCATTTTCTCTCAACACCATGATCGTATCACTATCCTTACTTGCATATGGTTTATATGGAATCTGGATCGTCTCATCCACATGGAAATAATACTCCAGATCATATCCCGCATCACGTACCGCCACTCTTCTAGCTTCCTCTAGTTCCTGATCCACATACGTCTCTACCGCAAATAGATCTCTCTCTAAGATCCTTCTAGCTAGATCACTTAAGATCTTATCTGTATGCTTCGTAGCTAGAGAGATGCCATAGAAACTAGCAGGTTCATCCAATTGGATATACTTCTCTACTGGTACAGGATGTTCGATAATGAATGGTAGGAACATTGGGAATCCTTCGATGCTAGTTGGATCTTGATCATATAAATAGCGTAGACGTTTAAAGAATGCTTTCACGATCTCTTCGTAACATCTAGATAGTGGATGATAGTACACTTGCCAATACATATGATATCTAGACATAATATAATCTTCGATCGTATGGATACCACTTTCCTTGACTACCAACTTCCCATCTACTACACGTAATGTTCTCAGTACTCTTTCTAAGTCATAGTTTCCATAACTAGTGCCTGTAAAGTAAGAGTCACGTAATAGGTAGTCCATTCTATCTGCATCTAATTGTCCACTGACTAATTGGGTCAATAGTTCATTGGGATGAGTATGATTGATGATCATGGCTACATTAGGAGCGATTCGTTGGTCATACTTATCTAAGATCTTCCTGATCATTGTATTGCCTGTAATGATCTGTACGGTATATTCTTCGTGGTTAGTATCGAAGATCGGTTCGAATACATGAGAGAATGGGCCATGGCCAATGTCATGTAGTAAGGCTGCTACCATCACACATACCTTTTCGAAATCAGAGAGTTCTCTCTTTAGATCTTCTACCTCATGTACCATTCTATACACGATCTCATATACTCCCAGAGAGTGTGAGAAACGGGTGTGTTCGGCTGTATGATACACTTGGTAAGTACCACCTAATTGATGGATCCTACGTAATCTTTGAAATTCAAATGTGTCGATCAATTCCCAGATGATCCTTAGATCGACATGAACATACCCATGGATCGGATCACGGAATACTTTCATATTCGCTAACTTTTCAAACATGATCATACCTCCTCGAATAGGGCTCTACCCACTCTGATCATCGTACTACCTTCTTGTACTGCTATCTCATAATCTTTACTCATACCCATGGATAGATGCTCCATGGTGAATCTTTCTCTTTCCATAGTCTTATACGTATCGAATAACTTCTTAGCCTCTTGAAATACCTCTTGGATCTGCTTGGGATCTTCTACATGTGGTCCCATACACATGATTCCTTTAATATGAATATGTGGATATTGTTGGACTGTATCATATACCTCTTGCATCTCGCTCAACATAAAGCCTGTTTTTGTTTCTTCTTCTGCAATATTGAATTGTAGTAAGCATGGCATGATCTTATGTTGTTTACAAGCTTCTTTCTCGATCGCTTCCATCAACTCATAACGACTCAGGGAATGTACTAAACAACAATGCTTCACCACATCCTTCACCTTATTCGTCTGTAATCTACCAATACAATGCCATCGTACATCCGCATGCCAATCCTTCTTCTTCACGATCTCTTGTACTTTATTCTCTCCGAAGTCACGATACCCTCTGTTATAGTAATACTCCATCTCTTCTAGTGTTCTCATCTTACTAACGATCACGAGTTGTACTGTATCTTGTATTACTTCTTCTATTCTTTCTATGATCTGTGTCATATGCATCACCTGTTTAGATTATACACTAATTTCTCTTTCCTGTTACATGTTTATATGTATTTTCACTGATAAATAAATGAAAAGCCATACCCAATATGGATATGACTATCTTAGAAGATCATTTGTATTAATACCATATAGATCACTGTACCTCCTGCAATAGAGATCAGGATCTGTCTTTTCCATAAGTGTAGGATCACTACGCATAGGATGGCAATGGCTTCTGGGATCCCATAGGTACCACTGAATAGTGTGACTCCTTTTAAGCAATATACGATCAGCATGCTGAAGATCGCTGCTGGTAGGGCTTTACCGATGTATAGGATATACTTAGGAGTACTTCTTTTCTCATTGAATATTAGGAAGGGCAGGAAGCGTGTGAGCATGGTTGCTAGGGTACAGATGGCAATAGTGAGTATTTGTTGTGTTAGTGTCATTTTAAGCCACCTACTTTCTCAATATTATTTCTAAAGAGTGTGAGTAGGGCAATGATGCCTAACATAGAGGGGATCAGGAAGGAGTCTGGTCCAAAGATCCAAAGACATACTACGGATACTACCATCCCTATGATCGCTGTATAATGCTTCTCTTCCTTTAACCATTGTTCTAAGAAGATCACGATGAACATCGCTGTCATAACGAAGTCTAAGCCTTCTGTATTGAATGTAATGAAGTTTCCTAGGATCCCTCCTAGCGTAGCTCCAGTGACCCAATAGATCTGATTAAGTAATGTTACAGAGAAATAAAACCATCCTCGATCGATATCTTCAGGGATCTCTGTTGTATAGTTGATCGGGAAGGTCTCATCGATTAAACCAAAGATCAGATAGAATTTCTTCCATTTCATTCCTTTATATTTATCTAACATGGCTAGTCCATAGAATAAATGTCTAGCTTGGATCATTAGTGCCATTAGAAAGGTCTGTAGGGGAGCAAATGTAGCTAGTAGCATACTGACCATGACGAATTGTAAAGAGCCTCCAAATACAGTGATAGAGATGATCATAGGATACCAGAAGTTAAATCCTGATACGTTCATGTATATGCCATAGGACATTCCTAGGAATAAGAATCCTGTGAGTACTGGAATGGTATAGGGAAAGGCATACTTCATTGCTTTATATATCTTATTACCCATAATACTGCCTCTTATTAATAATATACTTCCTCTTTAATAGCATCAGCTAGTTCTTTACCACCTAATACTTCGATCAAAGCAAAGGCAAAGTTGATCGTTCCTGCAGCTGCTCTACCTGTGACTAAGTTGCCATCAGTTACAGAGTGTTCATCATGGAATGTACCACCAAAGTCTTCATTCATTTCTGTGTAACATGTATAGTGCTTATTCTTTAAGTGTCCCATGTGTCCTAGGATCGTAGGGGCTGCACAGATGGCTGCTACTACTTTCCCATGTTCCATGAAGTATGTGATCACATTCTTCACCACTTCACTATTCTCTAATTCCTCATAGTGTGGTCCTCCTGGGATGAATAGAGCATCATAGGTAGATATGTCTGCGTTAGTTAGAGTATCGACACTAGTAAGTGGGGTGTTATATTTCCCGATCGCTTGTGTGTCATGTAATGTATAGATATCTGCTTGGATACCAGCTCTTCTACAAAGTGCTAGTGTACCGATGCATTCTAGGTCTTCAAAGCCATTCGATAAGATTGTTAATAGTTTCATGAGGGATCCTCCTTATATATTATTAGTATATCATTTTCTACTTTATACTTCTATATCTCTCTCACATACCA
The DNA here is from genome assembly GCA_015058845.1 of Erysipelotrichaceae bacterium. Classification (GTDB taxonomy): domain Bacteria; phylum Bacillota_I; class Bacilli_A; order Erysipelotrichales; family Erysipelotrichaceae; genus SIG230. The sequence continues at coordinate 72,593 of SVBO01000004.1, forward strand.
TATATCCTTTACCTCCTACATAGACTGCATGGATAGTATCTTCTGTGTAGTCTATTCTTGCTATGATCTGGGAAGGGGAATGTAGGTTATATCCTTGTTCGAAGATATATTCTTGTTGTGGTTTGTAGTGTTTGAATAGGTAACAGGCTAGGGCACAGTTGGCTGTTCCTGTGGCGGATTCTTCGTTGATCCCATATAGAGGAGCGAAGTTACGGCAGATAGCTGTTACGTGGTCTGTATGAGTAATAGTGAAGGCATGTACTCCTACTACATCTAGGTCTTTACTAAGTTCGATCATGGCTTCATAATCGGGCTCTAGGGCGTGTAATTGTTCTATACTACTTACTGGATATAGGATATCTTTTAGGCCTGTAGAGACGATCTGAATGGGGCTAGATGAGGTTGTATGTTGCATGCTAGGGGTAAGTAGAGTAGGGGAGAGTATATCGCCATAGGTAGGGATATTTTGTTCCATGAGGATCATTCCCTCTTGGTCTACTGTGATACGTAAGATACCTGCTTTAGTTTCTATTAGGTAATTCTCTTTAGTGAGTTTCTGTAGGTGATAGAGTACAGAGAAGGTTGCGATCGTAGCATGTCCGCATAGGTCTACTTCATCTGTTGGAGTATAGTATTCTATTTTGTAGTCGCCTAAAAGTGAAGGGGAGATGAAGGCTGTTTCGGAATAGCCTAGTATTCTTGCTATTTCCATCTTTTGAGGTACTGTTAAGTTAGTACTATCTAGTACGACTCCCGCTTTATTACCACCTGTGTTATTTTTACTGAATGCGCTAGCTACGTATACGTGTGCCATAGGGGGACCTCCTTATAAAATTGCTGAAGAAATCAACACAAACTAATTTCCTTGAACTGTTTTTGTATAATTGTTTGCATATTTTATAATGTCTTTAAAATAAGATTTTGCATAACTAAACATATGATCTAAATCATCTTTATTTTTTCTTCCTCGAAGATCGCAGTAACCTTGTTCTTCTTTTGTTTCATATATATATTTACAATCTTGACCAGTAATATATCCAATATCATGCTCCCAATTATAAACGATCGGCATAGGTGTTGAGTTACTGTCTGCAATATAGTAATAATATTCTTTTGTATTAAAGTTTATCCAGAATCCATCATATGGTTCAGGATTGCTCGGATCTTTATCAGGCTGATCAGATCCATATTCAACATAACGATAGATTCCTTCTTCTACAAAGTAATAAAGTCTATTTATATATTCAAATAAATCATCATCCTGAATACCATCTATATGAATTAAAGACTTGTCCTTTGGATTAGGATTAATCGGAGCGATAGTATATGAAACTGTCGTTGTCACAACAACTTCTTTTTTAGTGTAAATTTGATTAATAGAAGTAATTTCAGCATTACCATAAGCAATTCGAATTTTAGAGATATCTGTTTCTACCAGTTGTTTATTTGTGCCGATGTAATAGTCGACCTCTTTACCTATTGGATATATAAATAAACTATTTTTCTCTCCGCTAGGAGTACGAATAGAACAAGAGTAAAAATCTCCATTGTAGTCGATACTTTTCACTTTATAATCAAATAAATTACCATCGGGTGTTAGATAAATGGTTTCGCCAGTAGGATTAATATATTCTCCGGCAATAGAATAAAAATCTCTTTGCATTATTTGATCATGATCTTCTAGCTTTAAGGTATTGATTGGAGTTGTGATTGAAGGCGTAATCGATATTGATCCAATGTTACCACCTGTCTGATGAGTGCAGCCAACCAACAAGAATAAGCAAAGCAGCATATATAAGATCTTCTTCATATCTATACCTCCTTATTTATCTATATTCTACCACATATACCTATATATAATAAAGAAACAAGAAAAGAGGTACTTACTAGAAATACCTCTTATCCCTCATATTCAACCAACTTATCAGCTACCCATTTCTTCGTATCACTATAATAAGTAGCTTCCTTCTCATTGATCGCATCTTCTTCCATCTGACTAAAGATAAGATCATATCCACCCTTTTGAGCCTTTAGATCCATATGTCTTTGGAATTGTACTTGATCCATTGCTTCAGGATCATAAGTATCTAAGAACGTAAAATACTGCACATAGAACTCTCTATAATTATCTATAGATATCTTATATCCATAGCGCATACCATCTATCCATTCTGGTGTTGGTTCTATAAACTCTTCTTCCACATCTATGATCTCTTCTCTATTCAGAACACTCTCTATATCAATAGTTTTATCTAAGAAACTACATTGAATCTCATCATACATTGTAAATATATCCCCGTAGAATAAATCATATTCACTTAAGATACTACTCTGAGCTTCTTTACTTTTCATTTCATACTCATTCCAAATAGCATTATATGTTTCAACTTCTTGTTCTGATCGAATATCCTCTAATATTGTATAACACTTCGTATCGATCTTACTGAAGACATCCGTAAAGGTAAAATAATACCCCTGCATCACTTCATTCCATAGAAAGAAAAAGTCATCTGTAGCCTCATACCAAATCTCTTCCTCTATTATCTTTTGAGAGAGGATCTCTCTAAAATACTCTACACTTAAATCTTCTACTTCTTTATATAATATCTTAGATCTCTGTAGGGAATCTTTATAGAAAGTTTCTAGTATATCCATATTATTCTCAAATAATATATCAGGATCCGATAGAGTATCTAGCACATCTTCTGCTTGTGTTTCTAGTTCTGTAGTTGCAGTATGGATCTTAGTACTAATAGTATCTATGATCACACTCGTCTTACTTATATCATAGTTTGTTATCTCATCTATGATATTATTGCTCTCTTCACATCCTGTTAATAGCATTGCTAAAAACAGAAATACTATCCATAACTTTCGCATAGTATCCCTCCTTATATTTATATTCTATCATATATAGAATTAAACAGATACTATGTAATAAGTAATATACTCTTTATATTATGACCCTACACAAAGAACTATAACACTATTATTTTATCTTGTTATCATCTTCTAATTACTCATAGATAATATACTATATATAATAAGAAAAGCCTTAGTGTTTCCACTAAAGCTCACTAACTAAAATATACTAACGGATCCTCCATTGGATCACAATCTACGATATCCTTAGCGATCAATACAGCCATATCATCATTATACTCAGGATCATACTGCACATGCACCTGAGCCTCTACCTGTAACCATTGACCTTCCTTAAAAGTAGGCGCTAATCTACTCTCACATAACAGACCTACAGTCGATAGATCATCCGCACAACATACCATAGCCTGTCTACCTAAGATAAACGCATTCTTACCAGCAGCCCCATTCTTAATGACCATACCCTTTACATGCACAGTCTTATTATGATACTTCTGTGGATGATCTAACATATCCATATACCAAAGACCATAGTCATCATCATTAATATATAGTTCATCTTGACTTAGATCAAACGGTAGATCTGCATCAGTAAACTCTTGTGCCTGGCCATCTCTACCTTCATAAATGATCTGAGCGATCTTATTAATAGCCTTGATATTACCACGTAAGAATGACTTCTTAACACTCTCATCACATCTATTACAAATGATCAATTCACTATGTAACAATTGCTCATAGATAATAGAACGCATATTATTCACATACATTGTGAATGTGGAAGCATCTACGGTAGAGATCAATTGCGCAAATACCCATAGCTCAGGTAATTCCATATTCATCAACTCTGTGACACTCCACATACCATTATATTCAATAAAGATACGATCTGGTTGGAAGTGTTCTTCTACTCTTTGGAATAATTCCGTAGTTAATTGTTCTTTCTTACTGATCTTGATGATATGAGTCTTATACTCTCTACAGAACTCTTCTGTATATCCTTCCATACCATTCTCACATAAGAATAATACTGTCTTCTCTCCCTCAAAGAAACCCTCACTAGTCATAGTATCCTTGATCAAAGTAGTTTTACCACTCTCTAGAAAACCAGTGATCACATAAATAGGAACTGCCATATTAGTTTACCTTAAATGCTTTCTTAACAGCATCTTTATTCACATGAGAACCGATCACTACTACACGTCCTGTAAAGTCTGCTTGTCCCTCACGGATCTCATATTCTTCAGGAACCATATCGAAGTAATACCATGTACCTTGAGATGCTACGATACCTTTACAACGTAATACTGTACCATATGTATCATTAGATAGATCTTTCAGAATAGTTTCTAATTCATCATATGTATAGGAATATACGCTTTCAAAGCCAAAGCTTTCAAATACTTCATCGGCATGATGGTGATGATGATGACCATGTTCATGACAGCAGCAATGTTCATCGTGGTGATGTTCATGGTGCTCATGATGGCAACAACACTCTTCTCCATGGTCATGATGATGTTCATGATGATGCTCGTGATCATGGCAATGGCACTCTTCCTCATGTTCGTGACAGTGACATTCTTCCTCATGATCGTGTTCGTGGTGATGATGGTGTTCATGATGACAGCAACATTCCTCATCGTGATCATGATGGTGATGATGATCATGCTCATGACAATGACACTCCTCATGGTGATGTTCGATCTCTAGGTTCTCTCTAGCAATGACCTCAGCAATACGCTTACCATCTAATTCATCCCATGGAGTCGTAATGATATTCGCTTCCGGATTATGTTCCTTGATATCTGCTACGATCTTAGCTACTTCTTCCGCATCACACTTTTGCGTACGGCTTAATAAGATCGTTGAAGCATGCTCTACCTGATCATTGAAGAACTCTCCAAAGTTTACAGTATACATAAAGTACTTCATAGCATCGACTACAGCAATACCACCACCAAGTACTAGATCCTCATCATGACACTCTTCAACAGCCTTCATAACATCAGATAACTTACCTACACCACTAGGTTCGATCAAGATATGATCTGGTTCGAATTCTTCCTTAACCTTCTTTAAAGCCTCTTTAAAGTCACCTGTTAAAGAACAACAAATACAACCAGAATTCATCTCTGTAATATTGATACCAGCTTCCTTCAAGAATCCTCCATCGATACCGATCTCCCCAAACTCATTCTCGATCAATACGATCTTCTCATCCTTGTATGCCTCTTTTAAAAGTTTCTTAATCAAAGTTGTTTTCCCAGCTCCTAAGAAGCCAGATACTACTGTTACTCTGCTCATATTATTCCTTCTTTCTTTCTCACACATATAAGTATACCATTCTGTGTTATTTCTAGCAAATTTAAAAATAGGACACATATAATGTCCTATTACTGTATATAGTATAGATGGGTGATGAATATGACTAAAAATAAAATGTATTATGTATTTCGTTTGATGCTCGTGGTAGCAACACAGATCTCTTGGGTATTGTTATTACTCGCTTTCAGTATCCATCTCTTTGATGTCACTATTTCTAGTATGCTTGTATTTACAGTATTCTTATGTTCTCTTCTTCCTCTATTATATGGAAATGTGCAAGAGGAGATCACTGTTTTAAAGCATGCTTGGCATAAACTATAATACTTTCTCTAATAACACTACTGCTTGTGCTTCTACACCTTCTCTTCTACCTACGAAGCCTAGTCCCTCTCCACGAGTTGCTTTGACGTTGATCTGCTCTAGAGAGATGTGTAGTACACTAGCAATATTTTCTCGCATCTTCATGATATGAGGCGCCATCTTAGGTGCCTCTATTTTTATAAGGCTATCGATGTTACAAATACTATATCCCTTAGAGATCATTAACTCATAACACTTCTCTAACAGTACCATAGAACTGATCCCCTTATATCTCTCATCAGTATCAGGGAAATGTTTCCCAATATCTCCCTCTCCCATAGCTCCAATAATAGCTTCAATGATCGCATGGAGAAGGGCATCTGCATCGGAATGGCCTAGTAATCCCTTATCACTAGGTATATGTACGCCTCCTAATATTAATGGTCTATCTTCTACTAAACGATGGATGTCGCTAGATTGTCCGATCCTTAACATAGTATCACTCCTTTATCTATGTATATTATAGTACATTCTTTAATTTATTATTAAGATTTTATTGGATTTATAGACACTTTTCTTGATTTATTATATATTGTGTGTAGGTGTGAGATATATTCACGCATTTTCTACATGTTCTGGTATAGAAAGGAGATGTATGTTATGAATTGGAAAGATAAGGAAAGATGGATATGGATCGGGGTGTTATTGGTACTGGGTCTATGTTCTATGTTCGTAGTACCTAAGCTAGCATTCTTACAAGATATTCATACCAATACTATGCAAGCATTAACAGATAAGGAAATGTCTGTAACAGGATTAACTGCATTATCTTCTGCAGCCTCTGTAGCGATCGCCGCTGTACCAGGAGATGCTACGACTCCTATTGCTACACAGATCTCTGAGTTAAGTACTTTCTTATTAATGGCAGTATGTGCGATCTTCTTAGAGAAGTTCTTACTCACAACAGCCAATAGTATCACATTCACTGCGATCATTCCTATTGCTTGTGCGATCGGTATCGTATATCATTTACTTAAGATTGAAGGTCTTGGTAAATTTGCTTTAAAGATCGGTCTATTAGGCTTCTTATTCTGGGCTACTATTCCAGCTAGTGAATATCTATGTACGCAGTTAGAAACTACTTTACAAGTACAGGAATCTATTGAAAGTGCCGAGCAGAATGTAGAGGATATCGAGGAAGATACTGCTGTGTATGAGAAGTCTGGTCTATTGGGTTCTTTATCACAATTAGGGAATAGTCTTACTAATGGGATCTCTGAGAGTGTAGAGAAGGCTGAAGAGACACTGAATCATATTATAGATAGTATTGCGATCCTATTGATCACTTCTTGTGTCATGCCATTCTTGGTATTGATGGTATTCTCTTGGTTATTAAGATCGATCCTAGAGATCGATTTCAAGAGTCCTGATATAGGGAATATCCATAAGAGTCTACATAGTAGTATTCATTCTCGTAAGAGGATCACTACAAAGTCATAGTAATGTTTAAAAGGTGGTAACAACCACCTTTTCTTTATACTTTGTTTACATTTCACAAGCATTATACACACGTAACACTGTGGATAACTACTATATAAAGTGTGATTCTAGCTTGATATTAGTACTATTCTACTACTTATACCACTATAATTCGTGAATAACATACACAGAAACACAAAGTTTTCCACATTTCTTTCCACAAATTGTGGGAAAGTGTTAGAAATTCACAACAATCAGAAAAGAGATCTTATAAGTCTCTCAAGATCTCTCTACGCTTCTCTTCATATTCTTCTTTAGATATCAACCCAGAGTTATATAAACTCTTAAGATCTTCCATTCTCTCCTTAGGACTACTACCATACCCTGAATAAGATGGAGTCTCCAGTGGATCATCCTCGATCACGATCTCATGGGTAGCTACCCCTTTACTAGAAGTAGCATTATAGATACTAGTACATGTGATCAAGACTGCAAATAACGTCCAGATCAAACCAAATAACCCAAAAGTAGGGATCACTATCACTACACCTAATATCACAAATAAGCCCCCTGCAATAGCTCCTACGATAGATTGATTCTTACCAGGTTTCACACGAATATTTCTAGCCATGTACATCCCTCCTTATATATAGTATAGCACAAATAGAAAAGAGAGTTCTTAAAACTCTCTTAAACATTAAATCTAAAGTGTAGAATATCTCCATCCTGAACGATATAATCCTTACCTTCTAGACGGAACTTACCAGCTTCCTTAACACCAGCTTCACTTCCACATGCTACAAAGTCATCATAAGAGAAACACTCAGCACGAATGAAGCCCTTTTGGAAGTCAGTATGGATAATACCAGCACACTCAGGAGCAGTCATACCCTTACGGAATGTCCAAGCTCTATTCTCTTCCACACCAATAGTGAAATATGTACCAAGGTCTAACATATGGTAAGCAGCAAAGATCAACTTATCTAGACCACTTTGATCCATCCCAAGATCCTCTAAGAACATAGCACGATCTTCTTCCTCTAATTGCGCGATCTCACATTCTAACTTCGCACAAATAGCGATCACATCACAGTGTTCCTTCTCTGCTAATTGCTTTAATTGTTGATAGTGTGTATTGCTCTCAGGATCAGATACTGAGTCTTCTCCCATATTGGCTACATAGATCATTGGCTTAATAGTTAATAAGTTATAGTTTCTAGCAATTAAGTATTCATCCTTAGTTAATTCTAAACTTCTAGCAGGCTTACCACTGAATAAAACATCATATAATTTCTTTAATACGACCATCTCAGCAATAGCTTCCTTATCCTTATTACTCTCTGCTTTTCTTTGTACCTTACCAATACGCTTCTCTACAACATCTAAGTCAGCAAAGATCAATTCATACATAATAGTCTCAGCATCACGTACTGGATCTACAGCCCCATCTACGTGTGTAATATCCGCATCATCAAAGCAACGTACTACATGACAGATCGCATCTACTTCACGAATATTTGCTAAGAATTGGTTTCCTAGACCTTCTCCCTTACTAGCTCCTTTTACTAGACCTGCGATATCTGTAAATTCAAATGTTGTTGGTATATTTTTCTTTGGATGTACCATTTCTTTTAGTGTATCTAATCTTTTATCTGGTACTTCTACGATCCCTACGTTTGGTTGGATAGTCGCAAATGGATAGTTTGCTGCTTCTACTTGTGAACGTGTGATCGCATTGAATAGAGTAGATTTCCCTACGTTTGGTAGACCTACGATTCCGGCTGTTAATGGCATAATATCAATTCCTTTCAAATATCTACTATAGTTTACTTTAAATTTTACAATACTTCAATCTTTATTCTTCTATAGATTGAATGATCTTCTTTATTTTCTTATCAAACTCTACACGAGGCATGAGAACACTGCTACCACACCCCAAACACTTAATACGAATATCCGCTCCCATACGAATGATCTTCCAGTGTTTAGACTTATGACATGGGTGTTCTTTCTTCATCTCGATAATATCATTTAACTTATATTCCATATCCTATCTCCCTACATGTAACTCATATGCTTGTAGTATATTCTTCACAAGCATAGCAGTAGTCATACTACCCACTCCACCAGGAACAGGGGTAATATAACTAGCTATATCCTTTACACTATTGTAATCTACATCGCCTACTAGTTTACCAGACTCATTACGATTGATCCCCACATCGATCACAATGGCTCCCTCTTTCACATAACTAGCATCTATATACTCTGCCTTACCGATCGCTACTACTAATACATCTGCTTGACTAGCGATCTCCTTCATATTCTGTGTACGGGAATGGCATAGTGTCACAGTCATATTCTCTCTTTCTAGTAGGAATACCATAGGCTTCCCTACAGAAATACTTCTACCGATCACCACTGCTCTTTTCCCAGATAATTCACTACAACAACTCTTTAATAAGTAATGTACTCCCTTAGGGGTGCATGGTACATAAGCCTCTTGTCCGATCATGATACGACCTAGGTTAAATGGATGTAGTCCATCGATATCCTTATGTGGAGTTATTCTTTCTACGACCTTCTGCGTAGTGATATGACGTGGTAGAGGCACTTGGATAAAGATCCCATCTACACTCTCATCCTCATTTAAAGAATCGATCACACGGAGTACCTCATCCTCACTACAACACTCTTCCATAGGAATAAATGAGAAGTCGATATCCATCTTAGCCATGACCTTCTCCATACTCGCTACATACGTACGAGAACCCTCATCATTTCCTACTAATAGTACTGTCATTTTAGCTCTTCGTTTACCTTGGGAATAATGCGTTAATAGTGTTTGATGTACTTCTTCTTTGATCTTTTGACTGATTTCTTTTCCTAATAGATCTGCCATATAGAATACCTCTCAAGTTCATTAATATCTTAGTGTAAGTTAAGGAATAATGCAAGGTTATTTCTATTTGTCTTAACAATTATTCCTATATATATAAAGAAGGGTAGCTACTCACAACTACCCATTTACTGATTCACTAATACACCTACAAACTACTCCACAACCCTCTAGCATATCCACTAGACCCTCTTCTAACTCTTCTTGGAATAAAGCCACTAACTCTATATCCATTTCAATATATGGATCCATTTCTAGTAAAGAGCGATATGCTAGTAGTTTCCCTACACAATACTGAATAACTTGCATCTTATTCTTATTAGAATATAACACTGGTACAAAGATACTGATCCGATCATCACTGATCTGATAAGCTTCGATAGTACTACGCTTAATGAAATCGATCTCTGTATATTCCTTCTCTAACTGTGCTAGAGCTTTCAACATAAAGCGATTAATACTCTTCTCTTTATGAATATCTTTCCTCTTCAAGAACTCACTTACACGTGCAATGATCTCTCTCTGTTGAGTCCTTTCGAAACTCTCATCTTCCTCGTCTGATAGAGATAATGACCAGGCATCGATCCCTACTTCCTTAGCTTTTTCTAAGATCCTTAATGTAGTATCTTCTTCTTTATCAAGATATACATAACTCTCTACTTTATTCGAAATATTGATTCCAAGTTCACTTAAATAAATAGGCGCTTGGAAGAATACTACATTGGATAGATGTAGACATGAGATATGCTCTGGTAATTGTTTATTCTTCTCTACTTTCGTAAGTGTTTCATAGAACTCTTCTTTTGTAGCATAGCCATTTAGAGTCTTATATCTTCTCCAGGCGATCTGAGGTGTTAGGGTCTCTCCTTTCGTAAATTGACCATAGCCAATGATCCCCTTCTCACGATCATTCTTACTTCTTTCAGTACCTTTTGCTAAGAAGAATAATAAGTCGCCATTATGGAAATCAGTAAATCTAAGATTACTACTAATACGCCAGAATACTAATTGCTTATTTCCCATGACTCTGTGGAATTCGATCATATTGTTATCTGTTACATAGGCAATAGACGACATAGGAACACCTCTTTCAAATCAAAATACTATATTTATATCTATTATTATATACCAAAAAGATATGTAATTACTACTATTTATACCATTTATGTTAGAAATTTACAGTGTTAGTATAAAGAAATCAGTGACCCTTTCGGAGCACTGATCATTTTAGAATTTACTATAAATTTTATTCGTATAGTTTCTTAACTTCTTGATACATGTTTTCAACAGCATCTTCTGGAGACATATTGTTGATGATACATTCTTGAACATATCTACCAATGATGTTGTCCTTAACTTCTACATATGTAGGGTCGAAAGGCATCTTTACATAGTATTCTAATTGACCTACAGCGATGTCTAGATCTGGATAATCAACAAGCTTAGCTTGGTAAATATCAGAGTTTAGAGCAGCATCACTTACAGGAAGGTAACCAGTACCAGCAGCGAACTTACCAGATACATCACCACTTACCATGTACTTCATGAACTTCCATGTAGCTTCTTCTTCTTCCTCAGTCATACCATCGAATGCAACTAAGTTAGAACCACCAGGAATAGCAGCATAAGTCTTATCCATTGGGATATAAGCTACACCAACTTCGAATTCAGAGTTATCGCTTAAGTTTCTGTATTGAGCAGAAGATTGCATGATGATGTTACATTGACCAGCCATGAAAGCATTACGTAATGCAGATGTAGAAGCATATGCTTCACCTTCAGGGATGAATGCAGATTCGTCAGCAAGCATATCTAACCATAATTGAAGAGGCTTAGTACCTGATTCATCATAGAAACCAATACCGTTTTCTTCTTCGTTATACACTTGTCCACCAGCTGTTAACATCATAGCTAAGTAGTACCAAGAGTCACCTAGAGCGATACCATAACCCTTAGTACCGTCTACAGCAACCTTATCAGAAGCATCTCTTAATTCTTCCCAGTTCTTTGGTGCTTCATCATAACCAACAGCCTTTAAAGCATCCTTGTTATAGTACATAACAGGAACTGATCTAGCGATTGGTAATGATACTAATTGATCGTTGTAGTAAGAGAAGTTCATTACACCAGTGTAAAGCTCATCAAGATCGAACTCTTTATCAGCATTTGCTAATGGATAAAGGTCTAATAAGATACCTTCATCAGAATAGTAACCAACACGTGTAATTTCGATTTGTGCTACATGTGGAGCATTACCACCAGATACAGCAGCTTGGATCTTAGTACCAGCAGCATTGTAGTCACCTTGGTAAACTGCATTAACGATTACTTCGTCTTGAGAAGCATTGAATTCGTCAACGATCTCTTGGATCAATTCACCAGTTGCACTACCCATAGAGTGCCAGAATTCGATTGTTACAGGACCATCATTTTGATCTTTCCCAGAATCGTTAGAACATCCTGTAAGCATTCCTGTCATCATTGCTAATGACAAAAGCATTGCGAAAAACTTTTTCATGTCTATTTTCTCCTTTTCTTTTTAATATCTGAATACGAATATACCGTTATTCATTCAATAATTCTTTGTATGCACGACCTTGTGCAGATGGCATATCGATACCAAGAATAGCTAACCAAGTAGGTGCCTCATCGATCATTTCACATTCCTCGATCACTACACCTTGCTTGATCTGTGGACCAGCCATAAAGAATGTTGGTTGAGGTCCCTTAGTTGGCATATGACCATGCGCTGATACTGAGATCTTATAGTCTCTATTATCTGGATCAATGATCATTGGTTCAACACAACGGTTACCAAATGATGTACCAGGTCTACCTTCGATGACATAATGGAATGGACCATCTAGATGCCAAACCTCTGTAAATGTCTTTCTATCTAAGATCTGTTCACAGCCAAGACTCTCATCCGCTACCATTTCATTCATGATCTCTTCTACTTGTTTACGAACTTCCTCATCATTAGGATCCTTTAATACAATGTGGGCAGATAATCCAGCAGAATGGCAATATACCTTCCAATTCTTAACAAGACCATTCTCATCTAATTCGATCAATCCTTTATTACGGAAGATCACATTCGGATTGAATACTTGCTTAACAGGCATATGACCATGGTCACCTACTACCACGAAGTTAGTCTCATCGTAAACACCAAGTCTCTTTAATTGCTCAACTAAACGACCAAGTCTCTTATCACATTCGATCAATGCATTCTTAGCAGCCTCTGCGAAAACACCATTTCTATGACGAGTATGATCTAGATAAGATAAGTGAAGCATAATGACTTCTGGTTGATACTCTTCGATTACTTCTGTCATACAGCATAAACCAAATTCATCTAGTTCAGGTTGGTATTTCCAACGTAACATATAACGATACTTATCAAATAACTTCTCAATACCAGGAGAACATACTGTTAAGAAACGTGGTCTACTATCTCCATCAGTTGTTTCTGCCCAGATCTCAGGAATGTTGAATTCGATATTAGGGTCTGCTCCTGATACAGGCCAGTTTACTACACAGAATCTATATCCTTCTTTTACGGCATAGTCGATCAAAGTAGGAACCTTGATCTCTTCTCTTCTCCAGTGCCAATCAGGATATTGCTTATCGATCTCTACCTTTTCGTTATGGTAGATCCCATGTACATCTACGTGACATCCAGTTAACATAGTAGTATGAGCTGTATATGTCATAGCAGGATATTCAGATCTTACTCTTTTGATTTGTGAACCTCTTTGTAAGATATCATATAGATACGGAGCATCTTTTAACCATTCCATATCATCATAGAACAAAGAGTCAAGTGATAATACAAATAAACGCTTCATGTTTCTTCCTCCTACTTAATACCAGAATATACGAATGCATTACGGATCTTCTTACTAGCCACGATGTATAACAATAACATTGGTAATACTAATAATAAGTTACCAGCCATAATGACATTCCAACGTTGTAATGTTTCCGCATTCTTTAGTAATGAGATACCAATTGGTAATGTACGAACAGAGTCTGTATTCGTCATGATCAATGCCCAGAAATAGTTATTCCAGTTAGAAATAAATGACAATAGACCAATCGTGATCAGTGCAGATTTGACCATAGGAACCATGATCTTGAACATTACCTTTAATTCACTTGCATTATCCATCTTAGCCGCTTCAATGATCTCAGTAGGTACTTGCATGAAGTATTGACGAAGCATGAAGATACCAAATGGATTTGAGATAAATGGAAGGATCATGGATAGATAGTTGTTGATCAATCCTGCCTTACTGAACATAAAGTAAACAGGTAAGAATGTTAATTGCATTGGGATCATTTGTCCTAGTAATACCATGGCGAATACTAATGGTTTAGCCTTGTAATCATACTTTGCTAAACTGTATGCACAAGGAACGATCACGAAGAATTGCAATGTTACTACACTAACACATACGATAATAGAGTTTCTTAGATATGTTAGTACATCGATCTTCTTGAATACTTCTACAAAGTTTACCCATTGAAGCTCTGCTGGCCATAATGTTAATGGAACAGAGATCGTTTCTTTTAAAGTTTGTAATGCTGTTGAGATCATCCAGAAAAATGGGAATGCCATAATTAGAATTACAAATAATTTAGCTAGGATATCTAGTACATTGATACAAGTATCCAGTGTTTTGTTTTTACCTTGCATTGTACTTACCTCCTATTGATAATGTACACGTTTCTTACCCACTAAGAACTGTACATATGTAACAACAACTACACATAATAGTAATACCATACCAGCCGCACAAGCTTGCCCAGGCTTACCATACTTATACGCATAGTCATAGATATAATACACTAATGTATTAGTAGCATTTACTGGACCTCCACCAGTCATAACACTGATACTATCGAATACCTTGAATGACGAGATGACTGCTACTACTGATACGAACAGAATAGTAGGGGAGATCATTGGAAGAGTGATCTTGAAGAATGTTCTCCATTTAGGAGTATCATCCATTTCCGCTGCTTCATATACATTCGTAGGAATATTTTGAAGAGCTGCCATGATCAATAATACATAGTATCCAAGACCTTTCCAAATAGATACGATACATACTGAGAATAACGCTGTATCTGGTGAAGCTAAGAAGGAATATGGTTCAAATCCTAGTGCTGTAAGCACAGCGTTGAATAAACCGTTATTAGAATCCATTAACCATAAGAATAATGTTGATACAGATACCATGGAGATGATATGTGGAGTAAACAAGAATGTTTGCGCAATATCATTTACCTTACGGTTTCTCTTACCATTTAACCATACTGCGATCAATACTGCTAATACCATCGTGATACCTACAGTAACAAGTGTATAATACGCTGTATTAGTTAATGTTTGATGGAAGTCTTTAGACTCTACTAATGCTAAGTAGTTCTCCATTCCCACAAACTTAGGATTCTTAGTAATGATACTTCCATCATATAAAGATCTATAGAACATATAGAATAATGGATATACAGTAAATGCAAGCAATAATGCTACTGCAGGTAATGCTAGCATATACCCCATGATCTTTTCAGTTCTTTGGGCTTTCGCGAAATCAGACTTTACTGCTTTAGTCTTCTTAGTCATTCCTAGCACCCCCAAATACACTTGAGATCGTTTCTTTTAATTCATCTGTAAACTCAATACGATAAGTATCAGCACCAAATAAGTACATATGCTTATAAGCCACACCGATCTTTACCTCAGAATCTACAGGCATATCTACATCAGACTTACACATCAATACACCATACTTAGTATCTAATGAGTAAATAATTTCTGAACCTAACATTTCTCTAGTCGCAATAGTAGCATCTAGAGTAATACCTTCCTCTTTCTCCATTTCACGGAATTTGATCTTCTCAGGACGGAATCCCAACTTGATCTCTTCTGGTAAATGACCATCGATAATATTTGTTTGAGGAGATCCTACGAATTGAGCAGTATAGATACAATTAGGATTATGATATAACTCAGCAGGACTAGATTGTTGAATGATCTTACCCTTATGCATCAATACGATATCATCAGCCATAGACATAGCTTCCACTTGGTCATGTGTAACATACACGAAAGTAGTACCCATTCTCTTATGCATATTGATCAACTCAACACGCATCGCAGCACGTAACTTAGCATCTAGATTCGATAAAGGTTCATCCATCATGAATACCTTTGGTTCCTTAACCATAGCTCTTGCTAGAGCCACACGTTGACGTTGACCACCTGATAAGTTAGCAGGCATTCTTCCTAAGTACTCAGTTAGACCAACTACTTCACATACTTCCTTAATACGTCTTTCTCTCTCTTCCTTAGGGATCTTCTTATTGATCAAACCAAACTCAATATTCTCTTTCACTGACATAGTAGGATATAGGGCATAGTTTTGGAATACCATAGAGATATCACGCTTACCAGGAGCTACATCATTTACACGAACTCCATCAATGAAAACATCTCCCTCAGTCACTGTTTCAAGACCAGTGATCATACGTAATGTAGTAGACTTACCACATCCTGATGGACCAACTAATACTGTAAATGAACCATCTTTGATCTCTAGATTTAATCCTTCAATTACTGTATCGTTTCCATACATTTTCTTAACATTCTTTAAAGAAATAGAGCTCATTATATTTTCCTCCTATCTGAAATAGTATTGATACTTATATTGTAATAACATTATATACCTTTTATCTTGAAAGCGGTACCATTTTCTATACATTTTTCTTTTTTTCTTCCGTATATTTCTCGATCAATCGTCTCTTCTTCGCTTCAGTAATACCGATCTTCTCACATAAGAACAGATCTATATCCCCCAAAGCCTCTAAGAAACTCTGCATATATTCCCATTTCACAGACTCTAATACCTCGATCTCATGGATCCATTGTTCATTAGCTCCTTTATCACGCATTCTTTGTAATAGACCTGTACGATGTGCAGTATTTTGAATATTCGTATATAAATAATCTTCTTGAATAACAGTCATATCAGCCCCTAGGACATATAACAGTAAACATCCTGTTACACCCGTACGATCTTTCCCAGAAGTACAATGCCACAAGATCGCTCCCTCTTCATGTTCTAAGATCAGATCAAAGAACTCCTTGATCTTACCGATACAATACGCATCAGATGCCATCTTCGCATATAAAGTCTCTAACAACCATCTAGCACCCTTGCCTAATGCAAACTTCTTACCACGCTGGATCACTCTCTCCAAAGGATCCATCCCATGATCCTCTCTAGAAATACCCTCTTGCTCATCAGGAAAGATAGATACCTGTTTCCATACTACATTCTCTACACAAGGATCTGGATATTCTCCAGTCTCATTATTATTTCTAAGATCAATGATCTTTGCTAGATGATACTTCTCTAGTAACTCTCTTTGATCCTTTTGGGTCATATTTGATAACTTACCACTACGGATCAATGTATTATGCTTGATCACTCTACCATTTCCTACAGGTAGACCTCCTAATTCTCTAGCATTCAATACTCCTTCGAGATGTATAATACGATTCTTATGTAACATATATCCCCCTCCTATCCGAGTAATATTTTCTAGAGAATACCACAAATATTTACAATAATCAATAGCTTTTTAAAGCGCTTACATTTTTATTTTCTAATTTATATTTCTTTTGCGTTCCCTAGGATTTATTCGTATAATAAATATACAAAGATAGAGTGGAGGTATAGTATGATCAAGGCCTTATTCTTCGATCTAGATGATACATTATTAACAAGTAGTAAGAAGATCTCCGATCTCTCTTTCGAAACATTACGTACCTGTAAAGAGAAGGGGATCTATGTGTTTGTAGTCACGGCTAGAGCTCCAATGCTAGATGTCATGCTGGGTTGGGATGAGTGTGTGTATTCTTTACTAGATGGGGGTATTTATTGTAATGGTGCTTGTATCCAGTATCAAGATACTTCCCTGTATTCACTGATCGCTCCTGATATAGTAGAGAAATGTGTAGAGTGTGTTGCTAAGTATCCTGATGTACATATGGCACTTCATTTAGAGGAAGATGATCATGCGTTTAACTATGCACTCCCTGATGATATGTTAGTACCATGGGGATTGAAGAGGGAAGAGGTATGTATGATCGATGCTTCTTGTTTCGCTAAGAGTGTGAAGATATTGATCTATTCTAAGAATCTAGTAGATAATGAGCTAGTACTTCCTAGTGGATTATATAAGGAGATAGAAGAGATCTGTCAAAATAGTGCAAATGTATATCTATTAGACCAAGGTAAGACGATCCAGGTGATCGATAGAGAAGTTAATAAGTATACTTCTGTAGAATATATTAGAGAGCGTTTAGGACTCTCTCGTGATGAGATCGCTGTGTTTGGGGATGGAGAGAATGATATCGATATGTTATCTCTATATCCCAATAGTGTAGCAATGGGGAATGCAAATGATCCTGTAAAAGAGATCGCTAAGTATATTACTCTATCGAATGATGAAGAGGGAATATCCTTTGCCATCCATGATCTACTAGAAATCATATAGTATAAAGAAAGGTGATACCTCTATCTAGAAGTATCACCTTATTATTTATAATAGATTCCATTCACTTAAAAGATACACCCAAGTAAATATAGTTATAACACTCACAGCTGTTGTCATCATAACAGCCTGAGAAGCTAACTCTCCATCTCCCTTCATCTGTACAGCCGTTGCGAAAGAAGAAACAGCCGTAGGAGCTCCAAACAATACCATTACAGTAGCTAGTGGAATTCCTCTATATCCTAACATACTAGCGATAGCCATCATAAGCGCAGGCCATACCACTAAACGCATAGCCGTAATGATACTTAATTTCTTAAGATTCTGTGAGATAGCAGGTAACTCAAAGACTGCTCCTAATACGATCAATCCAATAGTATTCGCAGCACTACCCATTTCAGTGATCGTCTTCATGACTGCAGTAGGAAGAGTAATACCAGATAGCTTTAGAGCAAATCCTAGTAAAGAAGCAATGACCATAGGATTCTTTAGAACAGAGATGATCAAAGTTCTTAGGTCTGTCTTCATATCAGCATGGAGTTGTAATGTAACTACCGCACATAGATTATATATCGGAACAAAGATCGCGATCATAGAGGTAGTCAGTACGATCGATTCATTGGGGAATAACATAGATACCACAGGGATCCCGAATAACACAGTATTCCCTCTAAAGATAGCCTGTGCCATAACACCTTTCTGATCCTCTCTATCACAAAGCTTCTCACCCATCACAATACCACTTAAGATCATAGCCACTACTCCTACACAACATATTAGGAAGTACTTAGGCTCTATGACACTTTCAATAGAACTAGTCATAATACTTTTAAATAAAGAACATGGGATCAATAGAGAAAAGACTAGTTTATTCATTTGTTTCAGTGTTACTTCACTAAAGAAGTGTCTCATCTTCAAGATATATCCAACACTCACTAATAGTAACAAAGGTAATACCACATTAATTGCCGTTATAAAGGAATTCATAATATACCTCCCTGATCGAAAGTAATGTATCATGTTATTTGCCTTCATTATATATATCATTTCTTCTTTATGCAACATGTATAGAATACGTTTATAGACTACCTTGGAATTTAAAAAGACCGTCATCAACGGCCTTTTACTTTTACCTACTTCATCTCTAGAACATGTCCCAATCGATCTGCTAAGATCACACTTACTTGTAATCTTTCCTTAGCAGCTAGAGGGATCTCATTCCATTGCTTACGATAGATCGGAGAATCTACTAATGCTACGCTATAATAAGCATCTCTATCCTCCATACGCTTCAAGATCTCTGTCAACTTATTTGGCAGTGGCATCTTACGCCCACGAGTTGCTTGATAGATATCTATATACCACTTCTGCATATCCTTATGCGCCTCAATATAACGCGCATGCTCGATCGTATTCCAACCCTTTTCCTCTAACCATTCCTTGATCAAACTAGGTAGTTCATTCCCACCTTTACGGAAACGATATTGGATCTTATTACGCTCCACTTCACTCTTAGGAGGTCTTCCTCTTCTCTTAGCTTCAAAGTATGTATTCTTAGACTGTGTATCTAAATACATACGAACCATCAAATGAGAACCAAACCCTGTTTTTCCCTTAGGACTCTTCAAGATCTCATCTCCTTGATACATACTCTTATATATTGCCTGACAACATGTCGGCATCGTAGCATGGTAAGGAGAAAGTTTCTCATGAAGTTCTTTAGAAGTGATCTCGATATATTCTTGATCATTCTTTCTAGCTTCTTCTTTCAGTTCGCGTATTGCTTGTAGATATTCTTGTATTCCAGGTCCTTTCATATAATGCACCTCATTTCTGATTCCATTGTAATATTACACAGCTGTCGAAAAATGGCACATTAAAGTAAAATATATAATTTATTTAAGATTCTTCTTTTAAAAGCAACATAAACATAAGCATTCCTATTTATAAGGATATCATAAACTAACATAAAATATAATTATTCATATTTTCGATATAGTATTATATAATTTTAATAGATAATTATTCGAAAAGAAGGGAGTACATGAAAAACATCTATTTTTTTCAATATTTTCTAAGGATTATGGCTAATTTTTATTTTAAGAAAAGGAGAAAATTAAACTTATGAAAATAAAAAAATCTTTTTAACTATTGCTTTATTTTTATCTGTTTCATATATTCCTACAATTGACGCAAGTCATTTTGAAGACAATGCTTATTCAAATTATTTAGGAAACCTGTTCAATAACGAAGAATTTACTATTGAAATTCAAAGTGATGAAGTATCTCCAGCCGCTTCTTGGGTATGTGATTCTACCGGTTGCTGCACAACAGTTACTGGAAGCTACAAAAATTCAGTATATAGATATGCCCAAGCAGATTATTCGGACCCACTTTATAACTCCGAAGGAAATCCATGTTACAGTACAGACTCACAAGGAAATACAACATATTATTATATTGATAATGCTGGTTGTGTAGTAACATCTATGGCAATGATTATCAACGATATGGCTGGTTATTCAACTGTAGGAATTACTCCTGATGAAGTTAACTCTACTGTTGATTATTCTTGTAATTTCTTTGCTACAAATTATGCATCTGCATTTAGTGAATATATAGTACTAAATAATTATCGCACTACTACTATCTCATATACTGGAAACGAAATTACCCAGTTAATTGCTCCATCAATAGATAATGATACATTAGCTATTATTCGCGGCAAAAGAACAGAAATTAATAATGAAGGTAAAGAAATCACATACACTCACTATGTTGTTGTAAATGGATATACATACTCCGAAAAAAGATATGATGATGACAGGGTTGTTAGGAATTATACTGGATTAATTATTACTGATCCAGGTGGAGCTAATAGATCATATAGTGGTTTTATTTCACTATTTCCAACTATAACAGATTACGCTGTATTTTCAAAAAAATAAACTCTTCTGCTTGAATTAAATAAGTACACATGAAACTAATTCAATTTATACTATGTTCATTCATAATCTGTTATTGTTTATGTGGATGCACCACACAAAGTCGAAATAATTCTAATACTTCAAACCCTTTAGAATGCCAATATAATAGTTATATAGATGATAATTATTATATATTAAGTGATAAGATCATATATTTAAGTCATTTGGCTAAAGAAATAAAGAATTTAAATATTGAGATCAATACTGAAAATAATACATTAGAAATGTACTATGTGAACTGTAATGTAAAGTATTTAGTTACAACTTTATATATTCTTTCTTTAGAAGAATATGATCTAGGAGATAATACTATTCAGGATCAGAAATTATTAGATTTCTTAGGTGATGATCTAGAGATCTATACTACACTTACAAACTATACTATCGTGGGTACTAAAGATACTATACTATTTGAAAGAGGTGTTGGATCACCTAATATAGAAGATGATCTCACAAAAGAATATTATGTATTGTTAGATTCTCTATTCAACTTTAATGAAATTACTTTACTATTTGAGAAGATAGAATAACTAAAAGAACATAAACATCTATATCTATACGGTACGAGAAGCATCGTACCGTTTCTTATATTCACTTTTCCTATTTTCTTATTTAAAACTTATGATAAACTATATTGTATAGATATACAACAATGTGATGAATGGAGGTGTTCCTCATGAAAAGCATAGAGTTCAAGAAAGTATTAACTATCATTGATAAGAAAGAAAATACTTTATGTTCTATTGAAGAGTTAAGAGAATGTTTACGACAAGAGAAAGATATATATATAAGTGATCAAGAGATCGATGATGTGATCCAATATCTATTAGATACTAAGTGTATTCAGGTAGATCATTATGTAGAGTTGAGAGCTCCTATTAGTCTATATGCTCGTTCTAAGTATCATTCTTTATGTGAGAGGATCTGTTTATTTGAATATCTTCTGAATGATCCTAGGTTCATGGAATTCTATACACAGAATCGTAATAAGATGTTTGCTAAGTGGGAATTACAGGAGGTTCTTTCTGCTCATAAGTTATTATGGAATGATATCCTAGATAGTAAGATCTTTGTAGAGGTATATGCGGATCTTGCTTTTAATAGTGATATCTTAGAAGCAGGAGATCTGATCGTAGAAGAGATCAAGAAGCCTTGGTATATCGTATCTCCGATCGTATATGCCCATTACATCGATTCTACGATCCATTATGAGGGAATAGAGCTTAAGAATACAGATTCTGCTGTTGTAGACTATGAAGCCATGCCTTATATCAAGAAGATCTTACCTATTAGAGGTATACCAACGAATCGTTCTTTATCAGAGGGTCTACAGAATGTGTATAAAGATACCTTAATGCAAGAATATCATTCTAAATGTCCGATCTGTGGGATCCATATTCCTCAATTATTGATTGCTTCTCATATCAAGCCATTTAGAGATTGTGGACATTTAATTGAGAGTAGTGATCATAGTAATGGGATCTTATTATGTAAGAACCATGATTTCTTATTTGACCAAGGATATCTATCCTTTGATGATACAGGTAAGATCATGATCTCTACTGAATTAATAGAAGCAGACTATCCTGCCATGTATATTACACCTGAGTATCATTTACCAGAGCATCTAATGACACCTAGAAGAAAACAATTCTTGAAATATCATCGTGCGACTTATTTCAGAAAGTAGAGGGTATATGTATGAGGAAGTTATTATATGTTGTTTTGATGGGAGTACTTGTTACACTGAGTGCTTGTAGTAGTTCGAATACTACACAGCAGGGTGGTGTGGGTATGACGCAAGTTGTTAATCCTGTTCGTAATGTAGATTCTTTAGAGGATGTGAATGCTGCTATTGGATGCAAGATCTATCCTGTAGAGGAATATAGTGTGAGTGATGAGAGATTCTATGTGATCAATGATTCTGTTGGTGGATACGCGTTTGTGATCGATGGGGTTTCGTATACTTTACGTGCTGCTAGGACTACTGAAGATATTTCTGGTGTGTATTATGAGGGAATGTCTTTGGGTGAGTATGCAGAGGAGAATGGAACAGATTCTTTGGTAAGTGTTGGTAGTATGTGGATCCGTTGGTTTGATGGTGATATGCAGTATTCTTTGTATAGTGATGATGAGAATGCAGAGGATATTGATACACTAAGTGCTATTAAAGAGAGTTTAATGAAGTAAAGAAAAGGGTATAGTGATGATCACTATACCCCGTTTTATTTTATTTAGATGGTAGATAGAATACTTTCTCTCCGTCTTTTGTTAGAAGATATTGACCTCTAGCATATCGAGTCACATACTTAGGATCCTCTAACTTAGCCTTCTCATTTGCTAATTGCTCTGTCTCCTCTTGTAATACCTTCAACATTTCTTCAGAAACAGCGATCTCTTCCTTCAACATTACCATCGTATATACTTCCTTAGCAGTACAATACATAAAGTATGCTGAAGCTGCAAATAAGCACACAGATAAGATCAGAGATAGGGTACTAAGAGCCTTAGAGTGTTTTAATTTTCTTTTCTTAGTAGTCTTTTGGTTCTTTGTTTCTGGCATATCTTATGTCTCCTTGTTTTACTGTGCTCTATTATTATAACAGAAAATTTAGCATGAGCAAAGTGGATAGGGTATAAAATGATACGCAATATCTTTAAAATTTGCTCAAATGCTGACAAGAATAGCACAGAATAATACCGATCATAGAGAAATATACCGAAAACAAAGATGATCCACACGTATATATTGAATATAGCATAATTGATCTTATACATCCCTTTGTACACAATATACATAAGAAAGAATTGTATACCTATATCTAATAAGATAGAGAGTTTGTATTTCTGAATAGCCTGACATATACGATTATAGAAGGATAGAGCAAAGGCATAGAACCAACCAGCAAATAGCATATATACAATCGCTAATAACTGATCAGGAAACAAGATCATTTAAATAACTTACCCCAAACATTCTCCTTTTCACTCTTTTTATTAGCTAGATAGCGGATCGCATCGATCAGACCCTTAATGATCACCTCTCCACGCTCGGTATCTAACTTACCCAAAACAAGCTCATTCCCTTCGATCAACATCCACCCTTGCGATGTTTCCATTAGAAACTCTTTATTATCAAAACTATCTATCTGTTTTACTCCAGTGATCTCTAGTACCTTACGATCCTTTAAAACAATATTATGATACGGATTCGCATCAAACTTTAAGGGATTATTATTCTCCATACAAATACCTCCTTGCTGTTTCATTGTATGTAGTCTGTACGTATATTATGATTATAGTTGTCATGAATTTATGAGATATGGTATACTGCTGATAAGAGGTGATATATATGAGAAGATTATCTATTTACTCGATCATTCTATGTATTTGTTTGGTATTACTTACGGGTTGTGGTAAGAAAGAAAATCTACTTACTGGTAGATATGCGATCGATAATTTGATCTATGAGATCAATTATGAGTTTGATGAAGATAAGAATGTGAATGTGAAGTTAGTGACTGCTGGTTATGTAGCAATCAATGAGATGGGTACGTATCAGATCAATGAAGAGGGAAATATGATCACATTGACATTCCCTGATCATATCCAAAGTCTTGGGAATTTCTCATTTACACTTCCTAACCTAAGTGGAGAATATCCTCTTGTTAAAGGTGAAGGATATATCCAAATAGGAGATATGCAGTATAATAAAGTAACAGAATAAACAAAAGAACAGTGCTACAATCCGTAACACTGTTTTACTTTACCTATTCAAACTCACCAGACCAATCACCAATACCACCCATCTCAATGATATTTGTATATCCAAGCTCTACTAACTTCTCACTAGCCTGTCTACTACGATTTCCACTACGACAATATACAAAGATCAATTGTTCTTTATCAGGAAGAGCATCGATCTCTTCTGTACCAATAGACTCATTAGGAATATTCATAGCTCCTAAGATATGCTTTTCATTATATTCCTCTAAGGTACGAACATCCAAGATCACATAATCACTCTCATTCTCCATGAGATCCATAGCATCATTCATACTCATTTGTGTATATGTATTTTGACTACTCGTACAACTCACTAGACCAAACATCGCTAGAAACATTAATATTACTCTCTTCATATATCTCACTCCTTATTTACCTATAGTATACCTAACTCTTTATAGAATCTCTACTTATATGCTTACATTGAAAAGAGAGATATCTCTATCTCCCTAAGCACTAATATACTCTTCTCCTAAGATCTCATACATCTGATCCGCATCCTCTTTACGAGCATTCTCTTTGATCATTAATACCTTAACAGTCAATTTCTTCTGACCAAATACCACTTCAATAATATCATCTACTTTTACTTGATATGCTGGCTTAGCACTCTTGCCATTCACATACACTCTCTCATTGACAGCCATTTCTTTAGAAACACTTCTTCTCTTTAAAATACGAGCTACCTTTAAATACTTATCTAAACGCATACTGCAATACCTCACATTCTATACTACTATTCTACACCTCTTGTTGCTTTGTGACAATCTTAGAAATCACTTGAACTAACTCAATATCTCTCTCTGTGATCACTCTCTCATCTTCTAATAACACAAAGGCTCCAAATAGATCACTATTCACGATAATAGGGCTGATATATCCACTCATATTTACCTTAGAGTTGATATTGATTGGGATCTCTTTAAACTTTGTATTCACTCGATCATTTAAATATTGCTTGATATTCCGAGATACTGGATATTCAAAGTATTCTTGTACTTTCTTTCCATATCCTGTGATCACCATTTCCTCAAAGACATAGAGTATCGTATTATCTAGTGATTCTTGTAGGGTCTGACAGATCTTCTCGATATCATGTGCGATCCCATTGATCAGAGAATACTTCTCTAACAAGATCCGATTTCCTTCTACAAAGAATTCTATACTATCTCCTTCTCTGATCTTGAATGTCTTACGGATCTCTTTGGGTATCACTAATCGACCTAGTTCATCGATGCGACGCACTATACCAGTAGCTTTCATATATATATTTCCTCCATTTACATATCTTGTTTAACTGCTGTTAGTATCTGTAAATCATTAGAATCTATACACTAATGCCTAGTGAAAACAGCGTCTTGATAGACGCTGCTTCTTTATACCTTATTTAACTTACCACTCTCGATCATACTTAAAATATGGATCGCTTGATTCAACATTTGATTACCCTTAGGGATCTGGATCGTGATCTTATTACTACTATACTTGATCTTGATAGAACGAGAGATCTCATTCATCACTTCAAATAACTTCAAGCCATCTAATGTAACAGTCGTATTACTTGTCAGAGTCACTTCTAAGTAATTACCTTGTTCCTTATACCCATCTACTAACTGTAAAGACATGAATATTTCTAGTAACTTCTTCTCGAATAATAATGTTACATTCTTAGGTAACTTACCATATCTATCTACTACTTCCTCTTGTAGATTCTTTAAACCTGCTAGAGAAGACACCTTATCGATGCGTTGATATAGAGTGATCTTCTGTAGATCTTCTTGCTCGAACTTCTGTGGTAGATAAGCATCCACCTTGATATTGGCCTTAGCAATGATCTCTTTTTCTTCACTCTCACCTTTCTTCTCCTTGATTGCATGAGATAGCATATCGATATACATATCCATACCTACCGTATCAATGAAACCAGCTTGCTCACTACCAAGCATATCCCCAGCCCCACGAATAGCCAAGTCACGCATAGCGATCTTATATCCACTACCTAATTGTGTAAAGTCTTTGATCGACTGTAATCTCTTCATAGCAGTTTCATTCAATACTTTCTCTGGAGTATATAGTAAGTAAGCATAGGCTAGACGATCACTTCTACCTACACGTCCCTTGATCTGGTATAGCTGTGATAGACCAAAGTGGTCAGCATCTTCAATGAGGATCGTATTGGCATTTGGTATATCGATACCTGTTTCAATGATCGTTGTACATACTAGTATAGAGAACTCATTATTCATGAACTTCTCCATCACATCCTCGATCTCCTCACGACTCATCTTACCATGCGCTACACCTACACGACTACCAGGAATATCTTTCTCGATCTTTCTAGCAACTTCATAGATCCTACTCACTCTATTATATAAATAGAATACTTGCCCATCTCTAGCTAACTCTCTTTCGATCACTTCCTTAATAATACTATCATTCTTCTCGATCACATATGTCTGAATAGGCATACGGTTCTTAGGAGGAGTATCTAATTGAGACAGTGATCTGATCCCTACTAGACTCATTTGCATAGTACGTGGAATAGGAGTAGCGGATAGACTTAATACATCGATTCCATTCTTTAATTCCTTGATCTTTTCTTTATGTTCTACTCCAAAGCGTTGTTCTTCGTCGATCACTAATAGACCTAGATCATTGAATATAAAGTCTTGTGATAACATTCTATGCGTACCGATCAAAATATCGATCTCATGATTCCGTAGTCTTTGAATGATCTCTTTTTGTTTCTTAGGTTCTACGAAACGATTGACTAAGGCTACTGTAATAGGATACTTCTCGAATCTCTTCTTGAATGTTTCATAATGTTGTCTAGATAGGATGGTAGTAGGGCATAGGAAGGCTACTTGCTTATGATCTACTACAGCCTTAAATGCAGCTCTGATCGCTACTTCAGTCTTACCAAAGCCTACATCTCCACATAGTAGTCTTTCCATAGGCTTACTACTTTCCATATCTTTCTTGATCTCATTAACTGCATTTTGCTGATCATTGGTTAACACATAGTCGAAATCTTCTTCAAACTCTTGTTGCATAACAGTATCCTTGGAGAATGCGAAACCGATTTGTTCTTCACGTAAGGCATATAGTTTTACTAGTCTTTCCGCTAGATCATTTACCTTCTCTTGAATACGTTTCTTAGTCTTTTCCCATTCATTACTTCCTAGTTTATGGATCTTAGGAACAGCTCCCTCTTTCCCCGTAAACTTACGTACTAGGGAGAATTGTTCTAATGGGACTAATAATACATCATTACCTTTATAAGCCACTTGTAAGAAATCCTTATGGATCCCATCGATCTCCTTAGTAATGATCCCTAAGTATTGACCAATCCCATATTGCTCATGTACAACATAATCCCCATGATGTAACTCTTGGTAATGCTTGATCACATCTGCTTCTTTAAACTTATTCGCATATCTAGCAATACGTGGTTTCTTTTGGAATAATTCTTTCGAAGTGACTACTAATACCTTTTCAGTAATAGCTTCGAAACCTTCTTCAAAAGTATACTCTAGTACAAATAATCCTGTATCTCTTTGTAGTAGATCTTCTTCTTTCCAAAGTGGTAATGTAGTATTGTCTAAGACATAATTACGTACTTGCTTACGATCACTTTCATTAGGTAAGGCTAGTACTACTTTATACTTACTAGACTTCTCGATCAATAGATCCATCATAGAAGGGAAAGTAGCAGCTTGTAATGTTAATGGTAGGAATGAGGATGGTACATATGTATCTTTCTTAGCAAAGGTATCTATTGGTATCATTGGATATCGATAGATGATATTTTCTAAAGCATGGTATTGTTTCAAGATCAGTAATGATTTATTTTCTTCATATAACTCTTGCATATAAACAAGAGTTTCTTCGAATAATTGTTTATAAGAGGATTGTATCTCATCAAATGAACTTAAGATCTTAATAGAATCTGTACAGTAATCTAGTAGAGAATATGTTTGATCTAGTAAGGAATAATATTTATATAAACTAGGTTCACTATAACCATTTCTTAAAAGATCCATCTCTGATTCTACTGTAGATCTTAGTATTTGTTTCTCTTCACTATCTTTATTAGAAAGTTTCTCTAACATGATAGTAGTTTGTTTCGTTATACTTTCTACTTCTTCTTGCGTAAACATGATCTCATTGGCTGGTGTGATCACGGCTTCTTGTACTATTTGTTTTGTTCTTTGTGAGATGGTATCGAAGTAACGGATACTTTCGATCTCTTCATCAAAGAATTCTATTCTAAGAGGATGTTCATGGTTCAGTGCGAATACATCGATGATCCCTCCACGCATTGCAAATGTCATGGGTTGGTCTACTTTAGCTGTGTATTGATATCCTGCATTATATAGTTTTTCTTTCAATGTATCCATACTGTAGCATTCACCACATTTGATATATAGAGTCTTATCTTTATAAGTAGTAGGACTTGGTAGATAGCGTAATAGGGCAGTAGTATGGGTAATGATCACTTTCTTATGAGATGTATCATAGAGTAATTTAGCTAAGCTTTCATTACGTGTAACACTCATTTCTGGAGAAGAGGCTACGGCTTCTACTCTAAGTGATTCGTCTACTGCATAATAGATCACATCTTCTTCTTGTAGTAATTGTGTGATCTGAGAATAGAAACGTTGGGCTTGGAATAGGTTCTTTTTTACGATTAATAGAGAGGTTTGAGAAAGTTGAAAAGCCGACGCTACACAAAGAGCCTCGGTATTGATTTCTAATAGTTGTAGTTTCTGATTACTATTGCCTAGTAATGCTTGGGTATAAGGATCGTTTTGGAATAATGTAAGTAAGTTCTTATTTTCCATTGTATTTATTCATGACCTTATCAAATGGTGTTGTGATACTTTCAATAGCGGCATCTGCTGCATTCTTTACAGCTACCATGAAGGTCTCTTTCTCATCTTTACTGAAATTAGATAATACAAAGTCAGCCATATTCTTACCATTATTACTTCCGATCCCTACTCTAATACGATCGAATTCTTGTGTATGTAGATGGGCAATGATATTCTTGATACCATTTTGACCACCTGCACTCCCTTGTCTTCTTAAACGGATCTTTCCTAATTCAGTATCTTTATCATCATAGATCACTAGTAGATCCTTGATATCGATACGATAGAAATCCATGATCGCATGTACAGCTTCTCCGGATAAGTTCATGAAGGTTGTTGGTTTTAGAAGATAGACTGTCTCTCCTTTATAGTTTCCCTTAGCTACAAGACCTTTAAACTTAGATACAGAGAAAGATAGATTTAATTTCTCAGCGATCTCATCCATTGTCTTATATCCAGCATTATGTCTAGTATTCTCATATTCTTTTCCGGGATTTCCTAGTCCTACTATTAATTTCATTGATATACCTCCTATCAGAGTTTTAAAAAGTGGAATAAATACTGCTACTTACTCCACTTTTTGCTATTAGTTCTTATTTGGATCGTAAATGATCTTTAAGCGACGTTGTCCACGTTCTCCTTCACTCTCTGTACGAATATACTTCATATCAGATAGTAATTGATGGATCACTTTTCTCTCATCGCTTGGCATTGGATCTAATGTAGCAGAAGTCTTAGTTCTCACTACACTCTTTGCCACACGTTTAGCTAGAGCAGAGATCTTTCCATATCTCTCTTCTTTATAGTTATTGATATCAATAATAATATCATAACGATGCTTAAAGTATCCACTAGTTGCATTTCTAACCACGATACTCATAGCTCTAAGTGTTTCTCCACCCTTACCGATCAAGATCGCATTGTTCTCAGCATTCAACATTACTTTGATTCTTTGTTCTTCAACAGTAACATCTACAGCTACTTCGATGTGTAGTCCTTCAAAGAATTGCTTGATATATGTTTCTACGAAAGATACTACATCATTGAAGCAATAAGCCTTGATCGTAGCACGACTACCCATTCCAAGGAATCCTGCTTTTTCTTCAAGTACTTCATATACTAATTCACTCTCTGTAACACCCTTATCACGAGCTGCTACAGCTAATGCCTCAGTTACATTCTTTGCGCTATATTCTTTCATCATTATTTAACATACCTCTTTTGGATAAATACAGTTTGTAACATTTGAACTGCACCAGATACGATCCAGTAGAAACTCATTGCAGCAGGCATGTTGATAGACATAACAATGATCATTACGAACATAATGTTCATCATTTGACTAGACTTATCGTTAGCTTCAGCAGCACGACGTTCTCTTTCCTTAAGATCTTTTCTAGCTAAGTATGTTGGTAACTTCATAGAGATCCATTGTACAGCAGCTAAGATCACGATCAGGATGATGTATCCCCAACTAGATGATAGATCAGTAGTTACAGCATTCCAAGGTAGTTCTTGCATGTTTAATCCTAAGAAGCTTCCATTGATCACTGAATCTGCTCTTTGTACTGCTTGCCAAATAGCAATCATGATAGGGAAGTTCAAGAATGTTCCAAATAATGAAGATAATGGGTTGATGTTGTGTTTAGTATAAAGATTCATCATTTCTTGACTCATCTTCATCTTGCTATAATCGTCATCCTTACCTTCATATTTCTTTTGGATCTTATTTAATTCTGGTTGGATCATTTGTAACTTCTGCATTGATACAGTTGATTTGATAGTCAATGGTAAAATCACTAGACGAGATAGAATAGTGACTACGATCACTGAGAATGCAACGTTCATGTATTGAGCAAAGAAGTTGATCAATTGAGCGAATGGCCATACGAAAATAGCTTCGAACCATCCTTCTTCATTTAGCATGTGTGTAAATGTTGTTGATAAGCTGATGATCTTTTCTGGTAATACACGTCCATCTGCGCCAGTGATTCTTCCACAACCAGCTAATAACATTACTACAGCGATAAGCAACAATAATCTTTTAGATTTTTTATTGAATTTCATTTTGCTTCTCCTTTTTTTCCTTTCTTATTTTAAACTTTTTATATAAGTTTTCCAACTGTTTTTTATTCTCTTCATAGGAATAATTAAAATAATTGGCTCTGGCAAGTATAATATAGTCTCTATTGTCTTCAAAAGGGATGATATCTATTGCCATCATTCTTAACTGTCTCTTACATTTATTGCGTACTACAGCACAACCGATCTTCTTTCCTACTGAAAGACCAATACGGGAATTTTCTTTCTTACGTGGTGCACTGTATAAGCATAAAGAAGGACTAGTAAAGAACCTTTTGTGATGAATGATCTCTTGAAACTCTTCACTCTTTAGTATTCTTCTGTATCTCTTCACGGATATACCTTC
>SVBO01000025.1 GCA_015058845.1 Erysipelotrichaceae bacterium
TACCGCGTGATAAGCGTCCTTTTGTATGAAGGACGCTTTTATATTTATCAAGGGAGGAATAATTATGGAACTGATCAACATCAAAGAACATGAAGAACTAAGCGTAATGAACCACTCATGTGCACACATGATGGCACAAGCAATCAAACGTCTATATCCAAATACATTATTCTGGGTAGGACCAGTGATCTCTGAAGGTTTCTATTATGATATGGATCTTCAAGGAGAAACTATTCGTGAAGAAGATCTTGCTAAGATCGAAAAGGAAATGAAGAAGATCGCTAAGGATGGTAAGCGTATCATTCGTGAAGAAGTAACTAAGGAACAAGCTTTAGAAATGTTTGCTGGAGATCCTTATAAGTTAGATCTTATTAATGGGTTTGAAGAAGGTACTTTAATTACTATTTATAAGCAAGGTGAGTTTGCTGACTTATGTCGTGGTCCACACGTTGAGTCTGTTAAGCAATTAAAGAACTTTAAGTTATTAAAGGTCAATGGTGCTTATTACAAGGGTGATGCTAAGAATCAAATGTTAACTCGTGTATATGGTATCTGTTTTGAGACACCTGAGCAATTAGAGGGGCATCTACAAGCTTTAGAAGAAGCTAAGAAACGTGACCATAAGAAGATCGGTAAAGAAATGGGATTATTCATGATGAGTGAATATGGACCTGGTTTCCCATTCTTCTTACCTAATGGTATGATCTTCCGTAACTTACTAGAAAACTTCTGGTATGAAGAACATACAAAGGAAGAATATCAATTCATTAAGACTCCTATTATGTTGAACCAAGAGTTATGGGAAGTATCTGGTCACTGGTATAACTATCGTGAGAATATGTATACAAGTGAGATCGATGAGAAGTTATTTGCTATTAAGCCAATGAACTGTCCTGGTTCTATGTTAGTGTATAAGAATGAGTTACATTCCTATAAAGAATTCCCAATGCGTGTGGGTGAATTAGGACAAGTACATAGACATGAAGCGAGTGGTGCTTTAAATGGTCTATTCCGTGTTCGTACATTTACACAAGATGATGCGCATATCTTTATGAGAGAAGATCAAATCGAGAGTGAAGTAATTCGCTTGATCGCATTCATTGACCGTATTTATAGTATCTTTGGTCTATCTTATACTATCGAGTTATCTACTAGACCAGAAGAAAAGTATATTGGTTCATTAGAAACTTGGGAAAGAGCTGAGGCTGCTTTAGAGGCTGCTTGTCATGCTGCTGGTAAGGAATGTAAGGTAAATCCTGGTGATGGTGCATTCTATGGTCCTAAGCTAGACTTCCATATCAAGGATTCTCTAGGACGTGTATGGCAATGTGGTACTATCCAATTAGATATGAACTTACCTGAGCGTTTTGACTTAACATATATCGATAGTGATGGTTCTAAGAAACGTCCAGTTATGTTACACCGTGTTATCTATGGTTCTATCGAACGTTTCATGGGCATCTTGATCGAACACTTTGCTGGTGTATTCCCTCTATGGTTAGCACCACGTCAGATCGTTGTAGTACCTGTTAATCCTCAAGTTCATACTGAATATGCTAAGGAAGTATATGAGGCTCTATGTGCTAAGGGATTACGTTGTTCATTAGATGATCGTAATGAGAAGTTAGGTTACCGTGTTCGTGAAGCTCAAATGAATAAGATCAATTATCAGATCGTTGTGGGTGATGGTGAGGCTGCTGAACGTACAGTGACTATCCGTAAACATGGTTGTCAATCTTCTGAAACTATGCCATTAGATGCTTTTGTTGAAATGGTTTGTGATGAGGTTGCTTCTAAGAAGTTATTTGCTTAATAATTAGATATAGGCATGGTAGGTTAGACTACTGTGCCTTTTCTTGTGCTTAAACAGGGTTGATGGTATAATGGACTAAAGAGGTGATTAATTATGAGGAAGTTATTGTTAATTATCTTATGTGCGTTATTGGTTTGTGGATGTGCAAGTGATCAGGGTGGAGTTGATCCTAGTGATACTACTGAGCAGGAAGAGGATCTTTATGAATATAATGAAGAGAATTTGTATATTGAATCAGGTGTTTCTTCATATGGATATAAAAGTTTTGAACTTGAATATAATGAAGAAATGAAACCTTTATTAGAAAAAATAGCTATAGGAATTACAAAGAAACACATTTTACATAGTTATAATAATCAGTATGATGAAAATGATTTAGAAAGATGTGAATTTAAAGTATATTACGAATTCGATCAATTTAATGATTTAAAACATATTATTATTAATTATACAATTGAAAGTTTAAATGATAATTCAGTAAATAGTGATACAGTTTGGGTTAATTACTATAACGATTCGTATGTTAATAGTCGTCTTTCAATTCCTGTAACTATTGATTCTAATGTTACTAATGGTGATATAATACCTATTTATTCTTTTGATGGCGGTGTAATTACAAATTACTATGAGTTTAGAAATAACGAATTACATGAAATGGAATATAGGTCTTCTAACGAAAACAACATACATTTAGCTAATATTTTTGAAGATGTTATTAAATATCATATCAATGAAGATGTTGCTAGTGAGATCAAGGATGTTATCTTATCAGATCCGAAAGTTCAATATTATATGAGAGTTAATAACTTTACTGATATTAGAATTGGATATGATAATATATTTGAAGTATATGCTGATAATGAAGTAACTCCATTTCTAAGAATGTGGCAAACATACTTAGGGGAGTTTAATGCTGAGTATGACTATAAATATACATATAACTTCACATATACTAAGGATAACGAAATACGAAATGCTACATTATACTTTCAAGATAGTTATGGTGGATATAATTCGGGAGTACATCCGAAGTATAGTCTAGTTAAGTTGATTGCAAACAAGCAAGAATTCAATTTCTATTATAGAGATGGTAATCTAACTGCTGATTATGTAACTCCTATGATCTTTACAGAAGACTTACATACAAAAGTATTGAATTACTTTAAAGAATATCTATCGATTGCATATGTACAAGATTATACGCTATCAGTAAAAATTGGTAAAATGATTCGAGAAAAAGGTACTAAATATACATTTACTCCAATTAAAATGGGTGAATCTATTGATGATCGTTTAGATGAAATCGATTCTATTGAACCTTTGGTTAGTAGACAGTGTGATGATGGTAATACTTATACCCTAACTCCATACTATCAAGTGGAAATAGGTAATCTATATGGGTTGGTTGATGAAGATCATGAATTAGTTCTTCCAATTGTAAATAGTGCTCCTATTCTGGTATGGTATAATAGAGACATGTTTAATATTCCTAATGATATGCCAAATAATACTATCTATACTATTGCAGGTGGATACGGTGGTGGCTTTGATTTATATATGACAGATAATACTCATGTATACATTGATAACTATGGGGATGATGGACCAAATATTATTACAAAAAAAGAGAGTTTCAATTCTGATCATACATCTATTCCAGTAGAATTAATCACAGTTACTGATTACGTGAAAAGTCAAGCAATTGCAGATTACTATGAGTATGTATACGATACTCGTGGCTATGGCTTGATGAATGGAGAAGGGCATGTACTTACTACTGAAGTATATGATGGTATTGCGAATGTTCTTAATGATTATGTATATGTTCATAGAGATGGACTATATGGCTTCCTGAATACTAAGGGAGAAGAGATCATTCCATTAATGTATGAAGATGCTATGTATGTGTATAATGAGCAAGCTATTGTAATGAAAGATGGTAAGTATGGAGCAATTACTATGAATAATGATGTTATAGTAGAATTTAAGTATGATAAGCTATCCTACTTTGGAAAGAATTGTTATGTTGGACTATATAATGATACATGGGAGATCATTTATATCTAAGAATGTTTATTGGAGGTAATGATATGAGTCTTAGAGGATTAAGCTGTATATTTCCAGTACCAGATATTAAGAAGAGTGCTGAGTATTATGTTACAAAGTTAGGTTTCAGAGCAGTAGAATATCTAGAATGTAAAGAACCACATATTTGTTTATATAGAGGAAATAGTGAAATTATTTTACTACAAGCTAATATTGATAAGGTTTTACCTAATAGAACTTTATATGGATATGGCTTTGATGCCTATTTATATACAGAATATCAAGAGGATCTTGAGAAAGAATTCATGGAGAAGGGTGTAAAGTTTGTTAGACCATTAGAAGTAACTGATTATCGTAATAGAGAATTCGTGATCGAAGATATCGATGGTCGTTGGTTAGCGTTTGGATTAAAGATCTTAGATTGAGCGAGTTACTATTAATAATCTTTTTAATTTTATTTAATTTTCTATACATTATCTTATATAGTAATATATGGTAATATATAAATGGATAAGAGGTGATATCATGAAACTTTTTAAGTTATTAATGTGTAGCATATTAGTCATTTCATTATGTTCTTGTGAGCAGAATAATACTGATCAAGGTGATAATATTGATACTTCGAAAGTAACAACTACTACATCAAATACTGAGATAACTGACCCTATCGTACCCGATGAACCATTTGTATTAAGCATAGATAGTATTGATTCATTAGTAAACAAAGATAAGAAAGAATTATATGATATTTTGAATATCATTGAAATTGAGAACATAGAATTAAGTACAATGCCATGGGAATCATCTGACTATTATCATGATATTCTAATCAATAATCCTTCTTTACTTGATATAAGACTAGGAGCAATAAACTTTGATTATCAACACTGGTATACTTTCTCAAATGTAAATACTGAGATAGAATCTAATTCAAATAAAGAATTAGTATTAAGATCAGATACCAGTGAAATTGATCCATTAACACTTATTGATTATTACTATTACATAGTTACTGATAACATTGAATGTCAAGTTTATATTAATTTGAATAAAGAAACAGGAGAAATCAGTAAATATGAAACTAGAGTAAAAGAAACGAAACACTATGAATATGAAACCACTTATCTTCCTAATAATGGTTATACGATTTTTGTTTGGAATGATAATGGAGAATATTCCTTTGATTTATTACGTGGGATAGAAGATGATGGTTGTAAGGATAATGCATCTTTCTTTTCTTATAGCACAGTATATGATGTATTAAAATGGAGAGTAACAAATAGTTATCTAGATCAAATTCCTCTACTTGTATTTGAAGCATATAATGGGGAATATGATGAGGATCTAAAGTCTTATGTGGATCACGTAATGACTGCATTTGATTTTCCATATGCGTATGCTGATGAGTACGAAAAGATCGAAAATGCAAAGAATAATTATGGAACATTCCATAAGTTATATGTATTACGTAAAAATGAGAAAGATATATACAATGAACAATGTAGATATGAATATTGTCTAATCAATGGATATAATAACAATTTCGAATATTCATTTACCAAAGAAGACTTAACTTCTATTCAAAAAGGAAGATATTCTATACAAGATATTGAAAAATTAGTGAAGAAGAATCCTAAGTATTATTTTTATGCTAGAAGTGCAGAAGAACCATTTACCGAAGAAGAAGCAATGACGTTATGGTCTTACTTCAATAACAACTATGATAGTTTGTATTCTATCAATATTGAAAATCAAATGATCCTTGGTGCTGATAAACCTGCTATTTATTTGTATCCTGAAGAAGAAATGAGGATTCATATTGAGATTGAAAGTGATGGAGATCTATTAACAACTTATCCTAAATATAACGAGGGTTGGGATGTAATTGCTCATCCAGATGGATCAATATATGATCTTGGAACAAAAAGAGAATATGAGTATTTATTTTGGGAAGGACAAAGTTATACGAATTATGATATGAGTAAAGGCTTTGTTGTTGCTAGAGAGAATACAGTTGATTTCTTACAAGATAAATTGGAATATATGGGATTAAATAATGAAGAAATTAATGAATTTATAGTATATTGGTTACCTCGATTAGAAAAGAATCCGTATAATTTTATTTCATTCCAAACAAGTATTTACGAAGATACATGGAAACTTAATGTAACGCCTACTCCAGATACAATGATTCGTGTGTTCATGACGTGGTACGGTTTAGAGGAGTATGTCGATGTAGAAGAACAAGAACTAATTGCGAGTCAGCGGAGTGGTTATACATTAGTTGAATGGGGTGGAACAGAAATTAAATAATGATCTATTTGTTCAAATAAAGGAGATTTCCATATGATCACAGTATTTAACCGTAAAGAACTATTAATAACCTATGACATGAGAATATCCAGTGAAGTGCGTACCATCCTACATACCAATCACATAGAATACAAAGTAAAAGTCGTAAATACCTTATGCCCATCGATCTTCGGATCTCGGAATAGAAGACATAAAGGAAGTTATGGAGTAGATCTAAGTAAAACATATGAATACAAGATCTATGTAAAGAGTACAGACTATGAGAACGCACTCTATTTGATCAACTCTATTTCCTAATACAATATGTAATCATTAGACTCGATGTTAGATATATCGGGTCTATTCTTTACCTAAAATAACCAATCATATCACTAGTAATTCTATAAACTAGCTGTCATACTCTACCTATCAAGTAAAGGAGAAAAGAATGAAGAAAATACTAGCAGTAATACTGATCTTAGGTGTATTAGTAGGATGTAGTACAACGAATGAGAATACCGACAACAAGACGTATCAAGTATTAGTACCCAAAGGAGCTCCGGCATTAGCTGTAGTAAATGCTATGACTGATGAAAGGGAAGATGCGTATACCTTGGTAGATGGTACAGACATCATCACAGTAGAATTGGCTAAAGAGAATAGTGAATATGATGTGATCATAGCTCCTATAAATATTGGAGCTAAACTGATCCAAAGTGGACAATCTTCTTACAAACTAGCAAGTATATTGACATGGGGCAATCTATATCTAGTAGGTACCACAGAAAGTGAACTTACTGAACCAATAGCAGCCTTTGGTGAACTAGCAGTACCAGGACTAGTACTAGAGCACATCATGAAGCAAAGTGGCATGGAGAATGAAGTTACCTATTACCCATCTGTGAGTGAAGCACAAGTAGCCTTACTAAGTGGTAAGAGTACACTAGCATTATTAGCCGAACCATCTGCCACAGCTACTATTTCTAAAGCTAAAGAGAATGGTATAGAATTAAGTATTAAAGCAGATATTCAATCCATGTGGGAAGAAATTTCCGATACTTATGGTTATCCTCAAGCAGCCATATTCATTAAAGAAAGTGTCTATCTAGAAGATACCAAGGCATTGGAAACATACCTAAATCATCTCTCTACATCCACTACAGCAGAGATCGATCTACTTACTTCTTCGATAGAAACGATTGGACCACAAGAACTAGGAGTACCTAGCACAGCACTCGCTGTAAATACGTATAGTAGACAGAATATTCGATATGTAGACGCTAGAGAAGTACAAACTGAGATCGTAGAGTTCTTGTCTATATTCCATATCGATGTAACAGATACATTATATTTGAAATAAGACTAGAGTATGTGCTATCACATACTCTTTTAATTTGCCTGATTCGCCATCCTTCAACAGTACTATGTGTATATATCCAGTATGATAGAAACAAAGGAGACCTATCATGATACTCAAAAGAAACCTATCTATCATTCTAATACTATTCCTATGGCAAGTAGTATCCTCTAGTATCCCCAATGCAGATCTATTCCTCCCATCCATTATCTCTGTAGTAAAACACATACTAGATAACCTACTAAATCTACCATCTCTCTATCATATCTTGATCACATTATATAGAACCATACTATCCTTCCTAATCTCTCTAAGTATCGGAGTAAGTCTTGGGATGATCAGCATCTTATATCCTAGCATAGAACACTTCTTTAGACCCTATGAACTATTCCTGAAAGCTATTCCTAATATATCCTATATGTTCCTATTATTCCTCTGGATCCCGAAAACATCAGATGCCATATACATCATCCTATTCCTGATCTTATTCCCATTATTCTATACTAGCACATTACAAAGTGCTAAGAACCTAGACCAAGATCTCCAAGATGTACTCACACTCTATAATGAAAGTATATCGAATAAAGTCATACAGATCTACCTACCACAAAGTCTTTCTTATATCCAAGCCACTGCGATCAGTAGCATATCTCTAGCCTTCAAGGTATGTGTCATGAGTGAAGTATTAGGGAGTGTCAAATATGGAATAGGGAGGATGTTGTACTTTCATAAACTTAGTTTAAATATGACGGGTGTATTTGCTTGGACGATACTGATCATTGTAATGAATTATATCTTAGAGAAGTGTATAGAAATGTTCTGTAAAATAGTAAATCATCATATATCTTTGTGAATCTTTAACTAATTCATGTAAGTGCTTGCAAATGATATAAATGCATAGGATAATGGTGTCAGAGTTAATGTGCCATAGCACGAGGAGGAACTTATGGAGAAACTCAATGCTAGTGCAGTCACGAAGATCGAAGAGATCGTTAAGAAGCATCAGGGTAAGAGAGGACCACTGAAACTAATGCTTCATGATGTACAACATGAACTAGGATATATTCCATTTCAAGCCATGGAAATAATTGCTAAGGGATGTGATGTACCTGTAACAGAAGTATATGGTGTTGTTACTTTCTATACACAATTTACAACTCAACCAAGAGGAAAACATGTGATCAATGTATGCTTAGGTACAGCTTGTTATGTGAAAGAATCACAACCAATATTGGATAGGATCACTGAAACATTACAATGTAATGTAAATGAAACAACGCAAGATGGTATGTATTCTATAGATGCTACTAGGTGTCTTGGAGCCTGTGGATTAGCGCCTGTAGTGGTAGTAGATGGTAAGGTATATGGTTCTTGTAGTATTAGTAAAGTAGATGAGATCTTACAAAAAGTAATGAATTAATAATGAGTTATAAGTGGGTGGTATAGAGGTACATCCACTTTTGATTTCTCAAGGGAGGAGAACTATGAAATCGATCACAGATCTAAAGAGAATGCAGGAAAGTAGTAGTAAACATTTACACTTACAGAATACACCTTATAAATATCGCATACTGATCGGTATGGCTACTTGTGGTATAGCAGCAGGAGCAAAGAAAGTAATGGATACGTTACAAGAAGAGATCTATGCAAAAGGATATAAAGATATCAAGGTGATTTCTACGGGATGTATAGGAATGTGTACCCTAGAACCGATCTTAGAAGTACTAGATAAATGTGGACAGAAGGTCACATATATTCAAGTAGATCCAGATAAGGTATTAGAGATATTAGAGAAACATATTTTAGGAGGTAATGTAGTAGAAGAGTATACGATCGAGAAAAGGAGCTGAACTATGCGTGAACTAAATATGCCAAGTGTTGAGTATACTTTAGAAAATACTGATTTCTATAAGAAACAAAAGAGGATCGCTCTTAGAAATTGTGGGGTGATCGATCCTGAGGATATTACTGAATATATAGGAAGAGATGGATATCTTGCTCTAGCGAAATGTATTAGTGAAATGACTCCGCTAAAGGTCATCCAAGAGATCAGTGATTCCATGTTGAGAGGTAGAGGAGGAGGCGGTTTCCCTACTGGTAGGAAATGGAAG
Source organism: Erysipelotrichaceae bacterium (assembly GCA_015058845.1). Lineage (GTDB taxonomy): Bacteria > Bacillota_I > Bacilli_A > Erysipelotrichales > Erysipelotrichaceae > SIG230. The sequence goes on from SVBO01000025.1 coordinate 9,620, forward strand.
TTTGCCTATGATCAAGTGAGTGATGAGAAGTATGTGATATGTAATGCAGATGAGGGAGATCCTGGTGCCTTCATGGATCGTTCTATTCTAGAGGGAGATCCCCATAGTGTACTAGAAGCGATGGCAATAGCAGGGTATGCGATAGGATCGAACTATGGGTATATCTATATTCGTGCTGAGTATCCATTAGCTGTAGAGAGATTAGAGAAAGCTATTAAACAAGCTAAGGACCTATGTCTATTAGGAGAGAATATACTAGGAACTACATTTAACTTTGATATTGAGATCAGATTAGGAGCAGGTGCCTTTGTATGTGGAGAAGAAACAGCACTCATAGCTTCTATCATGGGTAAAAGAGGAACTCCTATACCAAGACCTCCATTCCCTGCAGTCAGTGGCGTATGGGGAAGACCAACGATCGTTAATAATGTAGAAACACTTGCTAATATACCACAGATCATTTTAAAGGGAGCCTCCTGGTTCAATCAAATTGGAACAGAGCATTCTAAAGGAACTAAAGTATTCGCACTAGGGGGTAAGATCCATAACACAGGTCTAGTCGAGATCCCCATGGGTACTAGCCTAAGAGAAGTGATCTATGATATTGGTGGAGGATGTCCTAATGAAAAGAAGTTCAAAGCTGTCCAAACAGGAGGACCATCAGGTGGTTGCTTAACAGAAGCAGAGCTAGATACTCCGATCGACTTTGATACACTAGTAGCCAAGGGTTCTATGATGGGCTCTGGTGGAATGATCGTCATGGATGAGGATAGTTGTATGGTAGATGTAGCTAGATTCTATATGGAATTTATAGTAGGAGAATCCTGTGGTAAATGTACGCCATGTAGAATCGGAACAAAGAGATTACTAGAAATGCTGGAAGCTATATGTAAGGGAGAAGGAAATATGGAGATGTTAGAGAAGATGGAAGAATTATGCTATCAGATCAAAGAATCTTCCCTATGTGCACTAGGGCAATCTGCTCCTAATCCAATCCTATCTACATTGAAACACTTCAAGCAAGAATATATCACACATATTCAAGATCACACATGTCTAGCAAAAGTATGTAAGAGCTTATTAGAATATAGAATCGATATTGAGAAATGTAAGAAATGTGGAGTCTGTGCAAGAGAGTGTCCAACAAGTGCTATCCAAGGAGTATTAGGGAAAGTGGCTTATACGATCGACCAAGTATTATGTATCAAATGTGGAACATGTAAGAATGTCTGTCGCTTTCAAGCGGTAAGTAGAGGATAGGTGAACATATGGAACAGATCAACTTACGGATCAATGGGAAAGAAGTACAAGGAAGTGTAGGAGAAACGATCCTAGAGGTAGCAACAAGAAATCATATCAAGATCCCTACTTTATGTTTCCTGAAGAACTGTAATCAAACAGGAGCTTGTAGAGTATGTGTCGTAGATGTGAAAGGAGCAAGAAGTCTAGTAGCCTCTTGTATGTATCCTATTAGTGAGGGAATGGAAGTGAATACGCATAATAAGAAAGTATTAGAAGCACGTAGGAATACAGTAGAATTGATATTATCGAATCACTCTAAGAATTGTCTATCTTGTATTCGAAATCAAAATTGTGAGTTACAATCCTTATCAAAAGAACTTAGCGTTAGAGATAATATGTATGAAGGAGAAAAGACAAAACTAACATATGATGATGTATCCACTGGGATCGTACGAGATACCAGTAAATGTATTCTATGTGGTAGATGTGTCAGTACATGCTCTCAAGTACAAGGACTAGGAATATTGAATTATATGCATAGAGGATTTGAAACTAAGGTAGGACCAGTACTAGATGCTAGTATGCATGATGTGAACTGTATGCAATGTGGACAATGTATCGTGAATTGTCCAACTGGTGCTTTAAGTGAGAAGACGCATATCCATGAAGTTATACAAGTCTTGAATAATCCTAGTAAATATGTGATCGTACAGACAGCCCCTGCAGTAAGAGCTTCTCTAGGAGAAGAATTCGATATGCCTATTGGAACAAGAGTGACTGGTAAGATGGTCTCTGCTTTAAAGGAAATAGGTTTTGATAGAGTATATGATACGAACTTTGCAGCAGATCTAACGATCATGGAAGAAGGAACAGAATTCATAGATAGGATCTCGAATCAAGGCGTATTACCAATGATCACTTCTTGTTCTCCAGGCTGGATCCGATATATTGAATATGAATATCCTGAACTATTAGAACACTTATCTAGTTGTAAGTCTCCACATATGATGTTTGGAGCTATCCTGAAGAGTGCCTTTGCCCAAAGACATAATATAGATCCTAAGAATATCTATGTCGTATCGATCATGCCATGTACCGCCAAGAAATTCGAAATTACTAGAGAAGAGATGAAGAGAGATGGAATAGCGGATGTAGATTGTGTATTGACTACTAGAGAGTTAGGGCAGTTGATCAAGGTATATGGAATAGATTTTGGTAGTTTAGAAGAAACCTCATTTGACCAAGATATGTTTGGTGAATACTCGGGAGCAGGAGTCATTTTCGGAACCTCTGGGGGAGTGATGGAAGCAGCATTGAGAACCGTATATGAAGTATTAACAAAAGAGGAATTAAAGAATGTAGACTTTGTCGCATGTCGTGGGACAGAAGGAATCAAAGAAGCAACTATTGCTATTAATGGAATAGATGTGAATATAGCCATAGCCCATTCCATGGCACTAGCAAAACCATTACTAGAAGAAATCAAACAAGGAACTAGTAAATACCACTTCATTGAGATCATGGGCTGTCCAGGAGGTTGTATCAATGGAGGAGGACAATCTATTATACCAGCCAGTATCAAGAACCTAGGGATCGATCACAAGAAATTAAGAGCACAAGCATTATATGAGGAAGATAGTCTCTCTAAGATCCGTAAGTCACATGAGAACACACAGATCAAAGAACTATATGAAACATTCTTAGGAGAACCTAATTCTCATAAAGCCCATGAATTACTGCATACTACGTATGTACCAAGAACGATCTCTATTAAGTAATTATTATTTCTATTTCAAAGGATCCATGGTATAATAATAGTATAAATCAACTGTAGGTATAAGGGTGAGGTACTATGAAAGTATTTAAGTGTTCATGTGTAGAGTGTAAGAAGGGGATCGATGTTCCGATCAGTTCCGCTATTCTTTTCAAGAAGGTCAAATGTCCACATTGTCGTCAGATCTATCGTATCAGTGAGGAATTGAATCCAAATAGTAAAATGCCTATGTGGTTAGCTACTGCAGTGGGTATATTATCGACTGTAGGGATGGAGAAGGATAGTATGTTATTCTTACCAATATTCATTACTACGATCGTGATATCCTATTTCTTATTACGCTTCATTATGTATGCTACAGGATATTTGAAAGTGATTCTAACAAGATTCTATTTATAGGAGGATATGTGTATGTTGATTGAGCAATTACGAAAAGACAAAATGGCAGCCTTGAAAGAAAAAGATACTTTACGTAATGGTGTAGTTACTATTCTGATCAGTAATGTATCAGGTCTTGCAAAGGAATTAAAAAGAGATCTAACAGTAGAAGAAGAAATGAATGTTCTTCAGAAAGAGTTAAAACAAACCAATGAAACATTATCTACTATTCCAGAAAGTCGTAGTGAGATGATAGCAGATACTAAGCGTAAGATCGAGATCATTCAATCGTATCTTCCTAAACAGATGTCTAAAGAAGAAGTAAAAGAATATATTATCCAGAAGATCAATGGACTTAAGGAGAAGGGGGAAGAAGTTCCTGAACTTTCTCCTAAGAACTATAATAAAATGTTAATGAGTGAATTGGCAGGCCGATCTGATGGAAAAACGATTGCTAGTGCTGTAGTAGAGTTAGCGAAAGAGTTAAAATAGTGAAATTCTTCTTGCATTCTTCTCTAATTTAAGATATAGTATTCGTAGATAAGCAAACGGAGTGGGTCATGCCCACTCCTATTATTTGTGTAAAGGAGTGTGGTGTATGAATATCAGTAAGCAATTAGAAGAAGCAGTTGCAACTGCAGTACAGGAATGTGAAGCTAACTTATATGAGTTAAAGCCTGTACATGAGGGTGGTATGAGGATCTTACGTGTAGTGATCACTAAGGATTCTGGTGTAGATCTTGATACTTGTGCAGATGTTTCTGAGAAGGTAAGTGCAATTCTAGATAGTATCGACTTTGATGATAGTGAGTACTATTTAGAGGTATGTTCTGCTGGTGCAGAAAGAGAGCTTAGAAATGATGAGGATATTGCTGCCTCTGTAGGTAAGTTTGTGTTCATCAAGCTTAAGAGAAGTGTGAATAAGCATGATGAGTATAAAGGAGATCTAGTATCTTTTAATGGTCAGATCTTAACTGTGTCTTATATGGATAAGGCAGTAAAACGTAGTGTTGAAATCACAAAAGACGATATTGCTATGATTCGTCTTGCTGTTCGAATTTAATAAGGAGAAAGAAAGAACATGAATTTCAAAGAAGTAATTAAGGCATTAAGTGCAATTGAAAGCGATCGCCATATTTCACAAGACATTGTTATTGAAGCTCTTCAAGAAGCAATGGCTAAGGCATATCGCAAACACTTGGATATCCCTGATCTATTAGTACGTGTTGATATCAATACTGCTAAGGGTGATATCCATGTATTCCAACAACGTACTGTGGTAGAAGTTGTGGAAGATGATGAATTAGAGATCTCTTTAGCAGATGCTAAGGCGATCAATGAGAATTTCCAATTAGGTGATCTTGTAGATGAGGAAGTACCGATCGTTGAGTTTGGTAGAGCTGCTGCTGTATTAGCTAAGAATGTTATGAAGCAAAAGATCCGTGAAGCTGAAAAGGCTATCATCTATGAAGAATACATCGATCAGATCGAAGAAATGGTAGTAGGTATCGTACAAAGCGTTGAGGAAAAGTATGCTATCGTAGATCTAGGTAAGACATTAGCTATGATGCCTAGAGGAGCTCAGATTCCAGGTGAGAAGTATTATGAAGGACAACGTTTAAATGTGATCATCTCTGAAGTAAACAAAGAAACTAAGGGTGCTCAAGTATTAGTATCTCGTAGTGATGCTAATTTAGTAAAACGTTTATTTGAACGTGAAGTTCCTGAGATCTACAATGGTACAGTTGAGATCAAGGCTATTGCTCGTGAAGCGGGTGAAAGAACTAAGATGGCTGTATATTCGCATGATCCTAATATTGATCCTATTGGAGCTTGTATCGGTCCTAAGGGTGCTCGTGTACAACTTGTTATGGATGAGATCAAGGGTGAAAAGATCGATATCTTTGAATGGAGTGAAGATTCTATCAAGTTGATCAAGAATGCTCTATCTCCAGCTGTAGTATTAGGTGTGATCGAATCTAAAGAAGGTCGTGGATTAACAGTTGTTGTTCCAGATAACCAATTATCATTAGCGATCGGTAAGAAGGGTAAGAATGCTCGTCTAGCTGTTCGTCTAACAAATTTAAAGATCGATATTAAGTCTGAATCTAATATGGAAGAAATGGGTATCGATTACAAGGCACTTGCTATCAAGTCTCGTATTCCTGAACCAGTAGTAGTGGAAGAAGAAGTAATCGAAACTGTAGTAGAAGAAACACCAGTAGTAGAAGTTGTTACTCCTGTTGTTGAGGATGTTGTAGAAGAAGTAGTTGAAACTGTTGAAGAAGTGATCGAACCAGTAGAAGAAACTGTAGTGGAAGAAGTGAAGGCTGAACCTGTTAAGAAGGAAGAACCTAAGAAGGAACCTAAAGTCATCAAGGAAAGAGGTCCTAAGACTGACTACGTTTCTCGTTTCGAGAAGTTCGCAGAAGCTTCTACTCCAGTACAAGAAGAACCTAAGCGTTCTTATCGTAAGAAATCTTCACAAGACAATGAAGAACGTCGCGTACGTATCAATATTAAAGATATTAAATATGAAGTAAAGCCTGAATACACTGAGGAAGAATTACAAGAGATAGAGGCTATTGAAGCTGCTGAAAACAATTGGTATGATGAGGAGATCGATTACGATGAATATGAATCATACTATGAGGAGGAAATGTAGGAATGAAGAAGATTCCTCTTCGTAAATGTATCGCAACTAATGAACAGCTTCCTAAGAAGGAATTAGTGAGAGTAGTGAAGAGTAAAGAGGGTGTAGTAAGTATCGATACTACTGGTAGAAGCAATGGTAGAGGTGCTTATTTAAAACCTTCTCTAGAAGCAATTGAAATTGCTCAAAAGCAACATTTACTTGACCGTGCTCTAGAAACTAAAGTTCCTACAGAGATCTATGATCAATTGAAAGAGATGGTATCGAATGCTTAATCAAGCGATCCAATTATTAGGTCTAGCTGCTCGAGCTCGTTGTATTTCTACAGGCGAACTAGTATTAACAAATGTTCGCTCTCAAAAAGCAAAACTAGTGATCATTGCATCAAATGCAAGTGATAATACTAAGAAGAAATTAACTGATAAGTGTACGTTCTATAAAGTACCTTATGTGTGGTGTGAAAGTTCAGATGTATTAAGCCAAGCGATCGGTCAAAACAATCGTATGGCTGTGGCGATCAATGATCCAGGGTTTGCAGATAAGCTTTATAATTACTTGAAAGGATAGGTGATATAATGGCTCAAAACAACAATAAGAAAAAACCAAACAATAACAACAAAAAGAAACCAAATAATAACAATAACCGTAAGTATTCTGGTTCTTCTAAGAAACAAGAAGTGAATACTGGGGTAGAGGTTGTTACTTATACTGATACGCTTACTGTAAGTGAATTAGCCACTCAGATCGGTTGTACGGCTAGTGAGATCATTAAGTTATTATTTATGTTAGGTAAGATGGTTACTATCAATACTAACTTAGATGATGAAACGATCGAACTTGTTTGTATGGAATTCAATAAAGAAGTGAAGAAAGAAGTCGTGATCGATGAAGCTAATTTCGAAGAGTTACAAGTGGAAGATGATCCATCTTTATTAGAAGAACGTCCTCCAGTAGTTACAATCATGGGTCACGTTGACCATGGTAAGACTACTTTACTAGATAGTATTCGTAAGACTAAGGTCGTTGATGGGGAATTTGGTGGTATCACTCAACATATTGGTGCGTACCAAGTAGATGTGAATAAGAAGAAAGTTACTTTCTTAGATACTCCAGGACATGAAGCTTTCACTGCAATGCGTGCTCGTGGTGCTTCTGTAACTGATATTGCGATCATTGTAGTAGCTGCGGATGATGGTGTTAAGCCTCAAACTAGAGAAGCTGTAGACCATGCTAAGGCTGCTGGAGTACCAGTGATCGTAGCTGTTAATAAGATCGACAAACCTGGTGCAAATATTGACCGCGTTATGTCTGAAATGTCTGATCTTGGACTAATGCCTGAAGAATGGGGCGGAAGCACTATTTACTGCCAAGTGTCTGCTAAGTTTGGAGATGGTATCCAAGATCTATTAGAAACTATTCTAGTATTAGCAGAGGTACAAGAATTAAAGGCTAATCCTAATCGCATGGCATTCGGTAGTGTTATCGAAGCTAAGTTAGATAAGGGTAGAGGTCCTGTTACAACATTATTGATCCAGAATGGTACATTACATGCTGGGGATGTAGTAGTAGTTGGTACATGCTTCGGTCGTGTTCGTAAGATGACTGATGATATGGGTCGTGAAATCAAGTCTGCTGGTCCTTCTTGTCCAGTAGAGATCATTGGTCTAAATGATGTTCCTATTGCAGGTGATAACTTCTTAGCATTCGATAATGAACGTAAGGGTCGTCAGATCGCTGAAACTCGTTTACAAGCTAAGATCGAAAGTGAAAGACGTTCTTCTTCAGCTATGACATTAGATGATCTATCTAATCAGATCGCAGCTGGTGATATCAAGGAAGTTCCATTGATCATTAAGGCAGACGTTACTGGTTCTGCTGAAGCGGTTAAGGCTTCTATGGAGAAGATCGAAGTAAATGGTGTTCGTGTAAATGTTATTCGCTCACAAGCCGGTGCTATCAGTGAATCTGATATCATGTTAGCGAGTGCTTCTAATGCGATCATTTATGGTTTCAATGTTCGTCCTAGTGCTCAAGTTCGTGCTAAGGCTGAAGAAGAAGGTATCCAGATCCGTTTACATAATATCATTTATAAGGCTCTAGAAGAAATGGAAGCTGTTATGAAGGGTATGATGGCTCCTGTATATGAGGAAGTTGTTACAGGTCAAGCTGAAGTACGTCAATTGTATAAGATCTCTAAGGTCGGTACTGTTGCAGGATGTATGGTTACTGAAGGAGCTATTAAGCGTGATTGTCATGTTCGTATCATTCGTGATGGTGTAGTTATCTATGTAGGTAAGCTTGCTTCTCTTAAGAGATTCCAGAATGATGCTAAGGAAGTTACTGTTGGATTTGACTGTGGTATTATGATCGATGGTTATAATGATCTTCGTGAAGGGGATATCTTCGAAGGTTTCGTGAATGAGGAAGTGGAGCAATAGGTATGTCAATTAAACAAGAACGTGTTGCTGGGATCATTCGTAAAGAGATCTCTGAATTGATCCAATTTAACTTAAAGGATCCTCAAATCGGATTTGTAACTATTACTGATGTAGCTCTTACTGCGGATCTATCTATTGCTAAGGTGTATGTTACATTCTTAGGAAAAGATGCCCGTAATGAGGCTGGTCTTAAGGCTTTAAATCGTTCTAAGGGATATCTACGCTCTGAACTTGCTAAGAGATTATCTATTCGTAAGTGTCCAGAGTTGATCTTCTTACATGATGATGCTTTAGAGAAGGGTAATCGTATTGAGAAGATCTTATTCAATATCAATCAAGAACAAAAAGAACGTGAAGAAAGACTTGCTGCTGAAGATAAAGGTGAATAAGTAATAAACAGCTCTCTGATGAGGGCTGTTTTCTTGTGTATTACATCATTTCACATATTGCTATTACATATCCATCAATAGTATCTACTAAATTAAAAGAATATCCAGTATGACTGCATTGTATAGAATCATCAGAGATATGAAACTCGACATTTAAAATTTCCCTAAGATCACATCCCATACATTTAAAGTAAGACTCTTTTAAAGTAAATATTTCAAAACATCTACGTTCATATAGCTTATCGATAGAGGTAATATATTCGATCTCATTTGTAGTAGCATATTGCTTCAAAGTAACTGGGGCAATATGTCGTATCTTCTCAATATCTATACCGATCTCTTTGTTAGAAATAGCACAGATAACATATTCATGAGAATGCGAGATCGAGTAGTAAACATCTAGATCTTGAATATATGGTTTCCCATACTGATTTGTAGTAATATGAATAGAATTATACTCTATATTGAACTCTTTTAGTAGTTTGATCAGCAAGATCTCACCTAGAATACTTCTATATTGATCCTCTTTACGTAATATCTTAGCTATTCTTTCCCGTTTATCTTGTCTGATCAACTTAAGGAATTCATTGTATTCTTCTTGTGAATAGTGATTAATATTGTCATATAGAATTCTCACATACATCACATCCTTTAAATATCTTAATTATATCTTAATTCTAGTAAATGTATAGCAAATATAAATAAGAATATGATATAACTAATGTAAAGAAAGGGGATGATGTAATGGCTAGAAAGTTATTCTGCGAGATCAGTCCTACGTGTTATAAGATCTCTGTGTATAAAGAAATTCTGAAAAGGAATTTGAAAGATGTATTGGGTAAAGAGAAAATTGCTAGAAATGCTAAATCTACCTGTGAATTAGAGAATATCGTGAAATCTCATAGTTCTGTTTTGGTACGAAAACTTTATGGAGTAGATATCACTTTACAAGAGAATAAAGTGACAAATATCCAGTTAGCTTGTAATAAGATCAATGGGATCGTAATTGCTCCTGGTGAAACATTTTCTTTCTGGAATACAGTTGGTAGAACTAGTAAGAAACATGGATATAAGCCAGGACTAGTGATCTCTAGTAAAGGTCTTTCTTCAGGCTATGGTGGTGGTTTGTGTCAGATGGCTAATATGATCCATTACTTAGTGTTGAATAGTCCTTTAACAGTTACTGAGTTGCATCATCATTCCGATGCATTATTCCCTGATGAGAGAAGAAGAGTTCCATTTGGAACAGGAACATCTGTTTGTTACAATTATATAGATTATCGATTCAAGAACACGACAGATCAGAATGTACAGATCTTGGTTTGGTGTGAGAATGGGGAGTTATGTGGTGAACTAAGAAGTGAGAAGCCATATCCATATAGATATAAACTAGTAGAAGAGAATCATCATTTTAGAAAAGAAGGCGAACAGTATTATCGAGTATCACAAGTATATAGGATTGTAATTGATCGAGATTCTAATACTGAAGTGGATAAGGAATTATTGCTTGATAATCACTCATTAGTTATGTATGATCATGCATTGATCCCAAAGGAGCAGATCTTAGAGGTAGAGTAAGATGTTAGATAAGATATTATATTCTGGTAAGGATAGGATCGTATATAGTACTAAAAATGGTGAGTTAAGGTATCAGGAGTTATATGATCGTGCTAAGAGATATGGAGAGTTATTGAAGAGGCAGGGGGATAGTCCTGTTATTATTCTAGGACATAAGGATATAGATACATTTGTGACTATATTTGCGTGTCTGTATGCAGGTAGAGCCTATATTCCATTAGATCTATGGATACCCAAGGAAAGAATAGCAAAGATCATTGCGTGCAGTGAGGCTTCCTTAGTGATCACGCATGAGCATTTCGAATTCGAAAACATAACTGTAACAAATTTACGAGATCTAGAGAAATATAATGAATATCCTATACAGGATATACATAATGATATCGCATATATCATCTTTACATCTGGTAGTACTGGTCAGCCAAAAGGTGTACCGATCACCTATTCAAATCTATTACACTTTATAAAATGGATCAATTCAGTAAAACCATTATCAGACTATCAGAACATCACAGTACTTAATCAAGCTAGCTTTAGCTTTGATCTAAGCGTGGCAGATATCTTCTATACAGTCTCTAATGGGCATACATTAGTAGCCTTAGAGAAAGAGCTCCAAGATGATTATAGTCAAATATTCGATACTATTGCAAAGAACAACGTGAATGTACTAGTGGTAACACCTACATTTCTGAAATTATGTTTAGTCAATCGAGAGTTTACGCAAGACAATTACCCATCTATTATGTGTATATATTGCTGTGGAGAGCAATTAGAAGTTAGTACTGCTAAGAAAATCTATAGTGCATTCCCTGATTGTAAACTCATTAATGCCTATGGACCCAC
>SVBO01000026.1 GCA_015058845.1 Erysipelotrichaceae bacterium
CTTTAAATTTAGAGCATGTAGATGTACATTACGATATACACCCTTGATACCAGTCACACGTGCTAGATCACATAATTCATCAGTATCAGGAGGATTTACTACGAAGGCAGGTTTCCCATACTTCTTCGCTAACTCATCAGCAATCTGACTACCTAGATTAGCTGGATGTTGCACACCATTAGCCCCTCTTCTAGCATGATCTAGTAAAGTATCATCTACCTCATAGACACCACCCTCAACAGCCATCAGACCACCACCACGGCCTACATAAGCATCTACATCAGATAAGTCTACATGATTCTCAGCTAATAAAGCTAAGATCATATCTCTACGATACCCTAGTTGATCAGAGATCGTAGCATATTTCTTTAATTCCTCTGCTTCATGAGCTACATTAGCAGAATATACACATTCTTCGCCCTGGAACAAACCGATCTTAGTACTAGTTGAACCAGGATTGATAGTTAAGATCTTATATGTCATACTATTTCACTCCTTGTGCTCTTACGCAACTCATCGCGATATTACCAACCATTTCACTTACAGGTGCTCCACGAGAACAGTCACAAACGATCTTAGCAAATCCTTGTAACATTGGTCCATATGCATCTGCCTTAGCAAATTGTTGTACTAACTTAACACCTACATTACCTACATTTAGATCTGGCCAGATCACGATATTAGCCTTACCAGCTACTTTACTTTCTCTCTTTACCTTCTTAGCAGCAACCTTAGGATTGATCGCTGTATCGAATTGGAATTCACCATCGATCGCTAGATCAGGTCTTCTCTCATTAGCAAGTCTTACAGCCTCAACGACCTTATCTACTAATGGACCACTACCACTACCTAAAGTAGAATAAGATAGCATAGCACATCTAGGTTCCCAACCAGTTAAAGCACGTACTGTATCACAAGCAGCGATCGCAATACTTGCTAACTCATCAGCATCTGGATTTGTACAAACAGCACTATCACCAAAACCTAATAAATTACCTTCACTACCCTCATATCCAGGAATATTGAAGATACCAACACTAGATACAGTACTTACACCCTCTTGTAGTCCTACTACCATTTGACCAGCCATAATAACATCCCCTGTAGAATGTGTTAAGCCAGCAAATGTAACATCTACATCTCCTACTGCTTGTAGCATCAATGCTGTATACATAGGATCCTTAGATTTACGTTTCATTGTCTTAGCACTATTTAAAGGATACTTAGCTGTATAACGATCGATCAATGCTGTTTGTGCCTCTTCTTCAAAAGCATCATACACTTCAATACCATCTAGACATACCTTAAATTCTTCAGCAGCCTTCTTGATCTCTTCTACATTCCCTACTAATACTGACTTACAGATCTCTTTATCTGTACATTCTCTAGCCGCTAATAAGATCTTTTCTTCTGTAGCTTCTGGGAAAGCGACTTTCTGAAGATCATTCTTTGCTAATTCATATATTCTATTCATGATTGTCATAATCAAATCTCCTTTACTTATGTTTCTCCGCTATTGCGAAACTACTTGCATAGGCTGTATCATAGGAGATCGATACGTGGATCGTATACTTCCCAGCAATACGTTCCATTGCCTCTTTCGTTCTCCCATGTAGGAATGCATGAGGTTTTCCCATCTCATCTGTAAAGATCTCGATCTCTCCTGGATGGAATTCGATATTCGCAACACTAATTGCTTTATACACCGCTTCCTTAGCACAGAAACGTGTTGCATAATACACCTGCTTATCGATCCTCTTCTCAGCTTCCTGATGTTCCTTTGCAGTATAAGCTCTCTTCCAAAAGGCATCTCCCTCTTGGATGGAACCATCACTGATCCGTGACATTAAGAAAATATCTGTTCCTACTCCTATGATCATAGTTATTTCTCCCTTATATTTCTAAAATAAGGGCGACAGCCTAGCTGCCGCCTCTTTTCTCATTAATCCTTAGTTCCGTATAAGATGTCCCCATCCTGATACTTCGCAGGAATTACTGGAACTTGTAGGTAACTATCATATTCGCCACCAGAGTGGATAATATGGTTACCACGGTTATCTTGATCCCAGAACAATGGCTCGAACCAACCTTCACGGATATAACGTCCAGCAATTTGGATACGTAGAGATTGTCCCTTATGCCAGAAACGGCTGATTGGTACTAATTCGATATCTACTGGTACGATCTCACCTGGAGCAAGTTTTTCTTCCTTCAAGTGGCTTTGGATAGGTTGGAAGTGAGTAGATTTCTCTTCATCTAATGCACGGTGAGATACTCTCATCTTACCCCATGTACCTGGATGTGGTTCACCTAATACACTTACTGGTAACCATTCACCCTTAGTATCTAACTTCTGGATATTAACGAACATATCCATATCATCATGGCCATCAGCTTCTACCCATAGATGAAGCTTCATGTAACCAGTGATCTCAATATCTTCCTCAAACTTGATATCGAAGTTAGCGATACCAGTATTACCATCATAACTATAAGATGTCTTAGTTTCTACTGGATCCCAAGATAATGCATTATTAGCTGCATCTAGATATAACTTCTTATATTCAGTTCTCTTTAATGGGAATGTTCTTTCAGGTCGATCCTTAGCATATAAGAATTCCTTAGCATCCATGACTTCAAGTCTTACACGTGGAGTAGATTCCCAACAGTTGTGGATATCTTTTAAGTAACGATCGAAGAATAGATTTAATTCAGCGATTCTCTCATGGCTATATCCATCTGGCCATTCGAATTCTCTGTGCGCACGCATCCATTTTTTCTTAGATTTGATCTTACGGAACCCTTGGAATGCTCCACGTAAATGGAAGTGGTTCCAACATGCTGTTGCGTATACAGGAATCTTGATGTTTTCAAATTTAGGAATCTTATCTTCCCAATAAGCATTCATTAATGGAGACTTACGAGCCATTGCTACCATATCATCTACTAAGTTTTCACTTGTAATAGCACTAACGATGAATTCGTTGAATGCGATCGCAGGGATACCACCCTCATACATACTTTCACGATAGATATCAGATGTACCTTCCCAAGGAGCGATACATGCTAGATGTGGAGGACATTCAGCGGCAATACGCCATTGAGTCATAGCAACTGCTGAGTTACCACCCATACCAACTCTACCATTACACCAAGGTTGTTGAGCTACCCATTCAATGAAGTCATACCCATCTCGAGCATCTTGAGTACCGAAACAGCATACATCACCTTCAGAGTGACCTACACCACGTGGGTCAACGTTAGCGATCGCATAGTCTTTATAGCACCAATATAATGGATCTGGTGATTCGAATTTAGTCAACTTAGATACTGATCCTGGAGTTACACCCATGATCTGCCATTCAGCCATACCTTCCCCTGGACGCTTACCATAGAAACTCCAAGAAATGATTACTGGAATATTAGTTTTATCTTTAGGTCTATAGATATCTACATAGATCTTAACTCCATCACGCATCTCAACTGCGATATCTTGTTCACAGATGATACCTGGAGCACATTCATATGTACGAGGATTTAAGTCTGGAGTGATACCCATACCCATGGAAGCCATACCTGGACCATTTGCAGATACGTCCATGTTCTTAGGGTCAACTGGTTCTCTACCCTTACGATACAATGTTTCCATTGTTACGCCATTGAATGTTTCCATTTTAGAATAAGTTTTTACCTCTGGCATTTTCATTTCTGACATAGTATTACCTCCTATTATATTATGTTATTCCTCACAAAGTTCTTCAATGTAGTCAGCAGCCATACCGATCGTTGGTCTACGTCTAAATTCCATGAATGAGATCTCAACATCAAATTCATCTTCTAAGAAGTTAGTCATTTGGGATACGTTTCCACTTTTAGCGCCTAGATCTTCGATGAATCTTGTGTTTTCGTTCAATTCTTCTGGTTTCTTACCGAATAGAACACAACATCTTTGAATGATTTTTTGTAAAGCCTCTTCGCGTACAGTCATATCTCATTTCCTCCTTTTGTTTGTACTTGTTATTTACACTATTATTCTATATAATTTAAGAGAATAGAAATATGTTTGTATAAACAAAGTTTCGTGATTTTAGATAGGAGGTTTTGTGAGATCTCACAAAGGGTTTTATGGAAATTAAGAATATTATTAATGAATTAAGTGAATTCCAGATCAAGATCATCAAAGAGATCAATGAACCTACGTATATCCAGACACATAAGATGGTGAAGCCTAAGAATCCTGTGTTCTTTCCTGCTTGTATTTATGTGGGATATGTGTCAGAGTTACCAGATGAGATCGATCCTAGGTTTCTAGCCAATTTGATCTGTATCGAGGATGTGCCTTTATCTGATCAGATCTTAGTTAACGAGAATATGAACCTGTATTTAGTACCTAAGGGAACTAACCAATTCAATATCTTGAATAAGATCGCTGATATTATGATCGATGAAGCTGTACTGACCTCTTCTATGCAACGTATCTTGAATGCACTATATGAGAACAAGGGATTACAATCGATCGTAGACGTGGCTTCAGAGGTATTCGAGAATCCCCTATTCATCAATGACACTTCCTTCAAGATCTTAGCTATGTCTAGAGATTATACATTCAAGAATCAGACATTAGAAGAGGAGAAAGACTTAGGATTTGTCCATAAGGCTAACTTACAAGCTATGAAGAGAGATGGACTGATCTCAGAGAAATTGAATAGTACGAGAAGTATTATTACCTCTAAGAGAGCAGATGTAGATGAGAACTGGTTATTCTCGTCTGTTAAGATCCAAGGGATCGCTGTGGCGAATATTGCGATCGTGGATAATGTTCGTCCATTCCGTCAGATCGATTATGAATTGTTAGAGCGTTTCACCCAGATTGTTGCCATTGAAATGGAGAAGAACGAGTTCTATAAAGAGAATCTAGGGGTCATGTATAGTTACTTATTGAATGACCTACTGAGTGAGAAGAAGATCAATAAGCGTAATCTGCAACAGCGTTTAGATATTCTAGATTGGAAGATCTATGATTGGTTCAAGATCATTGTCGTTACGGATAGTAAGGAAGAGATGACACAGGAGAAGATGGATCATATTCCTAGACAAATGAAGAGGATTATTGCGGATTGTCACTGGGTCGTATATAAGCGTAAGTTAGTATTCTTCGTGAGTAGGCCACATAAGGACACCTTATCGAAAGAAGACCAAGAGGCTGTTCGTACTTTCTTGAAGAGTAATGGGTTGATCGCTGGTGTGAGTCAGTCTTTTAATAGTTTGTTAGATTCTGCCTACTATTACAAGCAGGCTTTCCGGTCTGCTGATGTCGGTGCTTTTGTAAGGAATGATGATGTGTTATTTGATTATAATGAGATGATCTCTTTATATGCTTCGCAATTACTTCTAAAGAGAAATGAGATCAATGATTTCACTCCTGAGTGTATCAAAGTGATCAAGCAACATGATGAGGAAAAAGGAACTGAATTACTTCCTACCCTTGAGAGTTATTTACAATATGTGGGAGATCCTGTGAGTGCTGCGTTAGATCTGAACATTCATAGAAATACTTTGTTATATAGGATCAATAAGATCAAAGATCTTACGGGTATTGATCTAGACAATGGAGATATTCGCTTCAATATCCAGTTATATTTTAAGTTATTAGAGTATTTAAAGGGGAAATGGAAGTAAAAGAGCTAGTGATTTACCAGCTCTTTGTGTATATTGTATAAGCATTGGATAAATTAAAAAGGTTATCATTTTACTCGTGATAACCTTTATTTTGCCTATTAGTAACAAGCAGTATTACTATCTGTACGTGATTCACAACCACTTACTAATACACCATTGTCTAAACGAACAATGATCTGTCCTCTACCAAATGATAGTCCAGAAGTAGCGATCTCGATCTCATGTCCCTTAGCAAGTAATTGCTGTACGATAGCATTGTTGAAAGTAGGTTCTACCATGAACTTCTTATCCTTCATCCATTGCCATCTTGGAGCATCTAATGCCATTTGAGGATTCATATGGAAGTCTACCATATTCATAACCACTTGCACATGTCCTTGTGGTTGCATGTATCCACCCATAACACCGAATGGACCTACTGCCTTACCATCCTTAGTTAAGAAACCAGGAATGATAGTATGATATGTTCTCTTACCTGGTAATAAGTAGTTGTAGTGTTCCTTATCTAATGAGAAGTCAGCACCACGGTTTTGTAATGCCACACCATAGTCTTCTACAACGATACCACTACCAAATCCCATATAGTTACTTTGGATATAAGATACCATATTTCCTTCACCATCTGCAGTACATAGATATACAGTACCACTCTTTGGTAATTCTTTAAAGTCTGGTTGCTTAGCGAAATCTTCGATCTCCTTAGCTCTTTCCGCACCAAATTCAGGCTTGATCAATTCATTATAATCGACCTTCATGAATCTAGGATCTGTTACATAATGCATAGCATCAGCGAAAGCCATCTTGATAGCTTCGAACTGCTTATGATAGCATTCTGTATCATCTTTATGAGTATATTCAAACTCTTTCAAGATATTAAGAGCCATTAGCGCTACGATACCTTGACCATTAGGTGGAATTTCCCAAACATCATAGCCATGGTAATTTACATGGATAGGATCTACCCACATAGCTTCAAAGTTTGCTAAGTCTTCTAAAGTCATGAAACCACCATCACGATCACTTTGTTTCACGATCGCTTCTGCGATTTCTCCCTTATAGAAAGCATCTGCATATGTTTGACCGATCAAACGTAATGTTCTAGCATGACCAGGTAATTGGATCATTTCACCAAATTCATACGCTTCATGGTCTTTCGTAAACACTTTGAACCATTCATCATATTCAGGCTTACCTTCAAACATCTTATTGAACTTCTTAGTAGCTACCCCAAACATCTTAGCAAGCATTGGAGATAATGGATATCCCTCACTAGCATAACGAATAGCAGGTTCTAAGCATTCTTCTAATGTTAGTTTACCAAATCTCTTAGATAACTCAGCCCAAGCCTTAGGAGCACCAGGAACAGTTACTGGAGTCCATCCATGCGTAGGCATCTTATTACCATCACACTCTGGATGTTTAGCTCTTACAGCCTCTTCAGAGATCTTCTTTGGAGCATATCCAGTAGAATTTAGACCATACATCTGATCCTTCATCCATACGATCGCAAAGGCATCAGAACCAATACCATTAGCAGTAGGTTCTACAACAGTTAATGCAGCAGCAGTAGCAATCGCAGCATCGACTGCATTACCACCTTTCTTAAGTACTTCTAGACCAGCAGCACTTGCCAGGTTACTACCTGTACAAACCATACCGTTTCTAGCAGTTACACAATAACGATTGGAAGCATAATTTTGAAATAATGGATCAAATTGCATATTAGTCTCCTTTCTTACTATATAAGTGACAAGCTACAAAGTGATTAGGTAAAGCTTCGATATATTCTGGTTTCTCTACCTTACAAATATCCATACACTTTCTACAACGAGTGTGGAATGGACAGCCCTTAGGAGGATTCATAGCACTAGGTACTTCACCCTCTAGGATTTGTACTTCTTTAGTACGATCTTCTTGTAAAGTTAAACGTGGTACAGAGTCAAGTAAGCTATCTGTATATGGATGTAGACGGTTGTGGAACAATTCTTTAGATTCTGCTAACTCACATACATTACCTAGATACATAACCATGATACGATCACAGAAGTGCTTAACAACACCAAGGTCGTGTGTAATGAAGAAGTATGTTAAGTTCTTTTCTTCACTTAGTTCATTTAATAATTGAAGAACTTGTGCTTGTACAGAAACGTCCAATGCACTTACCGCTTCGTCAAGAACGATGAAGCTTGGGTCTAATGCGATCGCACGAGCGATACCTACACGTTGCTTTTGACCACCACTTAGCGCATGTGGATAAGAATAATAATGTTCACGCTTTAAGCCTACACGAGATAACAATTGCATAGTTTTTTCTTTACGAACATGCGCAGGCATATTAGTATTGATTGCAAATGTTTCTTCGATAGCCTTACCAATAGATTGACGTGGATCTAGAGAAGCAGCAGGGTCTTGGAAGATCATTTGCATATCTCTTCTGATACGACGTAATTCTTGTTTAGTAAGTTTACTTAAGTTGATACCAGTTTCATAGTTACCATCTAACTTATCTTGGTAAGCTTTATCTTGTGTTCTTTCTGTAATAGGTAAAATATTTTTACCACGATATTTAAATGCTTCATCACGATATCCCATTTCAATATCATGATGTTCTTTGATTTTTGCTTTTAATTCTTCGATCTGAGGATATAATACATCGTTTTCAGCTTGTAGCTTCTTAACATCAGCATTAGCCACTTTCTTCTTAGTTGCATACAAGTCATTTAGATGTACTTCATCTACTTCAGATAATTCTTGTTTAGCTTCGATCTCAGCGATCAAGCCATCTACTGTAGCCTTTTGGTTGATAATAGCAGCATTATCATCATATTTATCTCTAAGACCATTTAATTTAACTAAGCAATCATGAGCTTTCTTAACTTCCTCTTGTGCTTTTGTAAATAACTTAGCGATCTCATCGATATTCTCACAAAGGATCAATGAACCAACAGTACGGCTTCCCTCTCTTAATTGACGAGAAGCGTTTTTCTTTAATTCCTTAGATTTGAATTCTTCCTTAGCGATCTTTAAACTCAATGCATCATATTTCTTAGCATCATTAGAGTTACCATTCGCATCGAAAGCATCGCGTTGCACATATAGTTTCTCGATCTCTTTATCGATCTTTAAACTTTCTTGATAATAATCAGATGCCTTCTTTTGGTAGTTCTTTAAGTTATTGATCTCTTTTTGAATATATTGAGGATTCAATTCTTGAATAGACTTACCATGATATACACATGAACCTGAAGTTTGAGGATAAAGTTGAAGGATCGTACGACCTAAAGTAGACTTACCACATCCACTTTCTCCTACAACACCAAACTTTTCACCTTCATAGATCTGTAAAGAGATATCTTCTACAGCTTTAAGGTTTGTTGTCTTATTGATTTGGAAATACTTTTTAAGTTTTCTAGTTTTAATTAATACTTTTCTATCTTGACTCATATCTTAATTCTCCTATCCGTGTAGGTGGCAGGAAACGAAATGTCCTGGTTCTACTTCGATCATTTGAGGAGCACTTACGAAACATTTAGCACATTCGTGAGCACGTGGACAACGAGGGTTGAAACGGCATCCATCGATATGTTCTGTAATGTTAGGGAATGTTCCTGGAATTGGTTGAATTACGAATTCATCCAAATCAACATTTGGTACAGCGTTCATTAGACCAATTGTATATGGGTGTTGTGGATTCTTGAAGATCTGTTTAGTTGTACCTTCTTCCACTTTTCTACCAGCATATAATACAACGACTCTATCTGCGATCTCAGCTACTACACCAAGGTCATGTGTAATGAATAGGATACCAGCATTCATATCTTTCTTAAGATCATTTAATAAAGATAATACTTGCTTTTGGATCGTTACGTCTAGAGCAGTTGTTGGTTCATCGGCGATCAATAGAGATGGTTGAGCACTTAGTACCATTGCGATCAATACACGTTGTCTTAATCCACCACTTAGTTGGAATGGATATTGTTTAAGACGTTTATCTGGATTCGCAATACCTACTTTTTCTAAATACTCGATCGCCATCTTGTCAGCATCTTTCTTAGCGACACCACGGTGATTGATGATATTTTCACGCATTTGATAACCAATAGTTAGAAGGGGATTTAAAGCTGTCATTGGTTCTTGGAAGATCATGCCCATCTTTTTCCCACGGAATTTACGAACTTCTTTCTTTGATAATTTAGTCAAATCAGTACCATCTAGATAAATTGACCCACTTTTGATCTTACCATTGTTAGGTAAAAGTTGCATAATACACAAAGTAGTTACGCTCTTACCGCATCCACTCTCGCCTACAACGCAAACTGTCTCATTACGATTTACTGAGAATGAAATATCATGAAGAACTTCATAATCTTTCTTTTGAATACTGAATGTGGCATGTAAATTTTGAATATCCAATACTTTTTCCATCTTAATTCCCCTTCCATCTTTAAAACTTAATTAAATACTTAAATACAATAAATACTGAACGATAGTTAATTACTCAACAACGTCGAAGTCTTTAGCGTAGAATACTCCACCCTTATCTAATTGTACGTCAGCAAACTTAGCAGAGTTGTAAACGTATAATTGGTTAGAAGAGTAAACTGGAGTAACGATAGCATCGCCTTGGATCTTCTTAACAGCATCTAACATATGAGCTTGTCTTTCTTCAAGAACTGTAGTTCTAGCAGAAGCTTCAACAGCAGCATCGAATTCAGCATTGTTATACTTAACACGAACACCATTCTTCTCAGAGAAGTTAGGTTCTAACATTTGTTGACCATCACCAGTAACGTTAGACCAAGTAAGGATAGCGAAGTCCATCTTGTCTTCTAACTTAGCATTTGCTAAGAATGCAGACCATTCTTCAGAGATGATTTCACATTCGATACCAACCTTAGCTAATTCAGCTTGGATGAATACAGCTAAGTCTTGTTGCCATTGACGTGTAGCAGTTAATAAAGTGATCTTTTGACCAGCCCAACCATTTTTATCGATTGTAGCCTTAGCAGCTTCAGGATCATACTTGATACCAGCAGCTTCCATAGCTTCAGTATAACCAACTAGAGTAGGACCAACGATAGAGTTAGAACGGCTAGCTAGACCATTCATCATTGTTTCAGTGAATGTATCGAAATCTAATGATTGAAGGATAGCAGTACGGAATTCAACATTAGCCATTAATGGATTTAATGAAGATTCTTCATGAGAACGTAATGCCATGTAGTAGATTGAAGAAGCCTTTTCATTTACAGCAGTGTAATCAGGAATATTGCTTACTGTGTTGTAAGATTGAGCAGTTACTGTGAAGTAACCATCAGCTTCACCAGTTTGTAAACGAGCTACAGCTGTAGATTCGTCAGCAATTACATCGTAGTTAACAGTCTTAACTTCTGGAGCACCACCCCAGTAGTTTTCATTAGCAACTAGCTTATAGTTACTTCCTGTAACAGCGCTTTCGAACTTATAAGCACCAGTACCAGCACCAGCAGGGTTAACTAAGAAGTCTTGAGTTGCATCTAGAACTGGGTTAACGATAGCAGCATTACTATGAGCTAACTTAGCGATTAATACACCATCAACATAAGCAAGGTGTAATTGGATAGTGTGGTCATCAACGATTGTATAAGAATCGATAGATTCTACGATTGATGCACGCATTGAACCATAAGCAGGATCCTTAGTCTTGTCGATTAGGTAACCAACTGCTTCAGCTGTGAATGGAGTACCATCATGGAACTCTACGCCTTCACGTAATTTGATTGTAGCTGTAAGACCATCTTCTGAGAATTCTGGCATTTCAGCTGCTAGTAATGGCTCATAAGTTGTACCATCATATGAACGGTGGTAAAGTGTTTCATAAATTTGAGCACATACCATTGTTGATGGAGCATCGTTAGTTTTGATTGGATGCATACCAACTGGAGCAGTAGTAACTACAACGTCGAATTGGTCGTCAACAACTTTGTCAGTTCCGCCTTTGTCGCCACCACAAGCTACAAGAGAAGCTACGATAAGAAGACAAGCAAGGCTCTTTAATAATTTTTTCATAAGAATATTTCTCCCTTCTCCTATTAATCCTTTAAACTAGGATCTAAAATATCACGCAATTTATCTCCTAAAATATTGAAGCAGATAACTGTAATAACGATGGCAATACCTGGAATGACGATCAAATATGGAGCGTCATACATATATGTCTTCGCACTAGAGATCATGCCTCCCCATTCAGGAGTTGGCTGCGGAACACCCAAACCTAAGTAACTCAATGTTGCAATTGACAAGATTGAGCTCGCCATACGCATTGTAGCAATAACAATGATCGTAGGCAACGCATTCTTCAATACGTGTTTTGACAAGATCCAGAAGTCTGTAGCTCCTAGAGAGCGGATCGCTGTAATGTATTCTTCTTCTTTGATTTGAAGAACACGACCACGGATCATACGCGCAAAACTTGGAATAGACCAAATTGAAATAGCGATAGTAGCATTCTTAACATCGATACCAAGCATAGCAACGATCAACATTGCTAATAATGTACCAGGGAATGTAAAGAAGACATCCATGATACGCATGATGATGTTATCTAATTTCTTATAATAACCAGCTAACATACCGAAGATAGTACCAAAAGTAATACCTACAGCAGTAGAGATAAAACCTACAGAGATAGAAATACGTCCACCATATAGGATACGTGCCCAAATATCACGACCAAGTTCATCTGTACCTAACCAGTGTTCTGGAAGATATCTTGGATCACTAGCAGCCCAGAAACCAGGACGTAAACGGTCAATCGTATTCATTTCGATCGGGTCGAACTTTGTAAATAAAGGAGCTCCGATCAATAGAATCAATTCAATAATAACTAAGATAAAACAGAATGTAGCTAACTTATTCTTCAATAATTTACGGAAGGCTACAACGACTTGATTTTCTCTCTTCATAATCCTCTCCCCCTCCTAATCATATCTAATACGTGGGTCAACTACACAGTATAGAAGGTCAACAATAAAGTTAACAATTAAGAACATGAACGCAATCAATAATACAGTACTTTGTACAGCATAATAGTTTCTTTGGTTGATCGCATTGATCAAATAAGTACCAATACCATTAGTAGCAAATACTTGTTCAGTTACCATAGAACCACCAAGAAGACCACCAAAACTTGTACCCATTTGAGTCATGATCGGAATCATCGCATTCTTTAAAGCATGGATGAAGATAATTACCTTTTCTTTTAAACCCTTAGAACGAGCAGTTCTGATATAGTCAGATTGCAATACATCTAACATACTGCTTCGACCAATTCTCATGAAGCTCGCTGCCACTTGCATTCCAAGTGATAAACTAGGAAGGAATGCTTGCTTGAAACCTAATGGTGTCCAGAATGGTTCGCTCATACCCCCTGTTGGGAAAATTCGTAAATTTACACAGAAGATAATGATCAAGATAGCACCTAACCAGAAGTTAGGAACACTGATACCTAATAAACTAACTGTAGTTAAACAGTTATCTAACCAAGAGTCTTTCTTGATAGCTGCTAGGATCCCTAGAGGAATACCAATGATACAAGCAAATAACATACTTGATACAGCTAGATTTAAAGTGTTAGGTAAACGTACTAATAATTCATCTAGAATAGGTTGTCTAGTCATCAATGAAGTACCTAGATCACCTCTTAATAATCCTAATAAATAATTACCATATTGAACTAGGAACGGTTTATCTAACCCCAAATAAACACGCATTCTTTCTACTTCTTCAACAGTAGCACTAGCACCCGCAGCGATTTCAGCTGGATCACCTGGAGCTAAATACAAACTACCAAATACAATGAATGTTAATCCAAACAAGAGAATGACCATCATCCCTAAACGCTTGATAATATAACGTTTCATGCTTTAACCTCCCTTATAACTATATAACTATACTGCTCAATTATATCACAAAATCTTACAATGTAAATATTTTCTCAGAAATGAAAACATTTTCATAGTTATTTTCACTTTCTACCTTATAACTAAACAAAAAGGCTATAAATATATTACATACTCACAGCCTAATTATTTACCTATTAAAGACTCTTTAATACTTCGATCAATTCATCTACATTTTCTTCCTTAGTAGCCCAACTAGTACATAAACGGATCAATTGTGTATCCTTATACTTTTCAAAGTGAGATACTACGAACTTCTCATCTAATGCAGCTGCTTGCTCATTAGTCAAGATCAAGAATTGTTGATTTGTAAATGACTCATAAGCAAATGGAATATTACAATCCTCACATGCTTTCTTAATACGCAT
Organism: Erysipelotrichaceae bacterium; assembly: GCA_015058845.1. Classification (GTDB taxonomy): domain Bacteria; phylum Bacillota_I; class Bacilli_A; order Erysipelotrichales; family Erysipelotrichaceae; genus SIG230. Next base: position 13,988 of record SVBO01000026.1, read on the forward strand.
AGCTTGTGTAATAGCATGTTGAGAGATCTTGAAGTATAGATCATCTTTAAATAATTCATCAAACTGGATCCCTAATAATCTACCCTTAGCTAACATACCGCCCTTTTGCTTGATCAAGTAGCGGAAGTCTTTCTTTAAAGATGGTGCAGTGATCACAACAGCTTCTCCAAATAAAGCACCTACCTTAGTACCACCAATATAATACACATCACATAAGTTAGTGACATCTTGGATCGTTAGATCATTGGCAGGACTCATAAGACCATATCCTAAACGAGCTCCATCAATGAATAATGGCAGATCAAACTCTTGACAAGCCTTATATAGATCCTCTAATTGTGCCTTAGAATACAATGTACCATTCTCTGTAGGGAAAGAGATATATACCATACCAGGTTGTACGATATGTTCATGAGCATCATCATTCCAATGCGCTTTCACATATTCTCTTACTTGATCCCCTGTAATAGTACCATCACTACTAGGAAGAGCAATGACTTTATGACCAGTTGCTTCGATCGCACCAGTTTCATGTACATTGATATGTCCTGTATTAGCACTGATGACACCTTGATGTGGTCTTAGAATAGAAGCGATCACTGTTAAGTTAGCTTGTGTACCCCCTACCAAGAAATGAATATCAGCATCTTCTCTACCGATCGCCTTACGAATACGAGCACGTGCACTTTCACAGATCTCATCTTCTCCATATCCAACAGTTTGCATGAAATTTGTTTCTGCTAATCTTTCTAGAATATTTGGATGACATCCTTCTGCATAATCACATTGAAATTTAACCATATGTATAACCCACTTTCTTATTTATTTCTTTATTTTATTGTAATACATTTTGAAAATCTATCAAGCATTAATTCATTTCATTGTTACATTTACATCTTGCTACTCTTCAAAGTCATTTCTGTAATCATTGTATCCCTACTTGTTTCGTATTATAATGAATATATAGGATATGATAGTAGAAGAGATATTCGAGGTAAGGCTATGATGAATTTTCTAAAGGGTATTATAGTAGGAATAGGGGGTATTTCTCCTGGTCTTAGTGGTAGTGTCTTATTGATCATCTTTGGTCTATACCAAAAGGCTCTAGAAGCCATCTCTACACTCTTTACTCACTTCAAAGAAAATATCTTATTTCTTTTTCCTTTAGTAACTGGTATGGGAGTGGGAGTACTTTCTTTCAGTAATATCCTAGATCATTTATTAGAATACTACGAAATGCCTACACGCTTTGCTTTTCTAGGTCTGATCTTAGGAACTATTCCATTACTTTGGAAAGAAGTTACGAAGAAGGATTTCTCAACTATATATTATTATATAGTTATAGTATTCGCTTTACTAGGCACATGGGCATTCACGATCAACAGTGATTCTTTCGAACAGATCCATGATCCAACATGGATCCAATCTATTATATTAGGAGTATTAGTAGTGGCTACTGCGATCATTCCTGGTATAGATCCTGCTGTAACTTTATCTACTTTCGGATATTATGAAGTATATGTGAGTGCTTTATCGGATATCGACCTTAGTATTCTTCTGCCTATGTTGATCGGAGTTATTGTGGGTGGTATCGTGATCTCTTATATTATGACGCGTTTGTTTAATAGATGGTATACAGCTACTTTCTCTGTTATATTTGGATTATTCTTATCTATGATCCCTAATATGTTGAATGAGAGTTGTGTGCTTGGTTTAAATAGCTTATCTGTGATTTCTATTGTAGTAATGATACTAGGATTTGGGGTTTCTTATTATCTAGGAACTATCGAGTCTAGTAAGAGTTAGGGGGAATAAGGATGCGTTTTATTGGTTTCTATGATTATACAGTCATACTTACGTATATGAGTCTATTCTTTGCTGTATATGGTATGACACTAGGGGTAAGAGGAGATTTCTCTAGAGCGATCTTATGTTTATTCTTATGTGGATTCTGTGATGCTTTTGATGGTATGGTTGCTAGAACTAAGAAGGATCGAACTGAGGATGGTAAGAATTTCGGGATCCAGTTAGATTCTCTGTGTGATCAAGTAGCCTTTGGTGTATTCCCTGCTTTCTTATGTTATTTAATGGGGGTAGATGGTGTAGTGGGTATACTTCTAATATTTATCTATACGCTATGTGCTTTGATCCGATTAGCCTTCTTCAATATGCTAGAGGGTAAGAGAAGTGATGGTGGAATTACTAAGGGATATCGAGGATTACCTGTAACTACTATTGCTGGGATCTTTCCTTTGATCTATGTGACATGTCATACACTCCCTTCCTTTGTAATGATCTTGCATGGGATGTTAGCTGTGGTAGCATTCTTGTTTATCTTAGATTTCCCTGTACCTAAGATCGATTTCGGAAAGATCTTACATATTCAATAATATGAATAAAGAGGTCGTAACTCAGTTACAACCTCTTTTCTTATTGATTCGCGATCACTCTAGCTACATGTACCCCACTAGCACTCGCATGGGACAAGGAATGGGTAACACCACTACAATCTCCGATCACATATAGACCAGGATGACATGTTTCTAAGTTATGATCTACACTGACTTGTAAGTTATAGAACTTGACCTCTACTCCATATAACAATGTATCATCACTCGCTGTCCCTGGAGCGATCTTATCTAAAGCATAGATCATTTCAATGATATCATCTAGTTGACGCTTAGGGATCACTAATGCTAAGTCTCCTGGTGTCGCATTTAAGGTAGGTGTTAGGAATGAGCCATCAATACGATGTTGATTCGTTCTTTGCCCTCTGATCAGATCTCCAAAGCGTTGTACGATCACGCCTCCACCTAACATATTCGATAATCTAGCAATACTTTCTCCATATTCATTACTATTCTTGAATGGTTCTGTGAAATGATTACTTACTAGTAAAGCAAAGTTCGTATTCTCTGTAAACAACGCTTCATCTTCATAACTATGCCCATTCGCTGTAATAATACCATTCGTATTCTCATTTACTACTACTCCATGAGGATTCATACAGAAAGTACGTACCTTATCTTGATACTTCTTAGTACGATATACGATCTTACTTTCATATACTTGAGAAGTAATATGTTCAAAGATCGCTGCTGGGATCTCTACACGCACTCCAATATCTACACGATTAGACTTAGTATCGATCCCTAGATGTGAGCAAATATCCTGCATCCACTTACTACCACTTCTACCCGTAGAAACGATCACATGATCTCCAAAGAATGACTCATCCTTAGTCTTCACTTCATACACACCCTCATGCACATCGATCATCTCAACATGAGTATTAAACTTAAATGTAACTCGCTCTTTCAAATGAGCATATAGATTCTCTAAGATAATATAGTTCACATCTGTTCCCAGGTGTCTAACACTAGCATCTAGTAGATGTAGATCATTCTGTAAACAAACTCTCTTTAGATCAGAATTGGCAGTAGAGAACTTACGCGTATTCGCTCCACCAAATAAGCAATTGATATCATCCACATAGTTCATGAGATCTAATGCCTCTTCCTTACCAATATATTCATACAAGTTACCACCAAACTCATTGGTAATATTGTACTTACCATCACTGAAAGCTCCAGCACCCCCAAAGCCATTCATAATAGCACAACTCTTACAACGAATACATGACTTGATCTTCTTCCCGTCGATCGGACATCTACGTTTCTCTAATGGATTTCCTGTTTCGATCATTAGGATCTTATGATCTGGACGTAATTTACTTAATTCATAGGCTGAAAAGATCCCTCCTGGACCAGCTCCTATAATAATAGTATCATACTTCATATTCATTAACCTCCTTTGAGTTTCATTGGTATTTCTGCCACCCTATATTTTAACATATTTATTATATATAGTATATTTACTTTTAAACTTTTTGTTGTATAATTAAGATCGTTCTATTTAGAACTATTTGGAGGATATATGAAAGAGTATTTAGAATTGATGCCTTTGTTGAAAGAGGTGTATTCTCATATAGTGAGTAAGATCTATACGAAATATCATCTTACTGCAGCTGAATTCGATGTAGTAATGTTTCTAGCGAACAATCCAGAGTATACTAGAGCTGCTGATATCGTTGAAAGACGAGGGATCGTGAAGTCACAGGTGTCTGTTTCAGTGAATTCTCTTGTGGATAGGGGTATTATTCAGAAGGTGATAGATGAGAAGGATCATCGTTCTATTCATTTATATTTATGTAATTCAGCAAATGATATAGTTTACGAAGGTAGACAAGCACAAGCCTTCTTTGTTGAAACGCTTCTACAAGGGTTTACAAGCGTGGAGCAAGAGAGGATGCGTAAGAACATTATGCGATTTACAGAGAATTTAAAGGGTTTTCTAGGAGGTAATAGGTAATGTATGAATTTGTTGTTTGTTTTCTAGCAGGAGTGGGTGCTGGTCTTGGGACTGGTTTTGCTGGTATGAGTGCTGCCGCAGCGATCTCACCGATCTTGATCACTTTCTTGGGTCTACCTGCTTATGAGGCTGTGGGTATTGCTTTAGCAAGTGATGTGTTAGCGAGTGGTGTGAGTGCGTATACTTATGGTAAGAATAAGAATCTGGATATTAAGAATGGTCTAGTGATGATGATCACTGTACTGATCTTTACTGCTATAGGTAGTTGGGTAGCTAGTATGGTACCTAATTCTACTATGGGTAGTTTCTCAGTTTTCATGACTACTATTCTAGGTATTAAGTTCATTGTGAAGCCAGTAATGACTACTAAAGAGAAGATGGCTGAGGTTTCTCCTAAAGAAAGAATCAAGAAGTCTATTCTAGCAGGAATGGGCATTGGTTCTATTTGTGGGTTTATTGGTGCTGGTGGTGGTATGATGATGTTGTTAGTACTTACTACTGTATTAGGGTATGAGTTGAAGACTGCTGTGGGGACTAGTGTGTTCGTTATGACTTTTACGGCTTTAACTGGTGCTTTAAGTCACTTCATGATCGATGGTATGCCGAATATATATTACTTAGTGGTTTGTGTGTTATCTACTTTATTATGGGCTAGAGTAGCTGCTAAGATCGCCAATAGAGCTGATGCAGTTACTTTGAATCGTTTAACTGGTGTGATTTTAATTGTGATTGGTCTAGCTATATTTACAGTAAATATTCTTTAAGAAAGTTGAACAAAAATACGATTTCTTGAGTTTAACTACGATTTTGGGAAATTTGTTTAGAAATTGGAATATATGTATGGAAATGTAGTATACTATAATGATACATCAAAGGCTCCCTTTCAGGAGCCTTTTACTTTCTATTCATCCATTGTATGTAACTTACGCTCTAATGCCTTTCCATTATTCATAGCACCTACTCCTAGAACAGTAGCCTGATTATGAGATAATTCTCCACGTTGGAACTTCTCTAACTCACTCTTCTTTACTAAGTAACCAGTCACACGTACTAAATCTCCATTCTCTTCATATCCACTGAAGTAACGAACACCAGTACGCATTGCTCCCTTTACTACATCTAGTAAAGCAGTAAGATTCTTGCTCCACATCTCATCAAACTTATAAATATCTCCTGTACCTGTAGGGAAATACTTCTGATACAATGTACTATGCTTGATCTGTTTTGGTAAAGATAACTCAGCCCCAATCGGAATACGTGTACCAGGACTACAGTCTTGTCCATCAGAATCGATCCCCACTTGAGCATGCATCCATACCTTATTATCACGATTCTCACTATATACAGCAGGAATACTCTCACTGATCTCAATAATACGCTCTAAGATCTTTACTCCAAGTTCATCTGCTTCCTTACAGTGGCCAAAGCCCTTCTTCTTATCCTCAATACCTAGTAGAATATTACAGCACTCTGCAAGTCCTGCTAACCCATACATACTGACGAAGTTCTCTCTTTTCAAGAAGCCTTCATTAACTAAGAAATTAGTCTTGAAGAAGGTAGATTCCTCTACAATGAACTGCGTTCTACGATTCATATTCTCGATCATTAACTTACTATAATAAGGAAGTACTCTCTCCATGAAATCCTCGATACTCTTAGCTTCCTTGGCACAATCTGGTAAACGAAGACGATTCATTGTATAGGCTCCACCCGTAATATTGAACCCATTGTAACAAGAAGCGATCGCATATCTCTCCCCTAGATCTTTCTTGAACATACGATCATTGGCAAAGGATGGTTTACTACTCTTCAACATACACTTAAGAGCATGTAGGGCAAACTCATCACTTGTTAGATCTTCATCATATTTAATAGTGAGATTCGGTACAGCTAACTGCATCTCTTCTGTTAAGTCTAAGATAATATGCCCTGCTTTCGTTTCTACTGGACCAATATTCGCATGGACAAAGGAATCAGGTCAGCATCAAGCAGAAGTGCCTGCCCGATAATTGGCTCTGTCCGGTGCTCCTTTGACGGTCCTTTTTGTTTGTCTTCCTTCGCCATGTCGATCTCAAAGTAGTAATTGGTGCAGTCAAAATAGCAGGTTCCATAATTTCGCTTGAACATCTGCTCGTATTGATGGTTGAACAGTTCTATGTACTTTTCGTAGGACTCGCCGACGAAGAAAAGCCCCGCATACACCTGATCCTCTGACATCGGCGCATAATCGTAGAGCAGCGGGAACACACGGGTCACCGTCTTGGATTTGGAACACGGCTCTATAACCCTTGAATAGATCAACTGCGCCAGCATGTCATAGACGCTGAACTGAAACTGCCGAACCGAAGCAAGCAGATTGATGGTTGGCTCTACTTCCAACGTTCTCAGCACTGCCGCCAACAAGAAAT
>SVBO01000027.1 GCA_015058845.1 Erysipelotrichaceae bacterium
CTACAGTACCAGGAATACCAAGCAAACTCTAAATTACAAAGTGCTTTTTCCTTGGCAGCTACTGCAAGAGCAATAATAGAACAACCAGATTCAGCTTCTAAGATATTCTCTTCGAATGTAAAGTGATGTAGATAATGATCTGGGAAGATCACGATCATGTCACACTCTTCATCACACCATAAGACATTACTACCCTTACCCATTACTTTATAAGGATAATGATTCTTCTTGATTATTTCTATAGCCTGTTGTAGATCATTTACGGAAAATGGATAAAAAGAATATCGTACTTTCCCACCAATACGAAATGTCGTATGATACTTCATATATTGATTCTCTAGTACATCTCCAAACTGTTGTAATTCTTCTTTTAAACTCATCTTCACTCTTCCACCTTTTATTTGATCAATTCATGAATATATTCACTAATACGCTCACAAGCATCTAATCTACCAAACGTCTTAGCATGATCAGATAACTCCTTACGCATAGCATCATTACCACATAGCTCTAAAATTTTACCAGTAACTACATCACATGTCAAATCCTTTTCCTCGACTAATAGACAAGCACCCTTATCTACTAATTCCTTAGCATTTAGATATTGATGATTATGTGCTACATACGGAGAAGGGATCAGAATAGATGGTACTCCCAAAGCGCATAACTCAGCGATCGTTGTAGCTCCTGCACGACATACCATTACATCAACAAATGGTAGTAAACGCTCTTGATCAGTAAATGCAACTACATGGATATGAGGTGGTAATTCTCCTAAAGTAGATACTACATCCTCATAATGCTTAGGACCTGTTACATATACTAACTCAATATCATTATTCTTAGACAATTCTCTGATCACATCGCTCATCGCAGCATTGATGCTCTCACTACCCAAGGAACCCATGACGATATACACTAACTTACGTCCCCCTAGTACTTGTAACTCACTTAAAATACTAGGATCTTTCTCTTTCAATGTTAACATAGTCGCACGTGGAGACCCTAATAACTTAGTCTTCTCCTTAGGGAAAGTATCAAACGCATTCTGGAAACAGATCACGATCCCATCGGCAGTTTTTCCTAAGATCTTATTGGCAAGACCTGCTACACTATTTTGCTCATGTAACATAGTTGGAATATTCATTTGCTTAGCCGCTAATAACACAGGGACACAAATATATCCACCAAATCCAATAACGATATCTGGTTTGAATTCCTTCAATAACTTCTTAGAAACACCTATATTCTTAGCCACCAATTGTAAACACTTCAAACGATTTGCAACACTCCCTACAAACCCACGCATCTCAAGTCCCACAAACTTAATATCATGCTTAGGAACCTCAGTAGCTTCCATCTTGTTATTTACACCTACAAACAGGATCTCACAACCCTTTTGATCTCTTAAATATTCACCTAAAGCGATAGCGGGGAAAACATGTCCACCTGTTCCACCTGCTACTAATACAACTCGCATATTATCCCTCTTTCTTTTTGAAACAATTATAGCACAAAAGTTGATGTTACAGTAGTAATACTGTAAATATTTCTCGTTTAACGTATATGATAGTATATGTAGCAAGGATAGTATATATGATCAAAAATCCCCCACTTGATAAGTGAGGGATCAGTTTACTAGAATGTAATTTCTTTTGTCTTAGAGATCTTCATGAATGCTAATAGAGAAATAATAGTTGTTACAGTAAGGATCGTTGCTAATGCAGCGGCAATACCATAGCTTCCTCTAGATACATTGATATAGATCGCTAGAGTCAATGTCATTGTCTTTAAGTTGTACAGGATGATCGCTGTAGATAATTCTGTAATAATAGTGATCCATGATAAGATAGCACCAGATAAGATACCATTACTCATCATTGGAACAGTGATCTTGAAGAAGGCTTCCATCTTAGTAGAACCAAGAGAAATAGCAGCTTCTTCAATAGACATTGGGATCTGTTGTAAGATCGCTACAGAAGATCTGATAGTATATGGAATTCTTCGGATAACTAAGGCAATGATCATAATGATAGCAGTACCAGTTAATACTAAAGGTCTCTTATTGAAAGCAAGTACTAATGCGATACCAACTACTGAACCAGGCACGATATAAGGTACCATAGATAATGTATCGATAATACGGTTCATGAAGTTGTTTCTACGTACTACTAGGTAAGAGATCAAGATCGCAAGTACGATAACAAGGATCAAGGCAGCTCCACCGATCAAGAATGTATTTTGAATAGCAGAACCCATACGATCGAATGCTTGTAGATAACTATTGAAAGAATATCCATCTACGAAGATCTTACCAGATGTATTTTGGAATGAAGTATAGATAACATAAATTTGAGGAGCAAATGCTACTAGAACAACACCCCAACAGAAGATATGGATCAATACATTCTTCCAACCATGCATTTGTTTTCTTTCGATTGGATGTAATGCATTCATAGTAAATTGGAACTTACTATTTACATATCTTTGGATAAAGAAGATCACAGCAGTGACTAAGATCGCAATAACAGAGATCGCAGCACCGAAACCATGGTCAGTACCAACTTCACCAAAGTAAGAGTCATAGATAACTACTGGGAATGTACGATATCCCTCACCGATCAATAATGGTGTACCAAAGTCTGCAAAGGCTCTCATGAATACCAATAATGTAGCCGCTAAGATAGTAGGCATACATAAAGGAATGATCACCTTGAAGAATCTCTTTACACCAGAGCATCCCATATTTTCACTAGCTTCTAATAAAGAATTATCGATATTCTTTAAAGCACCGCAAACATATAAGAACACTAATGGGAATAATTGTAAAGATAATACTAGTAAGATACCCTTAAACCCATAGATACTAGGTAATTGGATACCAGTAAGATTCTTAATACCCGCAGTAATGATACCATTACGACCAAGTAATAAGATCCATGAATAAGCCCCGATAAATGGAGCAGACATACTACATAAGATGATCAAGATCTGTAAGATCGTCTTACCCTTGATCTCATACATTTGATAGAAGTATGCTAGTGGCACACCGATGATCAATGTGATGATCGTAGCACTGATACTTACTTCAAATGAATTAACGATAGTATCTAAATAATACTTTTTAGAAAAGAATGCAACGAAGTGTTTAAGTGAGAATTGACCATCAACTACTACAGATTGTTTTAGTAATTGGAATAATGGATATAATAAGAATAACGCATAGATAACAATGATAGTAATGGAAACTAACTTCCAAATATCTTTCTTATTTGTCTTTGCCATATGTATTAATCTTTCTTATACACATCTAGATCGTTCTTAACACCCATTATCAAACTACGCTCACCATCACTTGAGAATAAGTTGATCTTTTCACTCTTAACTCGTAAAGAAACCTCAGTTCCTGAAGGAATAACACTATCGATCTTAGATTCTTGAATAATAACAAGTTCTTCACCAGTACGTAAATGTACAAAGTAATGTGTATTAAGACCTAAGAATACACAATCATCGATAATAGCCTTGATACCATCTACAGAAGCCTCTTCAACAACGAACTCTTCTGGACGGATAGAAGCGATCACATCTTGATCCTTGATCTCTTCCTTCTTTACTGAATCTACAGTGAAAGAAGAACCATCAGAAAGAACCACTTCAGCTACACCATCATGATCTCTTAACTTACAATTGATAATATTAGTACGACCAATGAAGTTTGCTACGAATAAGTTAGCTGGTCTTTGATATAGATCTTTTGGAGTACCGATCTGTTGGATATCCCCATGATTCATAACAGCAATACGGTCAGATACAGCCATAGCTTCTTCTTGGTCATGTGTTACATATACAGTAGTGATACCCACATTATGTTGAATATTCTTGATAACAGTACGCATCTCTACTCTTAACTTAGCATCTAAGTTAGATAAAGGTTCGTCCATCAATAATACATCTGGAGTAATAGCTAATGCACGAGCAAGAGCAACACGTTGTTGTTGACCACCTGATAAGCGATCAGGCATTCTATCACGATACTCATCGATCTGCATCAACTTCAAAAACTTATCAGTCTTTTCTTTGATCTCAGCTTCAGGAAGCTTACGATTCTTAAGTCCAAATGCTACGTTCTTCTCAACTGTCATATTTGGGAAAATCGCATAATTCTGGAATACCATACCGATATTTCTTTTAGCAGGGTCCATATCATTGATACGTTTCTCATTAAAGAAGAAATCTCCTCCTTCAATAGAGTTGAAACCCGCGATCATTCTTAATAATGTAGTTTTTCCGCAGCCAGATGGACCAAGGAGGGTGAAGAATTCACCCTCCTTAATATCCAATGACAAGTCGGAAATGATTGTATTGTTGCCGTATTTTTTTACAGCATCTCTAATCTTGATATTTACACTCATATACCTGTCCTCGTCTCATTTTAAAACTAAATAGTTAAAATTCTTATTGTTGAACTAGATCTAACCACTTTTGTTGCCATTCGCTCTTCTTTTCTGCAGTTAAATCCATATCTTCGTAAACAACATGGATCTCAGAGAATGGAGTCATTTCTTCAGCTGTATTGTTGATAGAAGTGTTTACTGGACGTGCAGTAGTTGTAGCGATAACTTGTTGACCTTCTTCAGATTGCATGAAGTCGATGAATAATTTAGCATTTTCCATATTTGGAGCATTCTTAATGATAGCAGAACCAGCTGGTAACCATACAGCACCTTCTTCTGGATAAACTAGCTTAACATTTGTAGCACCATCTACTAATAAAGATACACATGGGTCTTCATAAGATACACCAACAGCATATTCACCAGCAGAAACGCCCTTATAAATAGCACTTGAAGAGTCGATGATAATACCATCTAAGTTAGCGATGAAAGATTCAACCCATTCCCAAGCAGCATCATCATATGGTTCATTACCCATAACTAATAACATATTAGTTAATTCAGCCCAAGCAGAAGAAGACTTAGCTGGGTTACCCATGGCGATCTTACCCTTTAAAGCAGGATTTAATAGATCAGCATAACCAGTGAATTCATCTGGGTTAAGACCTAGATCAGCAAATACATCAAGGTTAAGTAATAATGCAGCAGAACCATCTAGTGCATAACGAGATACATAACCCTTATAGTTTTGATATTCTTCTTCTAGATCAGCATCATATGGAGAAACATATTGTTCCCAAAGATCTGGATAGTTTTCATAGTTACCAGCTGTCATACCACCGAAGATAACGTCAGCTTGTGGATTTTCTTTTTCTGAGTCGATACGAGTTAAGCACTCACCAGTACCCATAGTAATAACTTCCACTGTGATACCATATTTTTCCTCATAAGCAGGAATAACAGAGTTGATTAAGCTGTCTGAGTTTGGAGAATAAACAACTAAAGACTTGCTACCTTCATCGTTATTTCCCTTGTTTGTGTCGCCACCGCATGCTGCTAGACCTAATACTAAAGCAGATGCAAGTAAAATTCTGAATAACTTTTTCATCATTTTCCCTCCTGCGGTCTGTAACCGCTTTCTGATTATATCTTACTCTTGTTGTTTCTAAATGTCAACCATACGAATGTTTTTTTAGAAAATGTTTTCTACTTTTCCTTCACACACTCTCCATGATGATACACTTGCACGACCTCATAATCACGATCTAATACCACAAGATCTGCATCATATCCTGCCATGATCTTTCCCTTATGATCATCGATCCCTAGATACTTCGCTGGATTCAAGGTACACATATTGATCGCCCAATCTAGCGGAATATATACCTTCTCTACTAGGTTTCTAAGGCCTTCATTGAACTTCATAGTGCCCCCTGCTAATGTTTCATATGCCTTCAAATACGCTGAACCATTCTCACGGATCTCAATGGCTTGTCCCCCTAACATATAATCTCCTGGAGCACATCCCTTCGCACATAAAGCATCATCGATCATAATACAATGATCCTTTCCCTTAGCTTCAATCAATGTTCTGATCGCAGGCCAAACAACATGATTGCCATCACAAATGATCTCCGCATACGTATCCTTTAGATTCATAGCAGCTCCTACTAAAGCTGGTTCACGATGATGTAATGGTGTCATACCATTGTACGTATGAGTGATTCCCTTAGCTCCATTCGCTACAGCTAATACGGCTTCATGGAAAGTTGCGGAAGAGTGTCCGATCGATACATTTACTCCATGTTCAGCACAATATCTAGTTAGTACATGACCCTCATCCTTTTCAGTAGCCATCGTAATGATCTTGATCAATCCCTTAGCAGCTTCTTGGTACTTAGCAAATTGCTCGATAGTTGGTACTGCGATATACTCAGGTGGTTGAGCGCCTTTATTCTTCATATTTAAATATGGTCCCTCAAAATGGATCCCTACGATATCAGCACCTTCATAGCCTTCCTCTACCACTCTAGCCACATTCTCTAAAGCAGCAGTAAGTACCTCTTCACTCTGTGTGACAGTAGTCGGACAAAAGCTAGTGATTCCCTCTTGTAATAGACCCTTAGCCCACATCACAAGTCCTTCTCTTTCCGCATCATTGGTATCAAAGCCTAATCCACCATGACAGTGCACATCGATCATACCAGGAATGATCTTTAACTCACCATAGTCATGATCCACTGCTTTTTCGCCATACGGATAGATCGCAGTGATCTTACCTTCATTCATTTCAATTTGTGCTTCTATAAAGTTTCCCGAAACAAACACATTCTTACTTTGGATCAACATAACACATTCCCCCATTTCTACTTCTTCTACTTCATTATATATTCACTTACCCAAACATTCAATCACAATACTTATTTAAATATAACAAGAATATTACAAAGCACTTTTGTCGATTTTCTTACCCAATATTCACATTGACTTTGTTGCCTAACACTCTATACTGTACTTATTAAGGAGGATCTACAATGATCAATGCTAAGGATTTCTATGACAAGGCTTTAGAAGTGATCGAATCTAGTGTGATGTTAGAAAGAGAAGCTATTGTAGAGGTAGCTAGTAGGATGGGTGAGTGTATTAGAAGAAATGGTGTGATCCAGTTGTTTGGAGTAGGACATGGGAGAGCGTTTGCGATGGAGTTGGGGTATCGAGCTGGAGGTCTGATGCCGTTTCATCAATTTCTAGTGAGAGATCTTGCTTTGCGGAATGTGATCAGTGAGAGGGAATATCTATCCACTGACTTTCTAGATCATGTGGAATATGCACAGATGTTGTATGATCTATATCATATCGAGAAAGAGGATCTCTTCATCATCATTAGTGAAAGTGGTTGTGAAGGATTGGTAGTAGAGGTAGCTAGACTAGTTAAGAGCAAAGGGCATGGTGTAGTTGCAGTGATATCCAAAGAAGCGAGTCAGAAGAATGATTCTAGACATGTTACTGGAGAGAAACTAATAGATCTAGCTGATCTAGTGATCGATACACATAGTCATTACCCTGATACACTATTCTCAGTAGATAAGTATCATATCAATCAGATGTCTACGATCCTTGGAAATGTGATTGCTCAGATGTTGACTGCTGAAACCTATCGATATCTAAGAGATCTTGGGATAGAGTGTCCTGTACTCATGAGTGCAAATGTGAAGGGAGCAGATGTGCATAATCGTAAACTATCTGATCAGTATCTAGGAAGGTGGAATTCGTAAATGGTATCTATGGATATGTATCTAGAGGCTTTACGTGTTAGACTGGAGCAGTTGTATTCAAAGGAGAATACGAAGATCCAAGAGGCTGCTAGACTGTGTTATGAGTGTATTCAAAGAGGGGGTGTGATCCAGGTATTTGGGAGTGGACATTCGATCGGATTTGGAATGGAGCTTATAGGTAGAGTGGGTTCACTAATTCCGATCCATATGATCGATACTTCAGATTTCGTACTACGAGGGCTAGTGAGTTATGCAGATTACAAGGATCCTACTCATATATTTGAGCGAAGAGAGGGTATTGCTGAGAGGTTATTTAAGTTGTATACTATACACGAAGAAGATCTATTCATTATAATTTCTAACTCAGGGATCAATGGAGTCGTCATAGATATGGCTATCACAGCTACACAAAAGGGGCATACATTGATCGTGATCACGAGTCTAGAACATACTCTAGCAGAAGATTCTAGACATCCTAGTGGAAAGAAGTTATATGAGTTAGCAGATCTTGTGATCGATAATTGTGGTCCGATGGGAGATGCTTTGTTAGCAATAGATGAGAATACTAAGATATGTTCTCTTTCCTCTATTACAGGAGCATTCATTGCCCAGATGATCACAACAGAATGTGTAGATAGATTTCTAGTAAATGGACTAGAACCACCGATCCTGATGAATGAGGATACACTAGAGGCTATGACACATAATCAAGCGATATTACAAAGATATGATACGAGGATCTAGAGGAGGCAGACTATGTTTGAATTTGAGTATGTTACGAAATTAAATGAATTAATGGTACTTGCGTATGAGAAGAATAAAGAAACGATCAAGGTATTAGCGCGTAAGTTTGCAGACAATATCAAGGAAGATCATTTGATCCATACTTTTGGTACGGGGCATTCTCATATGGTGGGTATTGAGTTATTTGCTAGAGCTGGAGGTCTTGGGAATGTGAATGCATTACTAGATCCTGATACGATCACTTCGAATGGGGCTCAAAGAAGTGGTGCCATCGAGAAGTTACCAGGTCTTGCTGATATTATCTATGATTCTTATAAGATCGAGGCAGGAGATATCATGATCGTTTCTTCTAATTCTGGACGTAATGCTGTTCCGATCGAAATGGCAATGCGTTGTCAAAAGGAAGGGATCTTTACAGTAGCAGTTACTAACCTAGCCCAATCACAAGCTACTACTTCTCGTCATCCAAGTGGAAAGAAGTTATATGAGTTTGCGGATGTGATCTTAGATACTTGTGTACCTAGTGGAGATGCTTTACTGAATATCGAGGGGATCAAGACTGGTCCTGGTTCATCGATCATTAGTATGTTCTTATTGAATACTGTGGTATGTGAAGCGATCAAGATCTGTAAGGAGGAAGGTATCAAAGTGCCTGTATTCCAGTCTCAGAATGTAGATGGTTTCGATAATGATGCGATCTATGCGAAGTATAATGATCGTATTAAGTGGTATTAATTGGATAATGTGTTATAGAGGTGTATTCTGTGGAATATACCTCTTTTCTTTATCGTTTGAATATATTAATTGTGGTAAAATTAACGCAAGATTATGGTATTTTAATGTGATTTAAATTTTGACAGCCTTTACAAAGGGATATCTGTACTCTATAATGAGCGCTAGGAGGTGCTCAATATATGAACACATATTTAGTGGCCTTATTATTAGCCATTTGGTCTGGGACTGCTATGGTACTGGATCTTTCTGGCTTAGGAGTACGTACTGCTTTGATCTCTGGTACGATCGCTGGAATCTTGGTGGGAGATGTTGCTTTGGGCTTTACGATCGGTGCTACGTGTTTACTGATGAGTGTGGGGTTCTATACGTATGGAGGGGCTACGATTCCTGATTATGTGACTGGGGCGATGTTTGGTACAGTGGTGGCTAAGGCTACAGGAAGTTATGATGTGGGTCTAGCTACGGCTGCTACATTATCTCTTCTAATGACGCAATTCGATATTTTAGGAAGAGCTTCTACGACTGTATTCCAACACTTAGCAGATAAGGCACTAGCTAAGAATAGTATCCGTAAGTTCGAGATGTGGACTTTAGCAGGTACTCTTCCATGGTTCTTCTCTCGTTTTATTCCCACTTTTATTGGAGTGATCTTGATGGATAGTCTAGCTGATATCGCAGCTGTGGCTACGAGTATCGAGGGGATCTCTAATGGATTATCGGTAGTGGGTAGGGCTTTACCAGCGGTTGGTTTCGCGTTACTTCTATCTTACATGGATATTAAGAAGTATTGGCCTTTCTTAGTGGCTGGGTATGTGATGTATGCGTTCATGGATGTAGGCACTATTGGTCTTGCTTTAGTAGGAGCTGCTGCTGGTGCTTTATATATTTCTAATAAGAGAGATGAGGTACAGGTATGATCAAGACGGATACTAAGTTAAGTACGAAGACGATCAGTAAAGCTTGTACTAGGCATAATTGGGCTCTACAATGGTGTTGGAATTATGAGCGGATGCAGGCTGCGGGATATGCGTATGCGATGGCTCCTGTGATCAAGGAGTTATATGATAGTGATGAGGAGAGATGTAGACAGCTAGAGAGACATATGCAGTTCTATAATACACATCCAGGTACTTCTGCTTTGATCATGGGAGCAGATGTGGCATTAGAGGAAGCACATCAAGGTGAGATCGGTGATAATTTGAAGGTTGCTTTAATGGGTCCTCTAGCGGGTGTGGGAGATACGATTCAAGGGGTATTAGTACTGCCTACGTTCTCGATCTTAGCGGCTTCTATGGCAGCTGAGGGAAATATGTTAGCCTTACTGATCTCCACTGTACCGATCTTCTTGTTATGGTTAGCTAGATGGCCTTTATTTAAATATGGATATAAACAAGGAGTCAATGTGATCTCTGATATCAGTAGTATGGATAAGTTAGATAAGTTACAAGTGGCTGCTAGTATATTGGGTATTACTGTAGTAGGTGGTTTCGTGCCTTCTATTCTGAATAAGTTAGTAGTGAAGAAAGAATTCTTAGCGCAAGAGTTAGTGAATGATCTAGGAGAGGTAGTAAGTACTACTGGTGGGAATATTCAAGCTGGACTAGATGCGATCCTTCCATACATGATCCCGATCGCTCTTACTGGTCTTTGTTATTGGTTAATTAAGCATAAGAAAGTAACTCCTCTTAAGACTATCTTATTAATTGCTCTTATCGCATTCTTCTGTGGTTTCTTTGGGGTTATGTAATGGTTGGTATTATATTAGTATCACATGGCGATATGGCACTGGGTATGGTGAATAGTGCTGAGATGTTCTTTGATAGTAGTGCTTTACAGCAGATCACCACAGTGTCTTTATATCCAGAGATGAATACAGAGGAGTTTGATGAGTTGTTGTCTATGGCTATAGAGGAAGTGGATCGGGGAGATGGTGTTGTAATCTTAGCGGATTTGATCGGTGGTACTCCTTGTAATAGGGCTGCACATATGTGTAGTGCTAAGGTGAGAGTGATCACTGGGATGAATCTTTCTTTGTTAGTAGAGCTTATCGGAAGCAGGAATGCTCCTTTAAAGATCGATTCTTTGATCAAGACTGCCCAGGGAAGTATATTAAATTATAATAAGTTATTAGAAAGTAGGTAGATATGTCTATTAAACATTTACGTATTGATAATAGATTGATCCATGGGCAGGTGGCTGTGACTTGGATGAATCATATTGGTGCGAATGCTATTATTGTGTGTAATGATAAGGTAGCGCTAGATCCTATTCAGAAACTAGCACTACCATTGGCTGCTAGAGGAAGTAAGGTATTGGTGTATTCGATAGAGGATACGATCCGGTATACTAAGGAACATCCTAGTGAGTCATTATTCGTGATCTGTAAGCATCCTAGTGACGCATTAGCTTTGTTAGAGGCTGGTTTAGAGATCATGCATATTAATGTGGGGAATGCTGCTCCTGTGGCGGGTACTCAATATAAGATGGTGACTAAGTCTATTGCGGCTACTAAGGAGGATGGAGAGGTATATCGTAAGATCGCTACACTAAGAAATGGTGTTCTTAGGAGTAGGATGGTGCCTACGAGTGATGAGGTTGATTTTATTAGGGTGTTGAGTGAGGCAGGAGTATAAAGAAAAAGAGGATCGATCAATTGATCGGTCCTCTTTGTTATTACTTCAACACAATGATCTCTACATCTGCCTTCTCAACAATGATATTCGCAATCTCCATAGAAATAGGATATTTCTCACCATTGAAAGTAACTACCTCAGGAGCAGATAACTTAGTCTCACGAGTAATATAACGAATACTCTTATAACGAACGAACTTATCCTTCAAGATACAACCCTTTTCCCCATAATAGAATTGATATGTATCATAAGAAGCATATGCCTCAGATAAGAATAAGAATACTAAAGCAACAGCAAGAATGATCTGTACACTATTATTCTCTTGAAGACCTAGATACACAGCATATCCACCAGGGATCACCATCATAGCAGAGAAATATACCATGAATAATGAGTGACGAACTGATTCCCACTTACCACCTTGAGATTCGAAGATCTCTTGGCGTACTTGACGATTCTTCTTAACTCCTAATAAACGAACAGCACCTACTGTAGCCCCCACAGCAAGACCAATAATAATATTCAACATAAATAACTACCTCTTTTCACTTATTTATAATAATACCAAAAAGTGTAACGATTTACAAGAAAATAAGTACTGATTCCTCAATGATCTCTAAGACTGACAGCCATCAATATCCCCATGCTACCCATCATAAGCACTAAAGAACTGCCACCATACGAAATAAAAGGTAAAGTAACACCTGTGATCGGAAATAGATTCACTACGACTCCTAAGTTAATGATCACCTGGATCATGAATAAAGCTATGATCCCAATAGCAATATACCCAAGTACACTATTCTCACACCTTCTTACGATCTTCATTCCCTCAGATAACAATACCATGAATAAGAGTATGAGGATCATACAACCTATAAACCCCATCTCTTCAGCTAGGATCGCAAAGATGAAGTCTGTTTGAGGTTCGGGTAGATAGAAATGTTTCTGCATACTCTCTCCAAACCCTAGTCCAAATAAACCACCAGGAGCTATCGCAAATAAGGCTTGGATAGTCTGAAACCCACTTCCTAAAGGATCAGAGAAAGGATCTAGGAACGATGTGATACGTGCTAATCTGTAGGGAGCACTTACTATCAGAAATACCATACCGATACCTGCTACTACAAGTAGATATACAAAGTACTTCATATCGATTCCTGAAGCGATCACCATCACTACGATCGCACTACACATCACTACACCACTACCAAAGTCTGGTTGTAACATGATCAATAGAAATGACACACCACTCGCTATAATGATCTTCCAGTAATCTAATAACCTACGATATCTCTTACCACTCCCTAACTCTCCAGCCACATATACGATCAAAGAGAGCTTCATGAACTCACTAGGCTGTACCAAGAAACTCCCTATTCCAAACCAAGACCTAGAACCATTCCTAGCGATCCCGATCCCTGGTATAAGAACTAAGACCATCGCCACAACACAAAGAAAGAATAGTACTTTCCGATACTGTACTACTCTTCTTATATCCATATAACTGACTAAGAACATTCCTATAAAACCAACGATCGCAAATAATGATTGCCTCTTCACATAATACAAACTATCCCCATACTTCATATCTGCCCATACCTCTGAAGCAGAATAAATAGCTAATATACCTACTATCACTAAGATCACAATGATCAAAACTATCCTTTGATTTCGATAGTGAAACATCTCTATCACCACCTACCACCAAAGTATATGCACACGCTCTAAAAACTATGAAGTAGAGATAAGAGAATGAATAAAATCCAAGAAAGAGACATCCAACTACGAGAGATCTTACGTACCATAGTGCTACTGATCCGATTGCCTAGATATAATAGTATAAAGTTCATGAACCCAAATAAGAAGGCTACGAATAGTTCAGGAACATCGATCATCCCTAATGGTAAAGCAATGATCCAAGTATCAACACTTAACGATAAGGCTAGTAATAGACTCTCTCTTCCATTGATCCTTTGATCTTGATCTAGATCGATCCAGTTTCCTTCTTTATATTCCCTACCACGCTGTTCAAAGTACATATATACTGCTAATACCAAATAGATCAATACTGCTATCCCCTCTTGTGTCGCTTCACTCATACTACCACTTACATATCTTCCTAATTTTAAAGAAGAGAGTGCGAAACTAAAGGGAAAGAGAGACGTTAATAATGCTACCTTCCATGTCACAGTGATCTTAGATACCCCTAATCCTATCCCATATAACAAAGCATCGATACTACTGGCTAATACACTTAGAATGATCATATACTCACCTCATAGTACTATATGTAGTAAGAGATAGTACAACTAAGATAAAAGACTATCAAAAAAGGAGCATAACGCTCCTTATAGACCTATAAAGTATCCAAGCACAGCACACAATGCCCCAATACCATAGAACATAAATACCACATTCTTCTCCTTCATACCACTTTGTTCAAAATGATAATGGATCGGAGAACACTTAAAGATACGATGCCCAAACTTCTTGACCCAGAATACTTGAAGGATCACACTCGCAGTCTCTACTACGAACACTAGACCGATCAAGATCACGATCAACTCTCTCTTCAACACTAACCCAAGAGCTGCTAACACACCTCCAAGCGCTAATGCCCCACAGTCTCCCATAAAGATCTTAGCAGGGAAGAAGTTATAACGAAGATAGCCTACTAGTGAAGCTATGATCGCAATGATGAAGCAAGCTAACTCATATTCTCCATCATGGATCGCAAATAGAACAAAGGGAGTCAAGGCTAGAATAGAAGTACCTCCTGCTAGACCATCCATACCATCTGTAAGGTTCACTGCATTAGAACAAGAAGCAAACATTAGAAGAACGAATAATACATATAAGGGACCTAGTTCGATACTAATAGATGTTAATGGAATAGAAATAGCAGTAGAAATAGAAGATTGGAATAAGATATAGAATACAACTGCTAAGAATAATTGTGCTAAGAACTTATTACGAGGAGAAAGTCCTGCGTTGTTCTTAGTCACTACGATAATATAATCATCAATGAATCCAATGATCCCATATCCAATGAAAGCAAGCATTACTAAGATCACTGAAGGATTCTGGATACTAGTAGGATGTAAGATACATTGAATGATGATAGGAATAGCAATGAAGATGATACCACCCATAGTAGGTGTTCCTGTTTTCTTAGCTTGGGATGGCATGTATTCACTTACTGTTTGCCCATATTTTAATTTATGTAGAAAAGGAATCAACACTGGATAGGCAACCAATGTTACTCCTAGTGAGATAGCAAATATCATTAAATAACTCTCAAATGGCATATTATAAACCTCTCTTTACTAATAATTCTAGGATCACATCTCTGTCTTTAAAGTATAAACACTCACTCCCCACAAAGATCTTATCCTCATTTCCCTTACCGGCGACTATTATTATATCATGTTTCTTAGCATTTAGAATAGCATATTTGATCGCTTCTGCTCTTTCTATCATGATTTCTGTGGGTTTCGTACTACCCTTGGCAATCATCTCACAGATCACATAGGGATCTTCCCCTCTAGGGTTATCACTGGTTAAGATAATATGATCAAAGTACTTAGAAACGCTCTCTCCGATCAACTTCCTCTTCATCGTATCCCGCTCTCCCCCAAGACCAAACACGATCCAACTCTCTCTATGGAGTCTAGCTATATTCCTTCCTAATGCTTCATATGCCTCTAGAGTATGCGCATAGTCTACATAGATCGTATATTCTTTGTTATAGACCATTTCCATTCTGCCCCTTAAGGGTCTGTACTGTTCCAGGAAGTAATAGATATGTGAATTAGAAATATACTGAGATAGTGTGGTGATAGAGAGCATTAGGTTCTCTACTTCAAAGTCAAAGTGAATGGGTAAGATAAAGTCTTTCTCTTGGTAGTGAAGCATACAGCCCTGTTCATTCCAGTCATAAGAATATGCATATTCTCCCTTACCACATTCAATACATAAGTATTCACTAGTCTTCATCATTTGGATCAATGGATCTTGAGAGAGTATTATACTACCATGCTTCTTCAGATACCTTATCCCACTCTCCTTCGCATCTTTATATGCCATATAAGAGAGATGATAGTCTAAATGATCATGGCCTAGGTTGGTATATACTAGATGATCGAATGTAAGTCCACTGATCCGATATTGGGCTAAGGAATGAGAGGATACTTCCATGATCACATGGGTGATCTTTCTTCTGATACACTCTTGTAGTAGATCAGCGAGTATGTCGATAGAAGGCGTAGTGTTATGTGTCTCTAGCACTTCCTCTTGCATATATATACCATCAGTAGAACATAAGCAACACGTATATCCACTTATACGAAGTCCTTGGTATATCGCATGGGACACACTACTCTTCCCATTGGTTCCACTCACTCCAATGATATTCAGAAAAAGATGAGGATCTCCTAGTAGAGCTAGACATAATACCCCATATACTACCCGAGTATCTACTACCTCACTATCTCCTCCTCTATCAAGATCCGTGAGTACATAGGCTCCTTGTTCTCTTGCTTTGTCTATATACACATGGGTATCGAAGTGTGTTCCCTGTATGGCTACGAATATACTCTTACTATCACACTCTTCGATATACCGACTCACCCTATCGATCTCTCTATCATCCCTACTCTCTACATCTATCTTAGAAAGTAATTCCCATAACCTCATTCCACCTCATCCTCCCCTAACCATAACCAAACACGCATCCCCTCTTCTAACTTGGTTCCTGCACTGGGTAGCTGAGAGATCACCCTACTTCCCTCTCCATCATATACAAATGTGTGATGTTTAGAACTGATCTCTTTCACACTCTTTCCGATATAAGAAGGGACTACATAACTTCTCTTATCATTCCAGGCATAGGCTTTGGGTACTTGCTCACTGGCCTTCTCTACTTGTAGATACGGTAATACATCCTCTAAGATCCTCTTGGCAATAGGCGCTACGATAGTTCCTCCATACTGGATCGTACTTTGTGGTTCATCGACTGCGATATACACTACGATCTTGGGATCATCGATAGGAGCTACTCCTATAAAGGAGAGAATATAAGCATTCTCAGCATAGCCTCCCCCTTTTACCTTCTGGGCTGTTCCTGTCTTCCCACCGACCTTATATCCTTCCATATAAGCAGACTTACCACCCCCTAAAGCCACCACATGTTCCAGTGCATAACGCATCTTTTGACTTGTTTCCTCACTGATCACTTGTCTGACTAATGTGGGTTCTCGCTCATATAACACATCCATCGTTGTAGGATGCAGGATCGCTTTGGTAATATAGGGTTCATATAGATAGCCACCATTCACAGTCGCACTCACAGCTCGTACTAACTGTAAAGCAGTAAGAGATATCCCTTGCCCAAAAGCCGTAGTCGCTGTTTCTAGAGCCGTCATCCGCTCCTTCGCAAACATGATCCCCTTAGACTCTCCTACTAGATCAACACCTGTCTTAGCCCCAAACCCAAAGTCCATTACATAGTTATATAAAGTATCAGTACCCAGTCTTCTAGAGATCTCTACGAACCCTGGATTAGAGGAATTCTGTAATACCTCTAAGAAAGTCTGTAGACCATGGCCCCCTGCCTTCCAAGACTTGATCCTAGCCCCATTCACCATCTCATACCCACGATCCATATACGTATCCTTCTCCATATCGATCACCCTTTCATTTAAAGCCATTGCAAAGGTAATGACCTTGAAGGTAGATCCTGGTTCATAGCTATTATAGATCGGTAAGTTATGATTATAGATACTAGGATCATATTCTTGGTAATGATTTGGATCAAAGTCAGGTTTAGATACCATAGCTAATATCTCTCCATTCCTAGGATCCATGGCGATCGCCCAGGCTTGCTTAGGACTATACTCTAACATCACATTATCCATTTCTCTTTCCATGATCTCTTGGATCGTAGCAGAGATCGTCAACATCAACACATTCCCCTTACCACTACTCTCCCATGACTCTTCTAATAGATCTATCTTATTTCCTAGAGCATCAAATGGAATATTCAAAGAACCACTCTTACCACTCAAGACACTATCATACGCTAGTTCAAGACCACTAAGCCCTTGGTTATCTATTCCTGTAAATCCTAATACCTGAGATAGAAAGGAATACTTAGGATAATACCTCTTCGCATCTCTAACTAGATACACTCCCTTTAGATTCTGATCAGAGATCTGCTTCTGGGTCTTACTATCTAGTAACCTACCCTCTGGATTGAGTTTCTGAGTAGAGACTCTAGCGGATATCTTAGTAAGGATCGTTTCATAGTCTGCTTCTAAGACACCACTTAAGAATCTAGCTGTTTCTTCCTTATTCTCAATTTGAGAAGGTACTACCATCAAGGATGAGGAAGGTAGATCCATGGCTAATACCTCTAGATCACGATCTACGATCATACCTCTCTCACCAGCAATGGGGAAAGAGCGCTCCCAAAGATCGATCGCTCCTTCTAATAATTCCGCTTGCTTGAAACTCTGGGAATATAATAACTTCCCTAGAATAGCCCCAAATAGAATATATCCACATACCTCAATTACTACTAATCTCTTACGTTTGATCCGAGTATACATAGTTATCACCTATACATCATATGTTGAAGAGATAAAGGAAATGATGCTATGTACTACAAGATACTATTGCTTTTCGTATTATGTGGGTGTGTCAGTGTACCCTATGGTACCCAAGAGATCATAGAGAGTGAGCAGCAAGTGACTAGGATCACCTATCCTGTGACTGATAGTACTTTGATCAATGATCAGATCATCGAGATCGTGCAAGCTTGTCGCAATTCCTTCTCTCTGAATTCTCAAGAGCGACAGTTTAGTTATCAGCAATATATCGAAGAAGATACTGTATCCTTCTTATTTACTTGTTATGAGTATGGGCTTACTAGTCATTCTACGTATACTGCTTTGACGTATCATGCGAAGACCTATGAGGAATATGGTATACAGGAGTTAGGGGAATATTCTCAGATCCCTATAGAGGAAGATCATGATTTCTACTTAGATGAGGATACTATTTATGTTCCCGATGGAGATAGTATTCAGACATATCCTAGGAACAAGATATTATCTATTCCTATGATCCAAGTAGATGGCAGAAATGAGGAAGAGAGTGAGAAGAGTAAGCCTAAGGTGGCACTTACTTTTGATGATGGACCGAATGCTAGGTATACGCCTAAGATCTTAGAGATCCTAGAGGAATATGATGTGGAGGCTACATTCTTCGTGATCGGACAGCAGATCAAGTCGCATGAGAATGTGATCATGGATATGATCGAAGCAGGACATCAGATCGGGATCCATACATTTACCCATAGAGATCTTACAAAGTTAAGTGATCAGGAGATACTTCAGGAGATCTCTTCTACGAAAGAGGTACTGAAAGAGATGGGATATACTGCTACTATAGTAAGACCTCCCTATGGTTCGTATAACGAACATATCGTGAAGTTAATTAAGGAGCCTTTGGTGTTATGGACGATCGATACTAGGGATTGGGAGAGTAAGGATAGTAAGAAGATCGTAAGTCTTGTTAAGAATACTGTAAAGAACGGGGATATTATTCTATTCCATGATATGTATGCCTCTACGGTAGAGGCTGTAGAGATACTTGTGCCGTATTTATTAGATCAGGGATATGACTTAGTGACGGTAGAGGAACTTATCTCTAATTGTAAGTTATCTTGTGTAAAGGAATAAGAAAAGGTAGTAGATCTACTCTACTACCGGTAATATATTCTCTGTATTGATTAGATTGCCTGATGCATCAAAGGTATTGATAACTACTAGACCATCTGGAAAGTACCACTTTTCTTCCATGCGTGTTCCATTACTATGGAAAGACTGATATACCTCAGATCCATCACTCTTTCTCTCATACCCACTTTGGATCACACCATTAGAATCATGCTTAGATTCAAAGTAATAATCACCAGGTCCACTGATCGTAATAGAAGCTACACTACCATTATCATTCGCTACACGATACTCCGTTCTACCATCTGTATATTCAAAGTAGAAATCAATATTATCTCCATTTTCTTTATATCTTTGCTTTGTATATGTTCCATCTGGAGATACATGGATATCGATATACGTTCTACCACTAGGATATGGTGTTAGATCATAGTACCAACCCTTAGTATCAGTAAACACCTCACGTGTCTTCTGACCATTCGCATCTATATACTTAGTATTATACGTACCATTACTATAATGTTCTGTTC
>SVBO01000028.1 GCA_015058845.1 Erysipelotrichaceae bacterium
TTTAATATTTCAGCTTTATTGATCGTATGCTTTTCAGTTTTATTAATATTTCTGACTTGTAATTATCTAAATAAATATGTTTGGAATATTTATGACAAGGTACTGAGAAAGGTAATAAACTATTCTTCATTGTTTTATTTCACATTTACTCCCCTTCTCATTCAATACTTTTCTTATTCATAGTTTTCATTAATTACATCATTAATTGCCTCAATTGTATGATTTTTATTAGTAAACAAATTATCAGTAAAATCATGATAAATATCTAATAGTTTATCTGTCAGATCATCTAGAAAATACATCTCTTTTAATTCAGAAATATTTGCAGGTTGTATTTCTCGATTCTGTTCTGGATCGTAGTAAAACTTATCATCCACTATTGTAAATTCAAAATAACCATTTGGTGTCTTAAGACGCATATGGCGTGGTTGTCTGTTAAGGTTATTATTATCCCCTTTCACATATCCGTACAATTCTGCATCTAATAATTCACCATTTTTCTCATACTTAAAATCAACACTTTTAAAGAATTCATATGAATACTTAACTTCATCATTCGTTCTATAAACTACAATAGTAGGACTATAAGAATAATGATCAGGACGACCTAATGTAATCTCTATTCTATTTACATGATTCTTTACTTCTACCCGATCAGCTCTAGATTGATTTAGATAATGTACTAATTGATCATCATTTCTTATAATATCTTCTATTTTATCTTCAATAGTAGTCTCAATTTCGGATATTTCATTATCATTCTCTAGATCATCTAGATGAGAAGTATCATTTTCATTCTTCAATGTACAACCAAATAAAAGAAATATACAAGTACTAATCACTAAGAATCTCTTCATGAATAATCCCCCTTTTAATTATTTCTATAGCTATTATCCTATAATTCTACTCTATTTAAAATAATAAATTATAAAATACATTAAATTATTGATATCTTACAAGATTATAAAAGGAACCTTTAATAGGTTCCCCTTCTAACACTACCACTACTCTCCACAACATCCATCAACACATCATAATTACTACTCCACTTACTAGGAATAGACTCCTGATAAAACACCCTATTCTTATCAATAAACCTTAAATTACTCTCCTGATAAATTGGATCTATCACCTTAGGAAGAACATTCACCTCTACACATAACTCCTTACTAAGACCACCACTATCTTCCACATAATAACAAAGCTCCTGGATCCCTACATCCTCAATATCAATCTCATTCATAACTACGATCTGATCAGTAATATCGCCATCCTCTAGATCAGTTGCCATTACATTCCGTAAAGGATCAAATGAATCATCTCCCTTATAGATCACCTGACTCAAAGCAGTAATGATCGGAGGCGTATTATCCCCCTCTAAGACCACATCTACATACATAATTTCAGTAGTCGTGATCCCTACACTATTCGTAGCAGCATATTCTACATAATATCTACCTACAGTATTCACATTTAAATTTGAACTCGTTTGGATCGGAACGATCACTCCATCTTGCTTATCAAACGCTCTAACATGAGCATCAGGATCAAAAGTAGTATCTCCTAAATACACCATCTGATCTTCTAAATAAATAATAGGCCCATATACATTCTTAACAACATCGATCGTAGCCACAGTACCATTATAGTCAACAAAAGTAGAAGGGATCCAAGCAGGAATACTCCCCTCCCTCACAACAGCCATAGACTGATAACAACCAGCCTCCTTGATCCCTATACGATACCACGTAACATCCTCTACGACCTGATATCTTAGCACATTTAAATACGTAGAATACTTAATGAAATAAAGAACATTCCCATACGTAGTAGAACAAGAATACAATGAAACATATTTCACAGAATCCTCAGAAGCATTCTTACGCACCAAAACAAGATCATGATTCACGATCAATCGAGTACTATCCAAACCAGAATTCAAAGACACAACACGATCTCTTTCACTATCATGTATAGATTGGGATTCACTGGCAAAGATCACATTCGTTTGATACTTCTCACCAGTCTTATGTGCACTCATCTGTAACTTCATCAAGTATCTAGTATCATCCATAAGATCACTAAGAGGAATATGTACATCCCACCCAACCATCGTAAGATCATAATAACACTCTCTACCTAGCCTATTATATTGCTTATCCCCACATCTAGACGTATTCAATAATTTCATAATAGCAGTCATATCTAATTCTCTAAATACCAGTGGATACTCTAACTCATGCCTACCATTATAGATCACAATAGACCCACTAAACTCACTTGGATCCGTAAAATGCTGACTCTCTCCAATAAAACTCCAACCACTTAAAGTAATACCATCACTCTCTAACACCGCAGAATTGATCTCATACACTAACTTTTCCTTACCAACCATCTCATATCCATGCACAGGAATATTCCCCAAAAAACTAAGCAACATCACCAATACTATAAATATCCTCATATATCTTCTCATCATACTACTCGCTTCCTTTCATACAGACTAATCCAAAGATAAGACATAGAACTAGAATTGGAAAAAAGGCATCAAAGAACCTCATAGACCCACTTTCTGTATCATTACTACTACTTATATCCTGATGAATGATCTCGCTCTCTTGTGCCACTTCTGTATGGCTAGTTATATCCTCATCCAAGAATGATTCAGGTATCATTTCTTCTAATGAAAGGTATGAAGTAGAGGTAGATGGTATAGTTGTTTTACTAGTGGTAGTAATATTCCCTGTAGCAGTCGTAATGGATGGTTCTTGTACTACAGGAGTATCTGGAATATCTTCTAGATAAGGATGTGTTACTAACTCACAATCATCTTTCCATTTGATCTTCATCGAATCAATATACGTATTGTCACTCAAGGAATAGATCTTGAAATCAGTATTATCCTTGGCTAGAAATATCTCACCATCCTCATAGACTAAAAGTCCTCTACTATCTTCTAAATACACTCCATTCTTCTCTAATCCCTGTACATATACTCTCATATACTCACAAGGAAATGTCGTAAATACATTTTGAGGAATATGATCCCCAGTATGAAAATAAATAGAATTTTGTTCCATAAAAAAATCCTCCCTACTTTATTATTATAAATAGAGAGGAAAATGTGCAAAAATGTTAAAAATAATTAATCATGTCGTCTATTTCTGATCAAAACGATACGTAGAACGTTAACTAAAGTAGAAATCAGAGATGCTACATACGTGAAAGCAGCAGCTGATAACATCTTCTTAGCCCCTTCTATCTCCTCACTTCTCAAGAAATGATCCTCTAAGATCACTAACGCACGATTACTAGCATCTAATTCGATCGGTAATGTGACTAATTGGAATAATGCGATAACGATCAACATTACCAGACCCACTGTCACTAGAGAAGAATAACTAGCTAAGAACCCGATCATAATAGCAGTCCATGCTAAGTTACTAGACACGATCGCGAATGGCAAGAGCATGTTTCTCACATCGATCGCTACATACTTTGTAGCATGTTGTAAAGCATGACCACATTCATGAGCAGAGATCGATACGGAGGCAATACTCTTTCCATAATACACCTCTTGACTTAAACGTACTACATTAGCCTTAGGATCAAAGTGATCAGATAGAACACCACCCTGTGCTAACTCTACACGTACATTATGTAAACCATTCATATCCAAGATTATACGAGCGATCTCAGCGCCTGTATAATAACAACTAGCTACAATCTCTTTATATCTACTATAAGCATTATTCACAGAACTCTGGGCTACTAACATCAATACAATAGCACCCAAGTACAAAAGAATATCCATACATGTATACCTCCTATATTAGTATTATACATGAAAAGTTAAAAAAATACAAAAAAAGAGACTTTAACATCTCTTTTCTATAAATTGTCAATTACTTTACAGCTTCCTTTAATAGCTTAGAAGGCTTGAATACAGGTGACTTACTAGCAGCAATAGTGATTCTTTCTTTAGTCTTTGGATTAACACCCTCACGCTCTTCACGTTGTTTCACTTCAAACTTACCAAAACCACTGATCTCTACCTTACCACCATTTTCAAGAGTAGTAGCGATCTCATTAAAGATAGCATCTACTGCTACAGCAGCAGATTTCTTAGTAATATCAAGCTCATTTGCAACAACTTCAGCTAAAGATTTCTTATTAATAATATTCATTTTCTCATACCTCCAAAGTACACTTTTATATTAGCATTGTATTCAAAAAATTACAATACGAAATATTGAAAATGGAACAAATCCATTCAATTGTTCCTTGCCACTAAATGTATGAAAAGATGACATTTAAATATTCAAAAATGATACATTTCTAGGATCCATCCTCATAATATATATATATAAATCTTAATAAATAATTAAGAAAAAAAAAGAGGGAAAATTCCCTCTATAAAACGATAGCTATAACGTTACCTTTCCCCTTATTAATAAGCTTCTTCAAGATCTCTTGTAAACGTACCCTAGCATTCTCAGGGATCATAGATAATTTCGAATTCATTCCATCTTTAATAATATCAGATAAATGTCTACCAAAGATCTCTGATTCCCAGATTACCATATCATTTCCTTCATCTCTTAATAGATATCGGATCAATTCTTCACTTTGTTCTTTAGACCCTATAATAGGTTCAAAGACACTTTCCACATCTACTTTAATCATGTGGATAGAGGGTGCTACAGCAGATATCTTGACCCCAAAGCGATTGCCTTGTTTTACGATCTGGGGTGTACTTAACTGTATATCTTTCAGTGTACTAGATGCGAAGCCATAGCCTGTTGCCTTGACCATAGATAATGCTGAAGCAATACTATCATACTCTTTCTTCGCTTTAGAAAACTCCTGCATGATCTTGATCAGATCTCCTTTATCCTCGATCGTCTCTCCAATGATCTCTTTCAAAACTTCGTTATATAGTCCAGGTTGTACTTCAATATCTACATGGGCAATTCCTTTACCAGTATCTAGTGTAGCTATATTCGCTTTAGTAATATACGGATTACTTTCTAATAATTCAATCACTTTCTCAACCTCTCGTAACTTATTTACTTCTATTAAGCAATCATGAATAGAACTATTTAGACTCTTCTTAAGTACATGATCATTGTCTAATACACTGATCCACTTAGGTAGCTCCATTGTGATCTCAGCAATTGGGAATTCATATAAGGCTTCTTTTAATACATGTAGGATATCTTCTTGGGATAATCGATTGACAGCCATAGCTAATACAGGTACTTCATACTTTTCCTTGAGTTTCTCTACGATACTTTGAGTGATAACAGAACTCGGATCAGCACTATTCACGATCACTATAAATGGTTTCCCGATCTTGATCAATTCCTCGATCACTTCATTCTCAGCATCAATATACGAGTCTCTAGAAAGATCTGTGATCGTACCATCACTCGTGATCACAATACCGATCGTAGAATGCTCTTGAATGACCTTCTGTGTACCGATCTTAGCCGCTTCGTTGAATGGAATAGCTTCCTCTACCCATGGTGTTCTCACCATTCTCATACCACTATCATCTTTATATCCCTTAGCTTCAGGAATCACATATCCAACACAATCTACTAAACGTACCTTGATCGTGAAACCATCGTCATACACGATCGTAGCAGCTTGATTTGGAACGAATTTAGGTTCAGTAGTCATAATAGTTCTACCTTCTCCTGATTGTGGTAGTTCATCAATAGAACGAGCTTTCTCATATTCATCCTTAATATACGGAATCACAGCCTTCTCCATAAAACGCTTTATGAAAGTAGATTTACCAACTCTAACTGGACCTACGATACCTAAATAAATATCTCCATTACATCTCTCACCAATGGTCTTTAAAATATCACTTGTATTCATACCAACACCCCTTCTTCTCAATGTAGTGTATGTGTTTAGAACACTTGATATGATACAATTTAAAACAAAGTATATCTCTATTTACTTCTTGATCTGAAAGGCATTGTTATTCTGGATCGCTTGTACTAACCGATCCTCTTTCTCTTTACTCAGATCTCTATTTGCCATAGTAGCCACATCTTTAATTAACTTTCTAAGATTCTCTTCTTTATTCAGGTCTTCCATTTGTACCATTCTAGCTAGATTTAGAATATCTTCTTTCTTAACATTAGTCTTTGCTTCCACATTCTTGAATAGATTCTCATTCATTTAAAAAGCACCTCCTACTTCACTATATGAAGAGAGGGTGCTATTGGTACTATAATTGGGGAAGTCCTCCAAAGATATTGTTGTAATACATCTTCTCCATGTTCTGTAACTCACGTGGTTGCTTTTCAGAGAATCGTAATACAAATGTGCCTTCTCCTAGGTCATTAACGGCATATAATTGGTCTGCTCGTAATACACCAGCATTTAGTAAGGCTGTAGAAGTAGTAGAGATAATGATCTGTCCCGCTTTAGAATTACTTTCAAAGTAAGAGATCAATAGTTTCGCAAACAGTGGATGGAATAGATGGAATTCATCTAAAATCAATAGACCACCCTTCTCTATCACATGTAGATATACTGGCAATACTTTGATCAGAAATCGAATTGAATTACTCTCCATTGTTAATGGTAATGCTAGTCCATCATTCTTAGATAATCGATATGAAACTCTTCCTAGATCATTCTTAATAGATACGACATACGGAATATTGTTGGTAGCAAAGAATCGATTGATCTCTGGTACACTCTTTTCCAGATCTAGTGATGCAGTATCTTTCATGTAAGATTGTATCTTTTGTTCCTGCACATTCACATACATAGAATTCGATAATTCATTCATCCATTCACTTAATACTTTATTAGGAATAAATACATTACGTTTATATAATTCTCTTACGAATAATTCATTCTCATCAATATGTAACGCACGAACAGGATTTACCTCAGAAATATATCTACCCGTATTATCAGTTCTCTCACACCATAATTCATCATTAATATATAATCTCTCATTCACATGCATTGGTTTCCCATACTCTACTTCAATATGATAATGGATCCTACAGCTTCTCACTAAGAAATGATAATGTAATGAGATCGTCTTATCCTTATCACTTAAACAGAAATAGTTACGGTAGTCTACCTTAGTATCAGTAAATAATAGATCTAGTAATAACTTTAGACCATATTGAATATTAGACTTACCACATCCTCCAGGACCTACTAATAAGAATCCTTTCAGAATGCCTGTATTACTTACATTTGGTTTACTTAATATCTTATAATTAGTACTCTTTAATTCGATCTTACATTCATTCTGAATAGATCGAAATCCTTTCATTGAATAGGAAAGTAGCATAGAATCACCCCTATGTGATATTATACCAAAAGTTATAAGAATGCGCAAAAGAATATCGTAAAAAATATACTATATTATCTAGATTAAATATTTATTAAATAATTTCTTATAAAATATACCAAAAATTTCCAAATAAAAAAGCTGTTTTACTACAGCTTCTTATATTTATCTAGATTCAGCTACAAGCTTACGATTCATTAATAGTTCTAAAGACTCGCTAGGCTTCATACCTTCGAATAACACCTTATATGCAATATTGATAATAGGCATATCGATATTCATCTCTTTCGCCATATGATATACAGCACGGATCGTATTGATCCCCTCTACAGTCTTAGTATTAGTCGCTAAGAACTCAGTGGCAGAATCAGCCTTTCCAATAGCATAGCCAGCTTGATAGTTACGAGAATGTACTGAAGTACAAGTAACGATCAAGTCACCTAGACCACATAACCCTAAATAAGTCTCCATCTTACCACCACAAGCAACACCAAATCGAGTGATCTCAGCAAGACCTCTTGTTAATAACGCAGCCTTAGTATTATCTCCACAACCAAGACCAGAAATAACACCACTCGCAATAGCGATCGCATTCTTTAATGCAACACCATATTCTGCTCCTACTACATCCGTATTTGTATACACACGTAGATATTGGTTAGAGAATAGATGTTGGATCTCTTTCGCATATTCTTCATTCTCACATACAGCATTGATAGCAGTATACATACGTTGAATAACTTCTTCCGCATGGCTTGGACCGATCAAACTGATCACTTCTTTAAACTTTGGATTGTCCTTGAAACTATCCTTGATCACAACACTCATTCTTTCAAATGACTTAGGATGGAATCCTTTAGCTGTAGTGATCACTAAGAATGGTTTAGTAGCAGATTCGTTGATCTGAGCACATACAGATTCGATCGCGAAAGATGGCACTGCAAGTAGATAAATATCACTATCAACTACTTGTGAGAAATCAGTTGTGGCTTTTAATCCTGGATTGATCTTTAGATCACCGAAATAAGCACTATTTTGATTATTCTTATTAATATCCTCTACTTCTGATTCAGCTTTACCATAAATCATTACATCGGCATTATTATCACACAGAACTTGTGCTAAAGCAGTTCCCCAACTACCACTACCGATAACAACAGTCTTCATATTACACCTTCTTTCTAACAATAATATGAATAGGAGTACCTGTAAATCCAAATGCTTCCCTTAACTTATTCTCAATATATCTTCTATAAGAGAAATGTAGTAACTCAGGATCATTTACAAATAACACGAATGTTGGTGGTGCTGCAGATACTTGAGAAGCATAATAGATACGTAAACGTTTCCCATTATGAGTAGGTGGTGGAGTCATCATTTGAGCATCCAATACCACTTCATTAATGATACTTGTATCGATACGCTTTGTACATTCATCATATACTTCATCAATAAGAGGGAATAATGTATGGATACGACTCTTATTTAAAGCAGATACGAATGCTACAGGAGCATAATCTAAGTATACGAATTCTTTACGGATCTGATTCGTGATCTCATTCATCTTATTTGTATCTTTCTCTACAGTATCCCACTTATTATACACGATAATAACACCTTTACCAGCCTCATGTGCTAGACCAGCTACGTGTTTATCTTGTACACGGATCCCCTTCTCGCCATCGATCACCATTAAGATCACATCAGCACGCTCGATCGCAGACATAGCACGTAATACAGAGTATTTCTCTACGCTTTCATAGACTTTCCCCTTCTTACGAATACCTGCAGTATCGATTACTACATACTCTCTACCTTCACGTTTAAATGGAGTATCGATCGCATCTCTTGTAGTACCTTCGATCGTAGATACGATAACACGCTCTTGATTTAGAATAGCGTTTGTTAAAGATGATTTCCCTACATTAGGTTGACCAATGATCGCGAAACGGATCATACCTTCATATTCTTTTTCTCTCTTTTCAGGGAAGTTATTGATACATTCATCTAGAATATCTCCAATACCAATACCATGTGCCCCAGAAACTGCAATCGGATCACCAATACCTAAAGAATAGAATTCATAGATATTATCCTTCATAACAGTATCATCGATCTTATTGACAGCTAGTACAACAGGCTTGTTACTTCTTTGTAGCATTCTAGAGATATACATATCATCATTCGTAACACC
Source organism: Erysipelotrichaceae bacterium (assembly GCA_015058845.1). Taxonomy (GTDB): domain Bacteria; phylum Bacillota_I; class Bacilli_A; order Erysipelotrichales; family Erysipelotrichaceae; genus SIG230. Next base: position 9,531 of record SVBO01000028.1, read on the forward strand.
ATCTCTACCATTTACAACGAAAATGATCACATCAGCCTCTTCAATAGCGATCTCAACTTGCATCTCGATCTCACTACGGAATGGTTGATCATCCATTTGGATACCACCAGTATCAATTAAACGAAACTCCTTTGTTAACCATTCACCCTTAGCATAAATACGGTCACGTGTAACACCTGGAGTATCTTCTACAATAGAACGTCTCTCACCAACAATACGATTAAAGATCGTAGACTTTCCTACATTAGGACGTCCTACAATAGCAACAGTACCATCGATCATTCTTACACCTCATTTCTCTTAATCACAGATTCAATAATCTCTAATAACTTAACATTTACTTCTTCCTCAGTTAGATCAGAAGAATCAAACAATATAGCATCCTCAGCTTGTGTAAGCGGAGAAGCCGAACGAGTACGATCTTGCTCATCACGTAGTTCGATCTCTTTGATCAATACTGCTAGATCAGATTCAATACCCTTTTCTAAATTCTCTTTATAACGACGAATAGCTCTCTTTTCAGCAGAGGCAGTCAAGAAGATCTTTACTTCCGCATTAGGTAATACTACAGTCCCAATATCTCTACCATCCATGACAAAGCCTTTATCTTCAGCCATTTGTTGTTGTCTTCTTACTAATTCCTTACGAACCAATGCATGCTTAGATACACTAGAAGCACCTAAAGAGATCTCATTCTCTCGAATGGCTTTAGATACATCTACCCCATCTAAGAATACTTCTCCTTGAGGAGTAAGCGTGATCACAGTATCTTGCAACATCTTTACTAGATCCTCTTCACTATTCCAATCTACCCCAATATTCTTAGCCTTATATGCTACACTACGATACATAGCACCAGTATCTAAATGTACATAATTCAATGCCTTTGCGATCCTCTTAGCAGTAGTACTCTTACCAGCAGCACTAGGTCCATCGATCGCTATATTAATCTTAACCATATCTTAATTCCCTTCTGACAATTATCCCTTCATCACAAGATACGCTAGAATACCTCCAGCGATCAACACAGTGATCATAAGAAGTAACAAAAGAACATTCAATAACTTACGAGTATAATCAATACCACTACCAATATCTTCTAGTTCATCTTCATGTTCATTTAACTTTAAACGTAGTTGTTGAGTTTCTTCTAAGATCTTAGCTCTATTCACTCTCTCTTCTTGAAGAACAAGTAGATATTTATCTTCCTCAACATCCTCTTCATCTTTCTCATTTAGATCGATCAGTACTTTAGAAGGCTCTACAGGCTCATTCTCTTGAGTCTTAAGCATATCTCTGACCTGCTTAGCAATAGACTCACGTACAGGATTACTTGGCTGTACTTTTTTCTCCTTTACAGGAGCTTCCTTTACCTCTTCACTTTCCACACGAACTTGTTTCAAGATCTCCATTCTAGTATCATCTACAGAACGTACGCCTTGTTTCTTATTATAGTTTCTGATCTCTTTAAGGAATTGATTCAGTAATTCATCATCACTAGAATCTTGATTTTGACTAGTCACACGTAAAGCCCGTGATAAGATCTCCTGTTCATTGAAGTATTCATCTTGTTCTACTTCAACTTCTTCCTTCATCACTCTTTGAGGGATCACTATTTCTTTCTTAGCATCTCTTTCATAACTTTCTACGATCGGTTGAAAGTATTCAGAGTCAATATTACTTAAGCGCTTAGCGAAACGCGATAATTTCGGAGCTTCTTGATTTTCTAGATTTTCTTTTAAAAGGGTCTCACGTAATTCTTCATATTTCTTAACACGAGTTTTCGCTTCCATTTCAAAATACCTCCTTTTAATAGTATACCAAAAATGTGTTCAAAAAGATAGATATAATGCGTATACTATTCCTTACTAAGTGCTTAAAAGAATACATTTATTAGAATTTCTTAAGTATAACAGATACATGTTTATATAATACTTTCACAAGGATCGATACTATGCTCCATTTCACGATATTGAATGGGATCGTTCCTAATACTACAACTCCCCAAAGGTTCTCTATAGTAACATAAGGATTCATAGAATTACTCATAGAAATGATCTGTTCCATCGTAAAGCCCATAAAGTAGATATAAGCTGGGATCATGATGTAGTAATTCGTAATAGTGGATACGATCGTAGCACTCGCTGAACCACATAACATACCTACTATAGCAGACTTGATATCTTTATGTTTCTGATAGATATAAGCGGCTGGTACGACATAAGAACAGCCCATAATAAATGCTGCGAATTCTCCTACATACGCTGTAGTCGTACCAAAGATCATAGCATTTAAAAGATTCTTGATTGCTTCCATCCAGATTCCTGCGATAGGTCCCATAGCAAAGGCACCGATCATGATCACGACCTCACTTACATCTAATTTGTAGAATGGAGGTGTGAATGGTACTAAGATCTCGAATTCCATGAGGATAAAGGAGACTAGTGAGAGAATAGCGATTTTTGTGATATTACGTGTGGTTAATGTTCTAGAACTCATATGATGTCCTCCTGTTTGCAAACGAAACAAATAAAAAGGTTTATATAAACCTTAAGGGACGTTTAAAAGAAAACTCTCTTTCATCCAGACTCTAACTGTCGCCCTCGGAGTTTCACCGAATCAACCATTAAGGCTCGCGGGGTATACCGCCGGTAGGGAATTCCACCCATCCCTGAAGTTTCACACTCGTATTATACCACATAATCGATCATAAGAAAAGGAGATTACCTCTCCCTTCTTCTCTTCATTGCTTTTACTCTTCTACGTAATCTTCTACGTCTTAATCTTTGTACTAATAAGTATACATATAACAGTACAAATAAAATACTTCCCCCAATGATATAGATCTTATTCTTAGCATAAAAGGCTTGTAGATTCTCCCAAAATACCACTAACTTACTATACTTAACACTAGAAGTAGCTTGAATATATTGCGTACCTAAGTAAATATCTCCATCATACACAGAAACACTGCCTACTCTCTCTCCTACTAGAATAGGAGCTTCATATACCTGTTCTATGTCATATGTATATAATAGTTCATTACCAGTATCATCTAGTAATACCTTAAAATCATCTTCATATACAGCCTCAAATGTTTTATCAAAAGAGTGTACTACCTCTAATGTGATCGCATATTGTTCTTTAGATTGAATCGTTTGTACTTGGAAATGGTCATTTAACCACTGATATAGATCTCTTGCATCTTGGAATGCTCTAGAAGTGACTGTATAGCCCTCAAAAGGAGCTTTTAAAGAAACAATAATATACGTCTCCCCACTCTCACTCCTACCATAACTCACATAACATCTACCAGCATTTCCAGTATACCCTGTCTTACCACCAATTATATAAGGCGTATAGTATACATTCTTAGGATCCATGAGAGTACTTGTACTCTTTAGTTGGATACCACTTGGATGCTTATTAGTACTCTGTGTTGTGTATGAGGTAGTCGATACGATCTCTTGAAATAGGTCGTACTGCATAGCTTCTTTCATGATCAGAAGCATATCTCTTGCGGTCGTATATTGCCCTTCTCTATCTAAACCAGAAGGTACTTTAAATACTGTATGCTCAGCTCCAAGTTCTTTAACTCTTTGATTCATAGCTTGCATGAACTTTTCTACGCTACCACTATGATAGAAAGCTAGTGCATTGGCTGCATCTCCTCCAGAGGGTAATAATAAGCCATATAATAGATCTTTGATACTAATGACCTCTCCTACATGAAGCCCCATCACCGAAGCATTAGAAGTTGCTAGACCTGCTAACATTTGCTCTGTAATAGTGATCTTCTTAGAATGATCATTGGTACTTTCTAAGATCATTAAGGATGTCATTACTTTCGTAAGAGATGCAGGTGCTCTTTCTACATCTGCATTCTCTTCATAGACAATGATATCTTGATCAACATTATAAACTATAGTAGAAGCTGCATATAGATCAAAGTCTGGTGTGATATATGCAGATACACTAGAGCATTGAATGAGGATTAGAAATGTAATGAATATACTGAATATGTACTTCTTGATCTGCATGGTATCACTCCTTATTTGTAATATATTATATACTGATTTATATAGTAATGCTATAGGATTAGAAAAAGCTATCCATAGGATAGCTTCTAGTCTTTATTCAATCCTAATGCCTCATTACGTAATCTTTCTACTTCATATGGTTTCATTAGACGATATTCACCAGGACGTAGATCTTTACAACCAACAAAAGAAATATAAGCACGGTGTAATCTAGTTACCTTACTACCTACGGCTTCTAACATTCTCTTTACTTGACGGTTATGTCCCTCATGGATCGTTAATTCTAATTGTGTCCAATTGTTTTTAGGATTCTTCTTAGTGATCCATACTTTAGAAGGAGATGTTCTAAATCCATCATCTAGTACGACTCCTGCTTCTAGTGCACGGATCTGTTCTTTGGTAAGGATCCCTTCGGCTGTTAATTCATATTTCTTAGAAATAACATTCTTAGGATGTGTGATCAGATTAGAGAATTCTCCATCATTTGTTAAGAAGATCACTCCAGAAGTATCATAGTCTAAACGACCTACTGGGAAGATACGCTCCTTAGTATCGATCAATTCCACGATACACTTACGTCCTCTATCATCACTCACAGAAGATAGAACACCTCTAGGCTTATACATCACATAGTATACCTTATTCTCACGTTGGATCTGCTTGCCATCTACACAAACAATATCCCCTCTTTTTACTTTAAATCCAAGCTCTGTGATCACTTCTCCATTCACAGACACACGACCATCTAACATATATTTCTCAGCAGTTCTTCTACTGCATACACCACTTTGAGAAAGAATCTTTTGTAAACGTTCCAAATCAATCACCTCCTTATTATTCTACCTTATTTTGAAGCTTTTGGGAAATGATTTCTGAATAAATTACTGAAATTACGCAAAGTTATATATGAAATAAACAACAAGGCCCATAGCCAATACATCTGCTAGTAAAGATAACCATAAAGTATGACCGATCTTCCTTACTTGAATACTACCATAATACAATGCGATCACGTAGAATGTCGTATCAGTAGCTCCTTGAATAGCGCCTCCTAAGATAGCACTTAAGGAGTCTCCGCCTTCTTTAGAAAGAATATCGATATAGAGTGCTAAGGAAGCACTACCAGAGATTGGTCTAAATAGAAACATAGGCAATACAGAGGGAGATATGGGTAATTGCAGATAACTGCATAATGCATAGAGCCATTCTATAAAGGGACTTAGTTCTAGTAAACGAATACAGAACATCATAGCTAGTAATGCAGGAAATACTTGATAGAATAGTAATATTCCCTCTTTACAACCACTTACGAAGATATCATACGCTGGGATCTTCTTACGTAAGGATAGGTATATGAGGATCAATATCAAAGTAGACATGATGTATACAGTCATGCCATTCATTTAGAAGACCTCATTCTTTGGATCCACTTATCAATGAGTATCACAAATACTAAGGTAATGACACTAGCTACAAAGGCATAAGGAATATGATTAAAGGGTGCTGTAGAGCCATATTCGATCCGTAAAGCAGCTACTGTGGTAGAGAATAATGTAATACCTGCACTATTGAGTAATAAGAAAGTGATCATAGAATTAGAAGCAACTATACTGTTATGATTGAGTCTATGTAACTCCTTCATTGCCTTTAATCCACTAGTAGTAGCAGCTGAACCTAAACCCAACGCATTCATAAGAAGATTAGATGCGATATATCCCTTTGCAACATCTTCTCCATGAAGCTCTGGGAATACATACTTAAGAAATGGTTGGAGTATTCTAGCAAGACTAGATACGATCTCTAGTCTCTCTGCAATAGCTAACCAGCCATTAAAGAAACAAGCCATAGCGATCATAGGTAATGTGATCTCTAAGGTATCCTTACCGATCTGAGAGATCAACACATTCACATCCTCTACTCTACCACCTAACCAAGCGCCTAGAATAGAGATACCGATCAATATCAACCAAATCACATTCATCTCTTCACCTCAGATCCAAGGGAATACCCATGTATAATCTAAATACTTCAAAGTAACACCTGTATTGGTACTTGTAAATACATACTCATCTTGATTTAGATCACTTTCTAGTATGTATCCTGCTCTATGTACTACGAATTTCTTGTGATTCAATTGATATATTCCTTCTGTAAATATTTTACGCATTTTCTTATCTGTATATAATCTATCATACATTCTATCATGGAATTCAAAGTCATCATACATATCTAATGTAGCAATAGATATCCTATATCCTTCCTCAGCAATCGATAGAAGCGTTCTACCCGCTTGATTCGTAAAGCCTGTCTTACCCCCTATCACTCTCTCATTCATCTTTAGTAAACGATTCTTATTGGACCATACTCCATGTTTACTAGTCGTATAAGAAGTAGTCCCTAAGATCTTCATAAGATCCACATGATCACTTACATAACACATCAGTAAAGCCATATCATAGGCACTAGATAGATTTCCTTGTGGTTTCTCTAGTCCAGATGGATTCTCGAACTGGGTATGCATCATGCCTATTTGAGTAGCCTTATCATTCATCCACTGTATAAAGGTATCTAGATCATGATCACTGGTATATAAAGCAAGTGCCATAGCCGCATCATTTCCACTACGTAGTAATAGTCCATATAATAGTGTTTCTATACTATAGATCTCATTTTCTATTAGATATATACTACTCCCTTCAGTATGGAGCATAGTAGGATCTATTACTACCATCTCATATAAAGACGCATGTTCTAATACGATCAAAGCAGTCATTACTTTAGATATACTAGCCACACTTTGTACATGATCTTTATTCTTTTCTGCTAAGATCTTTAGATTCTCACAGTCCAATGCGCAATAACTACCTGATATAGGAACTATAAGAGTAACTACTATTAGGAATAAGAAAACTCCTCTATACATACATATCACCACTGAATTGTATGCATACAGGAGCTAAATTAGACTAATCGATCGAATCGAATAATGTCATTTCAGAGTCTTGATCAAGACTTGGTAGATCTGGTAATTCATTCATACTCTTTAGATTAAATGCATCCATGAATTCCTCTGTAACAGCATATAGAGCAGGTCTTCCTACTGTCTCACTTCTACCTACTTCTTTGACTAATGCCTTAGCGATCAGTTTACGGATCATGATATCACATCCTACCCCACGGATCTCTTCGATCTCTGAGCGTGTGATCGGTTGTTTATAAGCAATGATCGCTAATGTTTCAAGAGCCGCTTGAGATAATTTATTACGCTCTGGTAATTCAAATAAACGTACTCCGTATTCATGCACATTTGCCTTAGTAACAAACTTATAATGATTACCTAGACATGTTAATTGGATCCCCCTATTCTCTGCCTCACAGCTTTGAGAGATCTCTTCTAAGCAATATACCACTGCTTCCTCATCACACTCTAATACTTGCATCAATTGTTCTATCGTAAGTCCCTCATCACCGATCATGAATAATAATCCCTCGATGATGCTAGTCCATTGATTCATCATACTTAAATTCTCCTTTAATAACTTTGATATGATCACTATCGATATCCGCAAAATGAATCTCCCCATGAGAAGCCATATCTAACAATACCACAAACGTAATAACGAATTCCTGTTTAGATTCACATTGACATAAGATCTCGAACATATCGAATTCATCTCTACCAGATGTAGATATGAAATGACGTACTTCTACTCTACGATCATCTACGGAAACTTCCTTTACTGTATAAGTAGATTTAAGTGGTTTACTTAAAGCAATACGTTGATACATCTTAGTCATAGATCTAAGAAGATCATAGACATCTAGATCAGTAGGAATACTCTTACTATCATCGATATCACTTGTGATCTCTTGAGCTACTCTTGTGAAATGTAAGTTTCTTTCTTCATAGAAAGACTCTAACATAGGGGTAATATCTTTAAAACGTTGATACTCGATCAAACGTTTTACTAACTTTTCTTGAGGATCTTCTTCATATTCATCTTCAAATACTACCTTCTCTACTGGCAATAGTTTACGACTCTTGATCTCGATCAGATTAGCAAGTTCTACTAAATACTCACTAGCGATCTCTAAATGAAGTTGTTCCATGGTATCTAGGTAAGCAAGATATTGTTCTGTTAATACAGAGATATCTAAATTCATTAGATCCATTTTCTTCTCAGATATAAGATGGAGCATTAAGTCTAATGGACCATTGAATTCATTGATCGATACTTCAAACTTCATTCTATCACCTCACATTAAATAATTATACCATGAAGCAACTTAAAAAGACAGATAAAATATCTGTCTGTAGTTATTTTCGAGTTGTTTTTATAGGTTCAAATCGTAAGAATACTTGTAGGAATTCTTTAAAGTGAAATGGATATAAGGGATATAGGTAGTGAAAATTTCCACTCTTCATATTGGCTAATAATAAGATATGTAGAATGATCCCGATCACTCCCCCTATAGATGAGAATACAATGATGAATAATATCATTACGATCCTAGCAAACTTATTGGCCATAGATAACTCATATCCAGGGGTTATGAATGTTCCCATATTTGCTATAGCTACATATAAGATCATTTCAGCTGTAAAGTATCCTAGATCAATACTCATTTGTCCTAGTAAGAAAGCTGCGATAATACCGATCACTCCTGTTAACAATACCGGTGAGTGGATCATGGCTAGTCGTAATACTTCTACTACCAGATCACAGATCAGTAAACGTAGGCCAAACATGGGAACACTATCTACTGTAGGAATATGTAAGAATGGCACTCCTTGGAATTCTAATGCCACTAGAATTGCCCATATAGGCAATAAATATAGTGAAGCTAGTATACCACTGAACCTAAGTAATACTAACCATGTACCGATCCAATTCGTTTGGGTATATTCTTCTATGGCTTTACATTGCTCAAAGAATGTAGTAGGTAGTATGATCACACTTGGAGAATTATCGATCACTACGATGATCTTACCTTGTAGTAAATGGATAGAAGCTATATCTACTCTTTCGGTATATCTGACAAAGGGATAGGGATTGAATCTAGAGTTAAAAATGTATTCAGCTAGTTGTTGTTCGTTGATGATATTGTCTTTCTGATCGATCTTAGAGAACTTATCTAACGTAAATGATAAGATCTCTTGATCCACTATATCCTCTAGATACATGACCCCTACATCCACATGGGTCTTCTCTCCTAATTGAAATGTCTTGATCGTTAGACGGGGATCTCTGATCCTCTTACGTATTAGACCAATATTCAGTAAGAATGACTCAATGAAACCATCTCTACTAGAGCGAACACTCTTCTCTGTTTCAGGTTCACTAATACTTCTTAATGGATACTTACGATTCTCAATGATGTAACATGTATCATTGTCAGCTAAGAAGATCAATAGACCACTGAATAATGCTACCTCTATTTGATGGATCTCTTTGCCTACTGATATATTTCCTAGTATGATCAGATCTTTCTCTGTAGGTACTTTCTGATTACTGAGTAGATGATCGATCATAAGTGTTATTTGTAGTTCATCACTCATACTACTTAAATAAGCGATCGCATATGTATATTTATCTAGATGGGTAAATTCTCTAAAGGATACATCAAAGGATTTGCTCTTATACTCTAATACCTTCCCTTTTAAGGCCTTATAGCTTACTTGTGAGGTCTGCATAGTATAGCAATTAAGAATGAGAAAAAGATCGCTGTAGAGATGCCTGCCGAAGTCATATCAAAGATTCCCATGGGGATCCCTAATATGCCATATTCTTCTACTTTTGATAAAGCTCCATGCACTAGAGAATGACCAAAACTAGTGATCGGTAAGGCTGCACCTGCACCACATAGCACTAATAATCGATCATAGAGCTCAAAGAAGTTCGTCAAGGTACCAAGTACTACAAACATAGATGTGATATGTCCAGGAGTTAGTTTGGTATGATCATAGATCCATTGTCCTATCATACATACAGAACCACAAAATAGAAATCCATATACATATGTCATATTATCTACTCCTTTCAAACCATATCGCATGTGCTACACAGGGAATGGTATCCTTTTGTTGAACGGCTATAGGAGAAAGTAAGGCTCCAGTAGCTACAAACAATACATTATCTAACTCTTGTGATTCGATCTTTCGAAAGATATCAC
>SVBO01000029.1 GCA_015058845.1 Erysipelotrichaceae bacterium
GCTCTGGACAAGGGCGTGCTGCTGGGCGGCGGCAGAGAGCTCCCCCTTTGCGAGGTGGAGGTGGAGCTGAAAGAAGGCGACCCCAGGCAGGCTGCCTTGTATGCCGCCAACCTTTCTCTTGCCTACGGACTGACGGAAGAAACCGAGAGTAAATTCAAACGAGCCTACCGGCTTGCTCAGGAGGTATCCTATGGCCAAGAAAATAGTAAAAAAGAAAGTGAAAAGAGCTCGTAGAAATACAAAGTTACTTTTCTTAAATATGATTACCATCTTACTAATGGCTAGTTCTACAGCCTATCTAGTATATATACTCAATTCCTTACAAATGATCCCTCAACTATGGTTGATCCTAGGAGCTATCATACTAGTAGCCCTATTCCTACTCAACTGTATCCTAGCATTACTCAAGATCCCAAGTATCTTACAATACATCCGCTGCCTAGTAATACTAGCCATCAGTGTCGTTATGTTCTATGGTACCTATACAGTACAGAGTGTCGATAGAGAATTAGAACAAGTGATGAAACTACCCAGTGAATATCATGAATATGTAAGTATCATTACGCTAAGAGAGAATGCAATTTATTCTAGTACAGATCTAAAGAATAAGAGAGTAGGGTATCAATCTACGATCGATACAGAACACATGGATCTTGCGTTAGAGTATCTAGAGGATCAAACGACTATTCAGAAGACAAAGTATCGTGATTATAATACAGCAGTAGCAGATCTCATGGCTCATAAAGTAGATGCGATCATTGTAAGTGAGAGTTATCGACCATTGATTCAAGAGAGTTATAGTAACTTTGATCAAGTGACAGCTAAGATCGATGCGTATGAGATCCAACGTGAGGTAACGGATATTGCTAAGTCTATCGATGTGACTAAGAATAGTTTCACTGTATTCATTAGTGGGATCGATACATTAGGTAAGGCTACCTTGAATTCCCAAAGTGATGTGAATATGTTAGTAACAGTCAATCCATTATCACAAACTATTTCTATGATGACTATTCCAAGAGATAGTTACTTACCGAATGCTTGTCTAGCCTATGAGAATGACAAGTTGACGAATACTGGTGCCTTTGGTATTGATTGTACGGTCCGTACTATTGAGAATGCGTTTGGGGTAGATATCAATTATTATGCTAAGGTATCTTTCTCTTCCATTATCGATGCTGTAAATGCGTTAGGGGGATTAGAGGTCAATGTGCCGTATAGTTTCTGTGAGCGTAAGGCGAATCGTGTAGATATTATTTATGTGTATGAAGGTAAACAAGTATTGAATGGGGAACAAGCACTTGCACTTGCTCGTAATCGTAAGAATGCTTCTGGAGGAGATGTTGGTAGAGGTAAGAACCAACAGATGTTAGTGAATGCTGCGATCCGTCAGTTTGCTTCTAGTGATATCTTGAAGGTCACTGAGGATCTATTAGAGGTAGTGAATAGTACAGTACAGACGAATATGACTAAGAAAGAGATCTATGCGTTCATTAATAGTTTCGCGAGTGATCTAGGAAACTGGACGATCAATAATTATTCTGCTGGTGGTGAGATCGGTTGGGGTGAGTGTGCTTCTATGCCTGGAGTGGAATTATCTATTGTCAATCTTAAGGATGAGGAAATGAAGGCAATCAAGTATATGATCAAGTCTAGTTTGACGGATTCTGATCTATCTGAGTTCTCTTTCACAGTAAATGATGTTACAGTAGAAGAGGTAAAGGTAGAGGGTGAGACACAGGGTGCTAGTGGACAGAGCTTCTGTTGGATCACGGAGGAGTATAAGAAGAAACAGGAAACTTCTAGTGAGGAAAATGTGGAATAAAGTACTAAAAAAGCAGGAGTGATCCTGCTTTTTCTACTTCTTATGATAGATCTTACATTAATGAGCGATATAGAGCTTCGATCTCTTCTACACTAGTATCCTTAGGATTACCTGGACGGCAAGCATCAGCATAAGCACTTTCAGCTAAGAAATGGATATCTTCTTCCTTAACGATAGCCTTTAAGTCAGCTGGAATACCAACATCGATAGATAATTGACGAACAGCCTCTACAGCAGCAGTACGATATTCTTCCACAGACATACCAGTAGTATCAACACCCATAGCCTCAGCGATATGTTTGTACTTTTCACCAGTGCATTCAGCATTGTATGCCATAACTGTAGGAAGGATGATCGCATTTGCTACACCATGTGGAGTATCATATACAGCACCAAGAGGGTGAGCCATAGAGTGAACGATACCAAGACCTACGTTAGAGAATCCCATACCAGCGATATATTGAGCAAGAGCCATGTCTTCCATACCCTTAGGATCCTTAGCCACAGCCCCACGTAAGCTACGAGCAATGATCTCGATAGCCTTGATATGGAACATATCTGTCATTTCCCATGCACCCTTAGTGATATAACCTTCGATAGCATGTGTTAATGCATCCATACCAGTAGCAGCCGCTAAGCTCTTAGGCATAGAAGCCATCATATCAGGGTCAACGAATGCGATAGCAGGAATATCATGAGTATCAACACAAACAAACTTACGATTCTTCTCAACATCTGTAATAACATAGTTGATAGTTACTTCAGCAGCAGTACCAGCAGTAGTAGGAACAGCGAAAGTAGTAACACACTTATTCTTAGTAGGAGCAACACCCTCTAAAGAGCGAACATCAGCAAATTCAGGGTTATTGATAATGATACCAATAGCCTTAGCAGTATCCATAGAAGAACCACCACCAACAGCAATAATACAATCAGCACCAGAAGCCTTATAAGCCTCTACACCAGTTTGCACATTCTCAATTGTAGGATTAGGTTTGATCTCTGAATAAAGAGTATAAGGAATATTCGCTTCTTCTAATAAAGAAGTAACCTTTTGAGTAACATTGAACTTAATTAGATCAGGGTCGCTACAAACAAAAGCCTTCTTGAAACCACCTCTAGCGATCTCATTAGGGATCTCTTTAATAGCACCTTGTCCATGATAACTTGTTTCATTTAAAACGATTCTAGCCATTTCTAATGACCTCCTTCTATTACGATTGTTAAAATTATAACAAATAATATAAATAGTTCAATAGTAAAAAGAGAAATAGAATAAATATTTCCTATAAAATAGAATAAGCTTACCTAAGTAACCACTTACAAATATTCTAAGACATTTTAGTAGATAATCTTTCTTAAAATGCTTATAATAGATAAAGAACAGTGAGGTACATTATGAAGACCAATTACCATACACATACGATCCGCTGTCAACATGCCAGTGGTAGTGATGAAGCATATGTAATAAGTGCTATTAAAAGTGGTTTTGATATCCTAGGATTCTCGGATCATACTCCATGGCGTTATGAGAGCGATTTCGTAGCGAATATGCGTATGCGAGAAGTAGAATTAGAAGGATATGTGGATTCTTTAAGAGAATTGAAGCAGAGATATTCTGAGATCATTGATATCAAGATCGGACTAGAGTGTGAATACTTTCCAAAGTATATAGATTGGTTGAAGGAGATCACAGAGAAGTATCAGTTAGATTATCTGATCTTTGGAAATCATTATTATCCAAGTGATGAAGTATCTCCTTACTTTGGTTATGGAAAGAAAGATGCCTTTCGATTACAAGAATACGTAAGATCTACGATCGAGGGAATGGAGAGTGGATTATATGCGTATCTAGCGCATCCTGATCTATTCTTACGTGGATATGGAGAGTTTGATGAAGTGGCTGAAAAGGCATGTCATAGTATTTGTAAGAGAGCTAAGGAATTAGATTTCATATTAGAATATAACTTAGCAGGACTTAGATATGGTAGAACAGCGAATAAGATCGGATATCCACATCCTAAGTTCTGGGAGATTGCTGCTAAGTATAAATGTAAAGCGATCGTGGGAATAGATGCCCATAACAATGAACACTTAGAAATGGAAGATGACTTTGAAGAGGCTATTATTTATCTAAAGGCCTTAGGCTTAGAAGTAGTGAATGAGATCCCTATGCGTAATTATTAAGAAGAGGAATGTATGAATAAGAATGTAGAGAGATATATCGAATACTTTCAACAAAGAGTAGGTCAATATGATCTAAAGGGAATAGAGATGCAAGTGATCGTAGAGCAAAGAGCAAGTGATCAACCTTCTCGTATTGCTTTATATCCTAATATGGGATATCTATATTTAAATGAAAGTATCTTAAGAAATCAAAATGAAGAATATGTGATCGATAAGCCATTACGTACATTATGTTGTATGTTTGCTGAGAAGGAAACAGAAAGATTAGTGATCAGACACTTCTTGAAGAGTGATCTAGAGGATTATGTAGAGATCGCTTTACAAGAAGGGGTACGCGCTTTAGAGGGAAGTCGTATCTTACGTACTAGAGAAGAAGCAGAAGCTGATTTTCAGGTGGATCTAGGAAATCCATTTAAGTTCGCGTTATATGAGAAGAGTCTAGGGAAGATGATCGGGCATATTTCAATTACACCCGTGAATTCTAGAGCAGTGGCTGCATATAGTATGGGCTATGGTGTATCTCAAGACTATCAAAGACAAGGCTATATGAGTGAAGCTGCACAAGAGATGCTTACATTCTGTTTTGAGGGCTTACATCTACCTATGGTAGAGGCTAGTTACTTTGAGGGAAATGTAGCGAGTCAGAGGATCTTAGAGAAACTAGGCATGCGTTATGAAGGGCTTCGTAAATATGGGTATTATGATATGAATAGAGGGCCTGTAGATATTCATGTGTGTAGTATTACTAAAGAAGAATACTTTAAAAAGTAAATGAAAACATTTTCAGAATATATTTGAAACAAAATATATTGACATTTCTGAATAACCTAGTAAAATTAAATCATAAGTCACAGGCAGTGAAGAGAATAGTAGTCAGGAATGGTTGCACAGAGAGCCCTTGTAGTGGTGGAAGAGGGAGAAACTGAACTGATGAAAATGGTCTTGGAGCCGCATACCGAAGGAGAGATCCCAAGGCTATGCCGGGTTCGCCCGTTAAAGCGATAGAGTATGATGGTACTCGAAGAGGCATATATCGTGAGGTATATGTGAAGTAAGGTGGTAACACGGCTGATTACAGTTCGTCCTTAACAGGACGGACTTTTATTTATATTAGGAGGTATGACATGATTGAACTGAAGAATATCGTTAAGACATTTATCGGTAAAGGTAATGATATTCATGCAGTAAGGGGAGTAGACCTAACGATCGAAGATGGAGAGATCTTTGGGATCATCGGATATAGTGGGGCTGGTAAGAGTACACTAGTTAGATTGATCAATCAGTTAGAAACTCAAACTTCTGGTGAAATATATATCGAAGGAGAAGAGATCTCTCATTTAAGTCCAAGTGCTTTACGTAAGAAGAGAATGAAGATAGGTATGATCTTCCAACACTTCAACTTATTATGGTCACGTACAGTAGCAGGAAACATCGAACTACCATTAGAGATCGCTGGTGTAGACAAGGAACATCGTAAAGCTAGAGTACAAGAACTGATCCAATTAGTTGGTCTAGTAGGTCGTGAGAATGCATATCCAAGTGAACTTAGTGGTGGACAAAAGCAAAGAGTTGGTATTGCTAGAGCATTAGCCAATAACCCATCTATTCTATTATGTGATGAAGCAACAAGTGCCCTAGACCCAGAAACAACAGATTCTATTCTAGAACTTCTAAATGATATCAATCAAAAGCTAGGGATTACGATCGTAATGATCACTCACCAACTAGAAGTCGTTCAAAAGATCTGTCATAGAATCGCTGTAATGAGTGAGGGTGAAGTTGTAGAAACAGGTAGTGTACAAGAAGTATTCGAGAATCCGAAACACGCTGTTACGAAACGTTTTATTCAAAGTATCGATGGTACGAATATTGAAGAGTTAAAGAAAGATCTAAAGAAAGCTTATCCATATGGACAGATCTTCAGATTAACATTCTCTTCTAATAATTCAGATAAACCTATCCTAGCAGAAGTCATGCGTAAGATCGACTTACCGATCAGTATCGTAGATTCTAATATCCATCATACTAGAACTGGTCCCATTGGTTCGATGTATGTCCATGTGAGTGCAGGATCTTCTAGTGAATATGATCGATTAGTAGAACTTCTGAAAGAATATAAAGTGAAAGTGGAGGTGATATAATGAATGCTTTTCTAGCAGCTATCAATGTTGAACAAATGTCTGAAGCTCTATGGGAAACATTATACATGTCCATGTTCTCCTTAGTACTAGCAGTAGTGATCGGTCTGATCTTAGGTATTACATTATATCTAACAGATAAAGGTGGATTATTAACGAACAAGTATGCCAGTGCTATTATCGGAAGTGGAGTCAATATCTTCCGTGCTATGCCATACATCATCTTAATGATCATCATGATCCCGATCACCAAAGCCCTAACAGGAAGTATGCTAGGGGCGAAAGCAGCAGTACCTTCTCTGATCGTGGCCGCTGCTCCATTCTATGCTCGACTAACAGTTATTGCTCTATCAGAAGTCGATAAAGGTACAGTAGAAGCAAGTAAAGCTATGGGAGCTAGTACATATCAGATCATTACGAAAGTATTATTACCAGAAAGCTTACCAGCCTTAGTAAGTGGTGTAGCAGTTACTGGTATCAACCTAGTCAGTTATACAGCTATGGCAGGTGCCATCGGAGCTGGTGGACTTGGTCAATTAGCATATCTATATGGTTTCGTTAGACAAAACAACGCTGTATTATATACAGCAACGATCCTGATCATGATCATCGTATTCGCGATCCAAGGATTAGGAGATTATTTAGTTAAGAAAATCGATAAGAGATAAAGATAGAAAGAGGAAACAATATGAAGAAATTAGTTAAAGTATTAGCAGTATTAGCAATCGCATGTTCATTAGTAGCTTGTTCAAACAACACAAATAACACTGATGATACAAACACTCTAAAGGTTACTTGTACATTAGACCCACACTCTAAGATCTTAGAATTTGCTAAGCCTATCTTAGAAGAAAAATATGATATCGAATTAGAGATCGAAGTAATCGATGACTACTATATCCACAACCGTGCTCTAAACGAGAAAGAAGCAGATGCTAACTACTTCCAACACGTACCATTCTTTGATGGGGAAGTAGAAGCTAACGGATACAACATCGTGAACGTAGCGGGTGTTCATATCGAACCATTTGGATTCTATTCTAAGACTATTACAGATCTAGAAGCACTTCCTGAAAATGCTGAAGTAGTTATCTCTAACTCAGTAGCAGACCATGGACGCATCCTATCTATCCTTGCGAAAGCAGGTGTGATCGAACTAAGTGCTGATGCAAGTGCATTAGATGCAACTGTAGAAGATATTACAAACAATCCTAAGAACTTAACATTCACAGAGATCAACCCTACATTATTAGCAACAGCTTATGAACAAGGCGAAGGCGACATCGTAGCGATCAATGGTAACTATGCGATCCAAGCTGGTCTAAACCCAACTGAAGATGCAGTATTATTAGAACAAGCTGATGAAACTAACCCATATGTAAATATCGTTGCTACACATGCTGATCTAGAAAATGATGAAAGAATCGAAGCATTAGTAGAAGTATTAAAGAGTGATGAAGTAAAGAACTTTATCTATGAAACTTATAGTGATGGTTCTGTAATCCCAGCTAACTAAGATATAGAAATAAGGCCATTTCTTAAAAGAAATGGCTTTTTACGTAAAAATATATGATAGAATACTAGTAAGAGAATAGGAGAATGAGTATGAATACTAACTTTTTGTATGATATGTTATGTACACCTTCTGTAAGTGGAGATGAATTTGTTCTACAATCTAAGGTGAAGAAGTATATGGAAGCTTCTGTAGAAGTAGAGAGTGATGCTATTGGAAATGTGTATTCTTATATGGGTGATAGTAAGAATGTAGATGTATTGATGTGTGGTCATATTGATGAGATCGGTCTAATGGTAGTGAATTTCTCTGGAGATGGTATGGTCAAGGTGATCAAGAGTGGTGGTATTAGAGTGGCTACTTACTTTGGTCAAAAGGTACGTATCTTAACAGAGAATGGTGTGGTATATGGGGCTGTTGGGATCAATAGTTCTCTTCTAAAGAATAAAGAGGCTAGTGCCGAGGATCTATGGATCGATATTGGGGCTACTAGTAAGGAAGAGGCTATGAAGGTAGTTAAGCATGGCGATTATGTAGTACTAGATACTGAATATCATGAATTACTAAATGATTGTATTACAGCTAGAGCTATGGATGATCGTATTGGAGCATTCATTGTATTAGAAGCATTACTTAAGGCTAAGGAAATGGGCGCTAAGGTATCTGCCTGTGCAACTACTACAGTAGGAGAAGAATCTAGTATGCGTGGTGCTTATTTCGCATCTTCTAGAGTTAAGCCTAAATGTGCGATCGCAGTAGATGTTACCTTTGCATCAGATGCTCCTGGAGTAGCAGATGAGGTATATGGAGATATTAAGGTGAATGGTGGTCCTGTACTATGTCATAGTTCTATTGTGAATAGAAAGTTAAATGAACGTTTAGTACATGCTGCTAAGACATTGAATATGGATATTCAATGGGAAGGTGCTGCAGGTAGAACTGGTACTGATGCAGACGTGATGTTGAAGACAAATGATGGTACACCTGTGGCATTAGTATCTATTCCTCTTCGTTATATGCATTCTCCAAGTGAAGTGGGTAGTAAGAGAGATATTCAAGATTGTATCGATCTATTAGCGCAATTCTTAGTAGAATGGGATAGTGATATTTGTTTAAAGCCTATGATCTAGGGAGTCAAATGACTCCTTTTTATTTACATATTCTACTAGTCAATGATAGAATGTAATTGAGTAAAGGAGGGAGTATATGGAATATACATTTGAAACATCGTATACTGCTAAGACAATGACTTTGATGGCTAGAGCATTACGTAAGACGATCCGCAAGAAACATAGTCAACGCTCTCATATATTTGGTGGGATCGTAATGCTGATGGGGATACTACTGATCTTTACGAAAGATACGCTTAACTTTCAAACATTCCTTTCTGTCCTAGCGGTTCTCATGATCTTAGTAACACTTCTATTTGAAGATCATATGAATGGATATATTGCTAAGAAAAGACTTCTTCCAGGCACAGAGAATGCAACCACTGTATTTACAGAAGAAGGATTCATGACTACTACATCTATTGGAACAACGAAATGGAAGTATGATAAGATCTTACATATAGCCGAGTTACATGATTTTATTGTATTTATATTCAGTGCAAGTCATGCACAATTATATGATAAGAGAACATTACAAGGTGGTAGTATCGAAGACTATAGATCCTTTATAGAAACAGTAACAGGAAAAAGAATAGAATATATAAAGTAATCATGCCAGACAATATAGCCTGGCATTTTCTCTTTTATAAAACAAAAAGGTCGTTTACACGACCTTTACGCCTTACGCTTCTTTAACGTTAGCAGCTTGAGGACCACGTTCACCTTCAACAACGTCGAATGTAACTTCAACACCGTCTTCTAATGACTTGTAGCCTTCTTTTTGGATAGCACTGTAGTGTACGAATACATCCTTACCATTTTCATCAGTAATGAAGCCATACCCCTTTTCAGCATTAAAGAATTTTACTTTACCTTTCATAATTCCTCTCCAATTCTAGTATTCTTCCCCAAAAAAACATATCAATTTCTTTGTCATAAGTACAGCCCCCAAATCAATATGTACTCATACCTTACCAACTTGAAAAGGTAGTGCTTATACTAAATACATCTCAAGTATACCACACTTTAAAAACTAACACTATCTTTTTTAATTTTTTTTTAATTTTCTTCGATTATCAAGACAAAACTGTGTAAATTATTTATAATAACTATGACGGGAGGTATTACTATGAAACGTGTATTATTAGTGATGATTGTGATGATGTTATGCTCCTGCCGATTGGAGCTGAAAGGCAATTCAGTAAACTATTATGAGAAGACAGAGGGGCTTCAATCAATTGTCGATTCACAGAGTCGTTTGACTAAGGAAGAAAAGTCTGTATTACTACAAGAAAAGTTGATAGAGAAACTAAATGGATCTGTTCTATATGAGAATGAAATGAATGTGAGTAGTACATTCTTGATCGAACCTATTAAAGATAGAGTAGTGAGTGTATTACAAACTATGGAGTATGTACCAGTAGAGTATTTCGATGGAAGTGAGAGGCTTTGTATAGAAGAGGAAGTGTGTATTTCTTTTAGTGAGAAAGAGCAGGGATATAGTATTATTGGTGAAGGGCTAATGAGTGGGTATCGTGTAAGTGAAGAGGATACTGTGGTATTAGCAGAGATGTTTGAGAATCTAAAGGTACAAAGGTTCTTACTAGACCATAGTGCTGTATATGATTATGAAGGAGAAAGAGTGAGTAATGTACCATTCTTAGAACATGAGGCCAATAAGGTATTCCTAAGAGGCTTCAGTGCCATTACACTATTCACTAAGAGGTTATTACCAGTCAGTAGTATTACAGTGGTCGATGAGGAAGGAAATACGTACTATCGTATTGCTGAACAAAGGTTTCAATACTATGAAGACTTTGTAGCCTATCTAACAAGTGTATTTACACCAGAATTAGTTGACAGATGTCTATCAGAAGAGAATGAAGAAGTACGTTACTTAGATCGTAATGGATATACTGTTATGACTATGGGTAAGAAGGTAGAGGGTCCGATCGATGTGTTAGCCTATACTGTAGTAGAGCAAGAAGAGAATAGAGTGGTATTTGAGGTATTAGCAGAGCAATTAACGGATAAGGGAGAGAAGAGTGGTACTGAGTATAACTTCCAAGTAGAGATGGTGTTAGAGGAAGAGTGGAGGATTAGTGATTTCTCTGTGAAATAATGGAATATGAGCGTGTGAGACCCACACGCTTTTTAAATACTTCCTCACATTGACAACAAATCCTAAAAGGAATACAATACATACAAAGGAAGTGACCCGCTTTATGCACGCACCTAGAAGTTGATACACACTATAGCAAAGAACCATAATCACTCTAATAAGAGTCTTTTTATAGTGCATTCAACAAGAAAGGTGAAAACAATGAAGAAAAATATCATCATCATGTATACCATATCCTTCCTACAAGGAATGGTCTTTTACGCATCTATCTCGACCCTATATCGCCAAGCCTATGGGATCACTTTACTACAAATGGGGATCATAGAATCCGTACTCGCATTCCTAACGATCGTGTTAGAAGTACCCTGGGGGATCCTGTGTGATCGCATGGGATATAAGAAAACACTGATCACATGTAACGCACTCTACCTGATTTCTAAGATCGTCTTCTACCAAGCCCATAACTTCCCTATGTTTCTATTAGAAAGAGTACTACTAGCCATAGTAATAGCAGGGCTCTCTGGGTGTGATACAGCCCTCTTATATGAAAGTATCGAAGAGAAAGAATCTACGAAAGTATTCGGGATCTATAATGCTTGTGGTACATTAGGTCTATTACTAGCAGCTCTATTGTTCTCTCTATATATCCAAGAAGATCTCTTAAAAGCATCTCTATGGACGATCTATCCCTATGCCATCGCATTCTTCCTAACACTTTTCTTGCAAGATGTGAAGAAACAGGGAGACAGTAAAGAGATCATATCGTATAAAGATATTACAGTATTATTTAAGGAAAAGAAAAACTGGATAGTATTCTTACTAGCCGTATCGCTATTCAATGAAACAGTACACACACTAGGTACCTTCTATAATCAATTACAATATGAAAGAGTAGGCATCGATATCGAATGGTTCGGGATCCTCTATACACTCATTACACTATGTACCCTAAGCAGTGCTATGATCGGTAAGATCGTACGATATATCAAGGAAGAAACACTTATCTCTTATCTCTATATCCTAGTCATCTCTACCTGTATCCTACTATACTTCACCACATCACCGATCCTCTCTATCCTATGTATCATGATACTACAAGTCTCAGAAGCCCTATTCTATCCCCTGACTAATACCCTACTCAATCAGAATATTACGAATAATAGAGCCACGATCTTATCCTGTTATTCCATGTTGATGAATTGTAATGGCATGATGACCAATATCGTATTTGGTAAAGCAGCGGATATAGATCTAGTAGTAGCTATAATAGTCGGGATCGTATTTCTCACTATAGGCTTTCTACTATATCAAAAGTGGCAAAAGATCCAGCGAGAATGTAAAGAATAAGGTAAAATTAGTATCGCATTATACCTTTTTGTTATAGTCATTTTACCCCCTTTCTAGTATAATAATAGAAAGGGAGACCTAAGTGTATCTATCCATAAGATACCACATACTATACAGTAAGAGAAATGCTTATAGAAGCACTTCCTATATCAAGACGAAAGTCTTATATAAAGCAAGGAGAAGAAAGATATGAAAATTAAAGTTGGAGTTATATTTGGTGGAGAATCAGTAGAACATGAGATCAGTGTCATTACAGCTGCGCAAGCCATGGCTGCTATCGATCGTGAGAAATATGATGTATATCCTATCTATATCTCTAAGAATCGTCAGTTCTATAGTAGTGATGCCTTACTAAATATGGACACATATAAAGACCTAGCAAAACTAGAGAAAACAGTACCACAAGTGTTCTTCTATCGTAATAAGAATGATTTCATGATGGCAGAAATGACTAAGAAATTATTCAATAACAAGGAGATCAAACTAGATGTAGTATTACCGATCATGCATGGTACTAATGGAGAAGATGGTTCTCTGCAAGGCTATCTAGAAACATTAAAGGTACCTTATGGAGGTAGTGATGTCTATGCAAGTGCTGTAGGACAAGATAAAGTATTAATGAAACATATTCTATCTGACTATGGATTACCGATCACACCATGGTTCTGGTTATATTCCTATGACTTCAACCAATCTCGTGAGAAATATATTCAGAAAGCAGAAGAACTAGGCTATCCAGTAATTATTAAACCTGCATGCTTAGGTTCATCTATTGGTATCTATACAGCACACAATGAAGAAGAATTCATTCATGCAGTTAATGAATCATCTCTATATGATCGTAAATTAGTTGTTGAAAAGATGATCACTCACTTAAAAGAAGTAAATGCTTCAGTACTTGGAAACTCTGCTAAACAAAGAGTATCAGTATTAGAAGAAGTAAATAAGAGTGGAGATATCTTAAGCTTTGAGCAAAAGTATATGGGAAATGGCGGAGGAAAGAATGGTAGCAAAGGAACACCATCTAAATCTGCTGGAATGGCAAGTGCCTCTCGTATCATTCCTGCTAATATCAGTGCAGAAGATGAAGCTCTTGTAAAGCAATATGCTAAAGAAACATTCAAAGTATTAGGTAGTAGTGGCGTATGCCGTATCGACTTTATGCAAGATATGGATAGTGGAAAGATCTATGTCAATGAGATCAATTCTATTCCAGGATCATTAGCATTCTATTTATGGGATAAGAGTGGTATCAACTTTACTGAACTTATGGATGCTTTGATCAAACTTGCGATCGATCGTAAGAGAGAACAAGAGAAAATGGTAGTAAGCTTTGATTCCAATGTATTAACACATTTTGGAAAAGGGGCTAAAGGAGCCAAAGGCGCTAAATCGTAATATATTTAATTGAAATGGGGTGATATCCATGGTAGAGATTACTAAAGAGATGTTAGAACAGTTATTAGAGGATAAAGATGTTCGTAAGATCATTGAGATATTCGATGAGTATAATATCGTTGACTTAGCAGAAATAGTAAACGAGTTATCTTTAGGAAGTACGATCGATCTAATGAGGATCTTACCAAGTATCCATGGAGGAGAACTATTCTCGTATTTGGATATCAACCTGCAAAAGGGTATCTTAGATGCCTTAGATCCACAACGTATCAAAATGATCATGGATCAATTATTCAGTGATGATATCGTTGACTTCTTAAAGGAATTACCAGATCAGATCCAACAAAAGGTAATGGATAGTATCGAAGCCAGTGATAAGCAAGAGATCCATACCTTATTAAGCTATGAAGAGAATACAGCCGGTGCTATGATGAGTACTGACTTTGTAGAATTAGCCCAAGAAGATACTATCGAAAAGGCTATGAAGAAGATCAAAGCACAACGTAAAATTGCTGAAACAGTCAACTATTGTTATATTACTGATACACATGGTGTATTAGTAGGATGTATTTCCTTAAGAGATATTTTATTTGCTCCTTCTAACTCTTTGATCGGAGATGTGATGGAGAATGATGTTATTAGTGTAAAGGTTAATGAAGACCAAGAAGAAGTAACACGTACGATCCAGAAATATGACTTCACGATCGTACCCGTAGTTGATCCTAGTAACCGCCTTGTAGGCGTTATCACATTTGATGACGTTATCGACGTTATCCAAGAAGAAGCAACAGAAGATATCCATAAGATGGGTGGTATCATGCCTGTAGAAGATTCTTACTTAAATGCTTCTCCTCTTACAATGGCAAAGAGTAGATTGGTATGGTTATTAGTACTCATGGTATCTTACGTTATCTCATCACTGATCATCACTAAGAACAATGAATTACTAACACTAGTACCATCACTGATCACCTTCGTTCCTATGCTGATGTCTACAGCTGGTAACGCAGGTAGCCAATCTTCTGCCATGACGATCCGTGCGATCACAGTAGATGACTTAACTATGAAAGATTTTCCTAAAGTCTTTATGAAAGAGTTAGGAGTGGCTGCTATATGTGGTGCAATACTATGTGTTGTCAATACTCTTCGTATCGTATTATTTGTCGATGGTATGGGATTAGATATTGCGATCACGGTATCATTAACGATCTTCTTCGTCGTGATCTTATCTAAATTATTAGGAGGATTCCTACCATTATTCGCATTATCGATCAAACAAGACCCTGCAGCCATGGCATCTCCATTGATCACCACTGCAGTAGACGTATTATCCCTATTAGTATACTTTACATTAGCTAGAGTATTCTTGGGTGTATAGGAGGTGGATGTATGGATAACTTAGAAATCACTAAGGAATTATTACAAGAATTCATCTCCGAAAAGCAGATCGATACACTAAGAGAAGTATTCGATGAATTCAACATCGTAGACTTAGCTCTATTTGTCAATGAACTGCCCCTTCCACAGATCTTATTCTTATTCAAGATCTTACGTAAAGACGTAAGTGGTACTTTATTCTCTTACCTAGAATCAGAGAATCAACAAGGCATCATCGAAGCCTTTACAAGCAATGATATCCGATCTATGTTAGAACACGTATATGCCGATGATATGGTAGATGTCATGGAAGATATGCCAGCAAACTTAGTAAAGAAAGTACTACAAGCTGCTAGTGAAGAACAAAGATCAGAGATCAATATGTTATTATCCTTTGCTCCTAATACAGCAGGTTCTATGATGAGTACAGACTATCTAGAACTAGATGCTATGGATACAGTATCCGAAGCGATCAAGAAGATCAAGCGACAAGGTAAGGTAGCAGAAACTATTTCCTTCTGTTATATCGTAAATCGTAAGCATCGTTTAGTAGGGGCGATCGCCTTACGTGATATTCTATTTGCTCCAGTGAATAGTTATATCGAAGATCTCATGGATCGTGACGTAGTATATGTGCAAGTCAATGATGACCAAGAAGATGTTGCGCATACGATGAGTAAGTATGACATCATGGTCTTACCAGTAGTCAATGATCAAAATTGCTTGATCGGTATCATTACAGCCGATGACGTAATCGACGTCATGGAAGAAGAAGTAACAGAGGATATCCAGAAGATGGCTGCGATCGTACCGGTCGAAGAGTCATATCTAGATACTAGTATCGTAGAATTAGTGAAATCACGTTTGCCATGGTTATTGGCCCTAATGATCACAGCTACATTCACAGGCAATGTCTTAGCTAGCTATGAGGAAGCACTAGCAGTGATCCCAGCGCTATCAGCCTTCGTACCAATGATCATGGGTACAGCAGGTAATGCCGGAAACCAAGCTTCTGTTATGGTCATCCGTGGTATTTCAGTAGATGATCTAAGTTGGAAAGATATGCTGAAAGTATTATGGAAAGAAATGCGAGTAGGTATCATCTGTGGAGCGATCTTATTCGTAGTAGTTGTAATACGTATCATGGTCATTCCGCCTGATGTAGCATTAGATATCGCACTTGTTATCGCCTTAAGTACAGTTATATCATTAGTAGCCGCTAATATGGCCGGAGGATTATTACCATTATTAGCACACGCTTGTAAACAAGACCCAGCCGTAATGGCAGCCCCATTGATCGCAACAGTGATCGATACACTATCCTTAATGATCTATTTCTTCTTAAGTATGAAGTTATTAGGTATCTAGCATTAAGATAGTTATTTATAAGGAAGTATGTTATACTATACATGCCAAATAAGAAAAGGAGACAATTAATTATGGGAACACCACACAATCACGCTAAAGAAGGACAAATCGCTAAAACAGTATTAATGCCAGGAGATCCACTACGTGCCAAGTATATCGCAGAAACATTCTTAGAAAATCCTGTTCAATTCAATACAGTTCGTAATATGTTCGGATATACAGGTACATACAAAGGAAAAGAAGTATCTGTTATGGGTAGTGGTATGGGTATGCCTAGTATTGGTATTTATTCCTATGAGTTATTTAAGTTCTATGGAGTAGAAACTATTATTCGTGTAGGTTCTACAGGAGCTATCCAACCACACGTTCATATCCGAGATGTCATTATTACACAAGCAGCTAGTACAGATTCTAATTGGTCTTATCAATATGGGGTTAATGGTACATTATCTGCATGTGCTACATATGATCTGATTGAAAAGGCTGTTAAGGTAGCTAAGGATATGGGTGTCAACTATCACGTAGGGCCTATCTGTTCTATGGATATCTTCTACAATGCAGATGAGGAAGCATGGAAGAAATGGTCTGCTATGGGTCATTTAGGAGTAGAGATGGAAAGTTATGCTCTATTCTGTAATGCTGCCTACTTAGGTAAGAAGGCTGCATGTCTATTAACGGTATCAGATTCATTCTTCGGAGAACCAGAAACTACTGCAGAAGAACGTCAAAACTCATTTACTCAAATGATGGAGATCGCATTAGAGATCGCTGAATAACAAAACAAAGGAGAGCTCAAAACTCTCCTTTTAAATTACTCATTCAATATTAATCACGAACAGATTCGATCTCTAAAGTAAGACCCACACCCACTTCAGCAACATTCAACTTCTCCATCATCTTTGCCTTAGCCTCTAAAGAAACACAATGACAAGGATAAATAGTCTTGATATTACAAGAAGCAAGATAATCGATAGTCTTTTCTAATTGAGCATCATTCTCCATTAAATGGAAACCACCTAGAATACCAGTAATAGGAGCATCAGGGAAGATCTGTTTCACATATTCCATAATATTACAAATACCACTATGCGCACAACCAGTAATAATAAATAGACCATCTTCGCCCACATGTACTAAAGCACTATCATCTAGCACATAGTCAGGCAACATACGATTGTTCTTACGTTGAACCCCTACAGGAGATAAGTTCTCGAAATCATTTGTACGTGGGATCTCACCTAAGAAGATCAAAGATGGAGAGATCATGAATGGTCTAAAGCAAGGAATGAATGATACATTACAAGCAATTTGTTCAATAGGGATCGGACAACCGATAGGTTCACCATCCATAAATCTTTCACTGAAACATTCAGGATGAGCGATCAAAGCCTTATCGTAAACAGAACCCTTCTCCATCATATATTTTAAACCTTGTGTATGATCATTATGACCATGAGATAAAACGATATGATTAGATTCCATCACATTGATACCCATCTTCTCAGCATTCTTCATGAATAGATCAGAATATCCAGTATCGAATAATAACTTGATATTACCCTCTTCTAAATAACAACTAAAACCAGGTTCTCCTTGGTAATATTCATCGATATATGTATTATTATCAACTAATACAGTAAGTTTCATAAATAAACTCCCTTCTTATCATTAAGTATTATTATAGAACAATCACAAAGCGAAAACAATATCTTTTCAGAAAGAGGTAAAATTTATAACCCTTTTATGTTGCGAACATATGTGTTATAATAATAAACGCTGTAGAGGAGGTAGTGCTATGGTACCTGCAAATAATACGCATGTATATATATATAGTTATAAACATGATGGATCACTACATCGCACCTGGTCAAAGAGTTATGTGCTAGATGCGAATGAGGATCGTTACATCATGGTGAATAATAAGACGTTGGTTACGGAAAGTGATGGGAGAAAGTGGTATACTCGTGAACCAGCGGTATGTTTCTTCTTTCCGAAACTTTGGTTCAATATGATCTGTATGATCCGTAAGTCTGGGATCTATTATTATTGTAATCTGGCGTCTCCAGCGTTATATGATAAAGAGGCGAT
The DNA here is from genome assembly GCA_015058845.1 of Erysipelotrichaceae bacterium. Classification (GTDB taxonomy): domain Bacteria; phylum Bacillota_I; class Bacilli_A; order Erysipelotrichales; family Erysipelotrichaceae; genus SIG230. Next base: position 18,473 of record SVBO01000029.1, read on the forward strand.
CAAGTATATTGATTATGATCTAGATATTAAGGTGTTTCCGGATGGATCTTTGCTACATCTAGATGAGGATGAGTATATTGAGCATAGGGATAAGATGGGATATGGAGAGGATCTGGATAAAATCATTCGTTATTCGTATCAAGAATTGTTAGAGTGTATTGCGAAGAAGGAGTCTCCGTTTAAACAAGAGGAGATCTTGGCGTTATATAATACATATTTGAAAAGAAATCATGGGTAGAGAGGTGTCTCTACCTTTTCTTTTGGTATGGATAGTGTGATGATGTAATATATTGTGTGAGATGAATAAGGAAAAGAAATAAAATTGTAAAAATTATTGAAAAAAGTTTAGAAATGTTATTGACAATTGAGGATAGGAGTGATATTATATACAAGCTGTTGAGCTGATGAGCTCGCGGCGAAGGATCTTTGAAAACTAAACAGAAACAACGTCAATTCATCTAGTTATTAAATTAGCTAGAAACAGACAAAGAGAGTAAGTAGAAATACGAACCTCGAACAGTAATTCAAAAAAGGAAAAAGCCAGAGAAATCTGGGAGCTTAAAT
>SVBO01000030.1 GCA_015058845.1 Erysipelotrichaceae bacterium
CGCTTATCACGCGGTACCACCTTTATTCCTACTTTATACAAAGTAAGCTCTCAATTACTCTTTAACGCAGATATACGTTCTCCATTACAGAGAAATACTCGCAAGTAGTAAAATAAGATCTACGTAAACGAACTTCCACCAACCGTTCGTCTCTCTATACCGCCACATCTTATTTGTTGTCTTGGTCATCGTACTAATAGAATTTAACTACAAATACTACATAAAGTCAAGATATTTGCACTCAAAAGTTTAAATAACGAAATTACCATTCTCCATAACTACGATCTCTTGCCCCTCTTGAGTAATACCCACTACCTTCATGTCACTAGTACCAAACATAAAGTCTACATGAGTCATAGATTGATTACCACCTTTAGAAAGTAATTCTTCTTCACTCATAGAAAGAGCTCCTTGAATATTCATTGGATAACATCTACCTAATGCTAAATGACAAGAAGCATTCTCATCAAATAGTGTATTCAAGAATAAGATACCACTATTAGAAATTGGAGAATCATAAGGTACTAATGCTACTTCTCCTAAGTAACAAGAACCTTCATCAAATTCTACTAAAGAACGTAAAGCTTCTTCAGCCTCTGCTGCATGGAATTCTACTACTTTACCTTTTTCAAAACGTAACATAAAGTCTTTTATTAAATTACCAGAATAGTTAAGTGGTTTAGAACTATATACGGTTCCCTCTACTTCTAAGCGATGAGGCATTGTAAACATTTCTTCAGTTGGAATATTTGGAGAGAAACGTACACCTTTACCAGTATATTCAGCGCCTCCTGCCCAAATGTGATCTTTTACTAAACCTACTGTTAGATCTGTTCCTAGTGAATTAGTGAAGTGTAATGATCTAAAGTTATACTCATTCATGATCTGATTATGACTTGCTAGTGTATCCATATGAGCATCCCAAGCTTCTACACTACTCTTACCCTCTTGTACACGACATGCACTTAAAATAGCTTCTAATAGTTTTGTATAGGCTTCTTCTTTAGATAGATCAGGGAATACGGCACTTGCCCATGCATGTGTAGGCATTGCTACGATATTCCATTGACATTCATCACTCATTTGGTATGTTCTAAAGAACTTGATCTTCTGCATAGAAGCGATCTGTACTTGTTGCATCTTCTTAGGATCAATATCTTTCATAAGTCCTGGTGTAGGTGCACTTATCTCGATCAGTGCTGCTTTGTTATCTACGATTTCTTGATACTTATCGATCATCCAATTAGGGAATTCCATCAATTTCTCAACTGTTTGATACTGATATTTATGATGAGAGATAATATCATCTGTGAAGTTTACACGAACATCTCCAGCTCCTGCTAGATATGCTTCTTCTACAATAAGTCTTGTTAATTCAACACATTCTGCTGGAGAATTGATCACTACCATTTGTCCCTTTTGAACATTTACTCCACTTTTCACTGATAATCTAGCATATTCTCTTAGTAATTCTTTCATTTTAATTCTCCTTTGATTTAGGTAACATAGCAGCTCCGATGATACCTGGTTCTTCTAATTGTGCTTGTTTAAATTCAATATCTTGCATAGCAGTATGCACGGCTTCTTTATAATATGTGATCATCTTATCAAAGAATACATCCTTAGCAGCCATTACACCGCCTCCAATAATAAAGGCATGTGGATCTACTGCATGAGCAATAGCAGAGAAGGCATAGGCTAGATCTCTCGCTACATTCTCTACGATTTCTAGTGCTTGTGTATTTCCTTGTCTTGCTAGATCAAATACGTGTCCAGCATGTTCGATAGTATCTCCAAATACTTCTTTTCCTTTACGTACGATCGCTGTTCCACTGGCTTCATTTTCAACTGCTCCTGCATTTAAGTGATTATATTTCTTACGATCACGATCAATGATGATATTACCGATCTCACCAGCATGACCATGTCTGCCACTAATGACTTTACCATCTAGAATGAATGCGCCACCAATACCTGTAGAAATAGTGACATAGTAAATAGAAGGATACTCTTTTCCAGCTCCGACTAATGCTTCTGCTAAGCCTGCTACATTCGCATCATTGTCGATATATACAGGAACTTTGAATGTTTCCTGTAATTTTCTTGCGATCGGATAGTGTTCCATACCAGGAATATTCGTAGACATCAGGATATCATTGGTGTGCGCTTCGATAGGCCCTGGATACCCAATACCGATCCCTTGGATCACTTCATCAGCCATTACCTCTTTTACTAAAGTCATCACCTTTTCACACACATGATCAGGTCCCTTATCAGCTTCTGTACGAGTCTTCTTCTCACATAAGATATTCCCATACTCATCTACTACAGCCGCTCTAACATTCGTTCCCCCTAGATCGATCCCGATATACTTCCTCATACTCTCTCTCCTCTCATGATATCTTGTACTACCTCTACCATAGGGATCCCTTCCATGGCTCCATATTGAGTCGTAGTTAAGGCTCCTACGATATTTGCGAAATATACTATTTCTTTCCATGTACTATATGACAACTCTTTACGCTCATCTAGTAATGATAGTTGATACAGAATAGCTCCCATGAAAGCATCTCCAGCTCCCGTAGAATCAACCTGCTTCACATGAATAGACTTAATAACCTCACATTCCCCTTTGACACAAAGTAAACACCCATCACTTCCTAGCGTTACTAGAATTACCTCTGCTCCCATATCATTTAGGAATCTAGCTCCACTTTCTATATCATTACACTGCGTTAATAAGAATAATTCTTCTTTACTAAGCTTTACTAGATCGGCTTTCTTCATAAAGTGATAACAATCTTTCTTATACTTTCCCAATATATCAGGTGTAATAAGAGTATCTCTATAATTAGGATCAAAACTAATATAGATATGATTCTCTTTGGCATAATATAGAAGATCTGTATATGTTCTTTTCAATTCTCCTTCTAATAATGCAGTTGCTGATCCAAAGTGGATCATATCATTGGCTTTGATCTTATTTGTATCAATATTATCAAATGTATATAAAGCATCACTTCCTCTAAGAAATGTGAAGCTTCTCTCTCCATCTGTGTCTACTCCCACAAAAGCCATCGTAGTAGAACCCTCTTGTTTCACGAAACTAGTATCCACTTTATATTCTTGTAATGTTTGTAGTAAGAAATCTCCAAATGGATCCTTTCCTACTTGTCCTAAGAAAGAAGAGCTACCTCCTAATCTAGTAATAGCAGCGCATACATTTGCAGGAGCTCCCCCAGCCTTCTTCTCAAATTGTATTCCATCTTTCAATCCTAGATGGTCTATTCCTACCATATCGATCAGTAATTCTCCTATAGCGAATATATGACTCATTTTTTCTTCTTCCTTATCATTTTGAAAACATTAGCAAAATCTTTATCTTCTAATTTCTCTGAATATTTAGCTAAAACTACATATCCAATGATACCAAAGACACCAGCTATTCCCATTCCAACTAACATCCACATTAGAAATACAATATCCATAACAATACCCTCATTTTCTTCTATACATTATAATACAAAGTACCAGATATTGAAAGAGAAAGCCAAAAGAAAAGACTGGTATCCCAGTCTATTCTACTTCAATGATCCTGAATGTATTCGTTTTACCTGCTCCTGTTGGATAGCCACATACCAGGATGATCAACTCTCCTCTTGGTATTCCTGCCTTCTTAGCAGCTCTTTGTGCCATAAGGTCCATAGTATCTAAGGATATCTTAGTTTCATCATACATCGGTGTAACGCCCCATACAGCTTGTAATTTACGCATTGTATCAATATATGCAGTCACAGCCAATATTGGTGCCTTAGGTCTAAACTTAGACACTCTCTTAGCAGTAACACCACTATCCGTAAAAGCAATGATCGCTGCTATATTTAGATTTAAAGCAGCTTCTGCTACCGACATAGCGACAGCATCCATTCTAGTACTTTCACTAGAAGAGATCGCTTTAGATAATTTTTCTGCATAAGGATACACTTCCTCTTCGATCGTTCTTGCAATTAGATCCATTGTTTGGATCGCTTGGATCGGATAATTCCCTGCTGCAGATTCTCCTGATAACATAATAGCATCAGATCCATCTAACACAGCATTTGCCACATCATTTGCTTCGGCTCTTGTTGGCTTTGGATTTTGTTGCATAGATTCTAACATATGAGTGGCAGTGACTACTACCTTACCACGTTCATTACAACGTCTGATCATATGCTTTTGATAGATCGGTACTAAGGCTACAGAGATCTCTACGCCTAAATCTCCTCTAGCAACCATGATGCCATCTGCTGCATCAATGATCTCATCCAGGTTATCATACCCTTCTTGATTCTCGATCTTAGCAATGATCTGGATCGTTTCTTTTCCTTCTTCTTGCAAGATCTTTCTTATCTCTTCAATATCTTGTCTATTTCTGACAAAGCTTGCTGCAATGTAATCTACATCATTACGACATCCAAATCGAATATCTGAATCATCTTTCTTACTGATGAATGGCATACTTAGATGTACATTGGGTACATTGACACCCTTTCGACTCTTGATCACACCAAAGTTCTCTACTCTACATGTAAGCTCATTGTTTCCTTTTTCTAATACCGTCAATCTCATCTTTCCATCATCGATCAGTAAGTAATCTCCTACCTTAACATCTGTGAATAGTTCTGGAACAATGATCTGGAATCTTTCATGATTCCCTATGACTTCTTCTAATACGATCTTTGTAATATCTCCTGTTTGAAATTCAACGGCTCCATTCTCCATGACACCTAAGCGGATCTCTGGTCCCTTGGTATCTAGTAATACCGCGATTTCTTGACCTCTTTTATGGGCTACTTCTCGTACCATTTGGATCAGTTTTAAATGATTCTCTTGATCTGAATGGGAGAAGTTTAATCTAGCAACATCCATTCCAGCTTCCATCATTTTATCAAGCATTTCTGGTGTGTTAGAAACTGGTCCTAACGTACAGAATATTTTTGTTTTCTTCATGTTTTCTCCTTTATACTTGTCTTTCAAAGACTTTATATAATTCTTTATTGGAAGCTCTATGTGTTTCTAATGCTTGTTCTATAGGAATATTCACTATTTTGTTATTAATAATACCTACACACTGTCCTCCAACACCTTCTACTAATAGTTCTACTGCTCTATCTCCCATACGTGAAGCTAATATACGATCAAATGGCGTAGGAGATCCTCCTCTTTGCACATGGCCTAAGACTGTAGCTCTTCCATCAAATCCTGTATATTTCGTTACTTTCTTAGCAAATTGTTCAACATCTGTGATCTTTTCTGAAATGATCACGATGGCATGATTTTTCTTACGTACATCATGGAAATAGTTTAATCTACTAAATATCTCATCTTCATCAAAACCTGACTTCAATGTAACTACGATCTCTGCTCCTGTGGAGATCCCTGCCCATAGAGCTAGGTCTTCACATCGATTGCCCATCACTTCTACGACTGAGCATCGTTTATGGGAGCTTGAGGTATCTCGTAGTTTGTCGATCGCATCTACAATAGTATGTAATGCTGTATCAAAGCCTATACTGAAGTCTGTAGAAGCGATATCGTTATCGATAGTACCTGGTATACCTATACAATTGATCCCCATCTTAGTAAGTTCTAGGGCCCCTTTATATGTACCATCTCCTCCAATGACTATTACTGCTTCTATACCAAAACGTTTTAACTGTTCTACTGCTCTCTTACGAACTACTTCTTCTTTGAATTCTGGTAAACGGGCAGTTCCTAGTATAGTCCCCCCTTTACCAAGTGTCTCAGAAACAGAGAAGCGATCTAGTTCTAAGATCCTACCCTCTACCATTCCTTTATAACCATCTTGAATTCCATACACCGTAAGTCCTAATGCATTGGCACTTCGTACTACTGCACGAATAGCTGCATTCATACCCGGAGCATCACCACCGGATGTTAATACACCAATTTTCTTGATCATGTTTGTGTCACATCCTTCATGCATATAATAGCACGTTTCTTATAGTAAAGCGAATAATATGTCTTATAAATGTATAAAAAGCAGAACTAACGCCTGCTTTTCCCGATCAAATTCACTTCTTTACTTAACGCTTTGATACGTTCCATGACACGTAGAGCTTTTAATTCCTCACGATCATTATAAATATTCACACAAAAGTGCTCTTGTAAACCTGCAAAATCAAAATTACTTGTAAAACATGTAGCCTTGCCCATCATCATACGATCATTCAGTAATGGGAATAAGATCTCATCACGATGATATGCTGTCACACTCTCTTGGCCAATATCATCTAATACCATGAAATCAGCATTCTTTACTCTCTCTAATAACTCATAATCGATCTTAGTCTTATGTTCTAATAAGAACTCAGTCACATTTACAAATGCAACCGTCTTACCTTGAGAAGCAAATTCATTGCATAGTGCCATCATGAGATATGTCTTACCCACTCCCACACTACCATATAAGTAGATCCCTTTTCCTTGGGGTTCTAGTACATAGTCTAGGATCTGAGCAAAGGCATTCATGTATGATGGATCTTCATGGAATACTTTCATCGTATCTAGTGTAATACTCATTTGTTGACGAGTAAATGGTTGGTATAGGTAATACGCTTCTTTCTTACGCATTTCTAATTCATGGACCATATACTTACAAGGCTTCTTAGCGAAATCTACAAAGCGTTTCTTCTTAAGCACAGGAATATATCCTCTCTCACTCTTCTTACAAGTAGCAAGACCACCACATGCTTCACATTCTTGTAGTTCTCTAATCATCATAACAAATAGTGGAAGATTTTTACGAAGATCTTCATCATTCATGTTATTATCAATCAAATACTGCTGTACAAATTCATTATTACGTAACTCTTCCAACTGTTCTTCTTCATACTTCTTCAAAGAAGCAGGAAGATCCAGGTTGATCGATATCTTCTCCATACTACATCACTCGTTTCTTTTTAAATTGTTCTAATTTACTTTGTAATTCATTTAGATCGACTTCATCGATCTCTTCTTCTTGTTCATAATTTGGAATACTTTCTACTCTACGATAAGATTTCGTTGATTTCTTCTTAGTCACCTTTTCTTCGATCATTTTAGGAGAAATCAGATTCTTAGCAGCTGTGAGTAGATAGTTTGGTACTACACGATGAGAAGTAGTTCTTTCAATACTACATTCTATAATATAATTCATAGTTGGGTTATCTAATTTATAATCAGCTTGGATCGTACGAATTGCTTTTACTTCTTCACTCTTTAATGGAGCTTCTAATAAGCATGTAGCATATTCTATAGGTTCCATAGAATAATTCGCTTGTCGTTTATTTAAGATCGGACTATGTGAGATACATTGTGTCGCAAACTTTTCTTTTTCTAACTTACCACTTGTACGATTGATCGTTTTATGTAAGATCTTTACCATTTCTTCTTTATGGATCTGGTATTGTGCTCCTAATAGATCTATGTATTCAATATCATTTTGTGTTAATTTACTACGCTTGATCGTGAATTCATTAGGATCTATTCTTCGTAAGTATGTGATCATGTCATAGTTAGCATATGGATCTTTCTTATCTGAAGGCAGATTATCGATGTTTTGTCGAATGAACTCTTCTTTCTCACTATTCCAATCTGTAATAGAGATCTTCATTTGAGAAGTGATCTCTTGGCATTCTTCGATATCTTGGATCATCGTGATATCCTTAGAATATCTTTCAATATAGTCTTGTCCTACTTTATTCAGTAATAATCTTGCGAATGTAAAGTGTCGTAAGAATTCTGGGATATATAATGGATATTGTAGATCATAGATATAAATATTCTTATCCGTTACTTCTTTGACATAACTTTTTAGTAATAAGAAGTGTTCTAGTTCTATTCTAGCTTCTTCTAGTTGTGTGATCGTACATTGTAATCTTTCACATAGGTGTAGATGTGTATCGTAGGATTGTGTTGTGAGTGGTTGGTGAAGTAATGTCATATATAAGCACATGGCTAGTGGTGAGACTAGGGGCATATACATGTTCATTAATGAATTCATTTGTTCACTATTCAAACTCTTTTCACTAGATAACATATAGTAATCATTTCCTAATAATTGCATTTTACCCCTCCTTACTTCCGTTCTTTTATTATACAGAATTTTCTATACTTATACAATGGCTATTGTAATGGATATTTGAAAATGGATACACACATGTGTATCCATTACTTAGTAATTTGTATAAGAGCTTCCTCTACTTTGCGGTATAATTCATCGAGTCCACTATCGTTATGAATAAGAATATCAATATCTCTTAATGCATCTCGATGATCTCTTTGTAATTGTATTCTCTTTTGGATAGCCTCTACACTTATATAATCTCTTTCCATGACTCTAGATACTCTTTCTTGTTGCTTAGCATATACATAGACGATTCTATCTACATACACATTCCATCCTGCTTCATATAGCAATGGAACTTCCCAAAATACGATGTTATGTGTTTGGAGTAGTTCATTTGTTCTACTTTGTAAGACGCTTAATATCTGAGCATGCACTAGTTCTTCTAACCATTTTCTCTCATCATCATTTTGAAAGATGATAGTCGCTAGTGTAGAACGATCTATTTCTCTATTACTGTTCAATACTTCTTCCGTGAAGTGGTTGACGATCTCTTGATAGCAATAAGTAGTAGGTCTATATAATTCTCTACTGATCTGATCTGCATCCAGTACTGGATACCCTAGTGTTTGGATATATCTACCTACAGTGCTCTTTCCACTTCCTATATTTCCAGTGATGGCTATGATCATGAGCGACTCCCCCTTCTTTGACAGTTAGGACAATAGTATGTACCTCTTTGATGCAACATGATCTTCTTGATCAATGTACCACACGCTACACACTCCTCATTTTCTTTCCCATGTACTTTCACCTGTAATTGGAATAATCCAGTAACTCCTAGGGAAGATGTGTAAGAACGTATTGTAGTTCCTCCATGTTGAATGGCTTCATTGAGGATGATACGTATATAGTGTAATAGGTCATGACATTCCTTTTGTGTTAGTTTGTTGACTTTATAGCGTGGATGTAGTTGCATGTGGTAACATACTTCATTGGCATAGATATTTCCTATACCACATATATGTTCTTGATTGAGTAAGAATGTTTTCAGGTCTTCTTTACTGTTATGACACATGGTATATAGGATCTTGGGTGTTAATTCCTCTTGAAATGGTTCATAGCCTAACTTATCGATCTCTTGTAAAGATGTTCCTTGTTTCACTAGATAGAATCTACCAAACTTACGAGTATCATGATAGCATAGATATTTCCCACTTTGTAGTTTCATCACTAGATGGATATGTTTACTATATGTATCTTCGCTATTCTCATAGATATAGAACTTTCCTTCCATTCGTAAGTGTACATATAAGATATAATCATCACTTAGCATGAATTGTAAGTACTTACCACGTCGTTTGTAGGCTAGGATCTGTTTTCCAAGTATTTCTTGAAATTGATCTGGATCTGTTGCGATCACTTTGGGATATCGGATCTCTAATGCAGTGATCACATCATTTGCTATTTGTTTCTCTAATGTTCTAACAACAGTTTCTACTTCAGGTAATTCAGGCATACTTCTCACCTACTTCGTTTCTAACCAATTGTTTCCCATCTTGACTTCCGCTACTAATGGTACACTTAGTTCCATGGCTTTCTCCATCCCCTCTTTGATCACACTACTCATGATCTCTACTTCATGACTAGGTACTTCAAAGATCAATTCATCGTGTACTTGTAAGATCATTTTCGAAGCTAATTTCTTTTCTTGCATAGTTTGAGCAATGTTGACCATAGCGATCTTGATCAGATCGGCTGCACTTCCTTGGATCGGTGCATTCATAGCAGCACGTTTCGCAGCTTCTCTGACTGTGTAATGAGAACTGTTGATATCGGGTAAATATCTTCTACGGTTAGATAATGTGGATACATAACCTTTTTCTTTACATTCATTGGCAATGCTTTCCATATATTCTTGGATATTTGGATAGGCTTCATAGTATCTTTCAATGAATAGAGCTGCTTCTTTACGGCTAGAGCCAATTTGACTAGCTAATCCAAAGTCTGAAATACCATATACGATCCCGAAATTGACTGCTTTTGCTGATCTTCTCATCAAAGAGGTTACTTCTTCTTCACTAACATGGAATACTTTCGTAGCTGTTAGGGTATGGATATCTGTATTATTAATAAAGGCTTGTTTTAGTTCTGTGGCATTGGCACAGTGTGCTAGCATTCTTAGTTCTACTTGGGAGTAGTCAGCTGCCATTAGGCATTGACCTTCCCTGCTTGGGATAAATGCTTGTCTGATAGCTCTTGTTTCCTCATTACGAATACTAATGTTTTGAAGATTTGGTTCACTGGAAGATAATCTTCCTGTTTGGGTTAAGCATTGGTTATACACTGTATGGATCTTACCATCTTCCATAATATACTTCTGTAGCCCTTCTGCATATGTAGATAATAGTTTCTGATACTTACGATATTCTAGGATCAATGATACGATCGGATGTAGATCACGTAGATCTTCTAATACATCGACTGAAGTAGAGCGTTTCTTTCCTCCTGGTAGTCCAATCTCATCGAATAGAACGATTGCTAGTTGTTTAGGAGAATTGATATTGAATTCTTTGCCTGCTAAGGCATGGATCTGTTCTGTTAGTTCCTCGACCTTTAAAGAAGTCTCCTGTGCGATCTTCTTTAGAATCTCAACATCTACCTTAACTCCATATTCTTCCATAGAATATAGTACATAGCATAGAGGTTTCTCGATCTTCTCATACAAGTCATTCATATTATATTCATCGATCTTCTTACATAATTCTTGATAGATCGGTAACATATGGTATGTGCAAGTAGCCATGATCTTCTCTATCTCTTCATTTGTTTGTTCTTTCAAATACTTCTCATGTAAAGATACTTCACTTCCTAAGTGTGAACTTACCATGCTTGCTAGGTCATTATCTACGAGTGTGTTTACTAAGAACTGTTGGATCATGATATCATCACTACTTGGATGTAAGAATAGTTCTAGTGAATGTAGATGATGGGACAATTGTTTCGCGTCATGTGTGATATATGTTGTGTTCTTGAACCAGTTTGTGTATTCATCATTATGTATAAAGTCTTGGTCTTGGATCGTATATACTTTCGAATCTGTTGCGAAATATAATTGCTTAGTGAATGTTGGATCATAGTATACTGCAATGTTCTTTGCTTCTAATGGTTGAGTGAATGGTAGGATCTCGATCTTTTCTTCTACTACTGGTGTAGTTGTACTTGTGAAGTGTACTTTACTAGCTAATACTCTCATTTCATATTTCTCATAGAATTTGATCAGTGTTGTTGGATTCGGTTTGAATTCTAATTCTTCTAGTGTGATCGGTAGATCTACGTCTAAGCAGATAGTAGCTAGTTGTTTAGAGAGCAATGCTCTCTCTCTTTGTTCTATTAATCTTTGTCCCATCTTACCACCGATCTCATTTGCATGGTCTAATACATTTTCTAATGTTCCATATTGTTTCAACCACTTTACAGCTGTCTTATCTCCGACCTTTTCAATCCCTGGAATATTATCCGATGTATCTCCACTTAATCCCTTCCAGTCAATGATCTGAAGTGGTGTAAGAGAATATTCTTCCATTAAAGCAGCTTCATCCATTGTCTTTAATTCACTAACTCCACTCTTCGTCATTAAGATATGAGTAGTATCATTGATCAACTGTAATAAATCTCTATCACTTGATAGTACATTATACATAATGTTATCGAACTTTCGTGTAGTACTACCAATGATATCATCTGCTTCATATCCTTCTACTTCTACATAAGGAATTCCATAGGATCTTAAGAATTCTCTTACGATCGGGAATTGTTCCACTAACTCTTGAGGAGCTTCTTTACGTGTTCCTTTATATTCTGCAAATAAAGTATGACGGAAGTTCTTTTTCCCCATATCAAAGGCCACTAGTACATACTCTGGAGCTACGATATCGATCGCTTTATTCAACATATTAGCAAATGCGAATACAGCATTAGTAGGTGTTCCTGTAGATGTACGCATGATGTTCCCATAAGCTGTTGCATAGTACGCACGGAACATCAAAGAATATCCGTCAATTATCAACATTTTCTTCATAATAATACCTCTCCTTCATAAAAAGCAGGCTTGCGCCTACTTTTATTCGCTGATCGATTCTAATGCAGCCAGATTATCATACATGATCTTTAGATAATCTTCATTATTCGCAAGATTAGTTTCTGTTAAAGCACTTAGATTATGCAAAGATACTTCCTTTAGATCTAATTCTTCTACCAATTGATTATATAAAGCTTCCATATCTTCACTCATATGATTCTCTTTCGCAATATACTTTACATTATCTGCCTTGATCCTAGCTTTGATCACTTCTAATTGCTTAGTATTTGGTAATGCTCCATACTTTGAAGTCATGACTGGATAGACCTTGATACCAAATGGTTTCTGCCAGTTCCCAAAGCTTGGTGTCATAGTAACGATCTTGATATCTTTCTCTTCGATCTTTAATGATTGGAACTCTGCATCTAAAACTGCAAACTCTGCTTCTAACTTAGTATAGTTATTATTGAAGTAAGATTCTGATTCAGGCATTTGCTCGATCAAGTAATCACGAATATATTTAGCCATACTAGTCATAGCAATAGGGTCGATCCATAGGATAGGATCTTTGGTATACATATCCACGATATTAAATGAGCTATCTTCATAGTAATCACTCTCTACTACTACCTCTTGACTACCACTCTTTACATACGTATAACGCTTAAAGTCATAGATAGAAGCATATAAAGATAAGTCTAAGATATCGACATCACTATTCTTGATATCATTTACATACATTTCATAATATGGTTCTAGATCAGCAATATGGATCAATGCCATAGCATTTTCTAGTTCTTCTTCAAAGTTATCTGTAATATTAGCTCTTTGAATAATATTATCTGTACTGATATTACAAGATGTTACTCTTTCTCCTCCGATCTTATTCACTAAGTATTGAATAGGATACGCTGTTGTACATATTTTAGATTGCTTTGTGTTACAAGCTGTTAAAGATAACAGTAGTGTGACAAGCAATAGGATCTTCATTAATTTCTTCATTTGCAAACCACCTCGATGGTATTATACCATATAAATAACATATCGACCAAATATTATTTTCAAATATGTCTTTCAAATATACTTTTCAAGTACTCTTTCTCACTCATGAATTTCTTAGGAAAGATACTTACTATATTTCGATATAGGATGTTGGTATGATTGAGTCTTGTATGGGATGTATGTATGGGATAGAGATATCGGTATAGATGAAAGGAATAGATCTTCTTAGATACTGTTATGATATTGCTGATCAGGAAGATACATAGGATACTTAGATAGAGTATAAGTATTGATGGATCAAAGAGATGGGATAGTAATCGTAAGAAAATTACACTTAATATCATAGTTAGGATATAAGCTACTTTATAGGGAAATAGGATATGCAGGATTGCATGGAGCATTCTCCCAGCGTCTAATGGATAGATCGGTAACATATTGAATAGGAATAGATTGATATTCATGTCTTGTAGATACATGTACTGATGGTTAGTTAGTATGTTTATGTGGTTTAGTAGATATAAGATACTGGTGCTGATATAGATCGATAAGGGACCTGCTAGAGCAATAGTGAATTCATAGATACTTGGCATGTATTCTAGTGCTTCTATCTCCATTCCTATTCCTATGGGATATATGATTAGTGTTCGGATCTTCCTTCTAAGTAGTATTGCCATTAAGATATGACATCCCTCATGGATCGTAAGTAACAAGAAACAATAGATCACTACCCTACTATATCCACTGATCAGGAATATACATAGATATACCCATGTATACCAAGGAATCTTAATCTTCAAACAACAAAAACGCCTCTTCCATATCTAAATCCATATTATCTCGCATAGCCTCTAACAAGATCTCATCATTATATACACCCAAACTATCTCCCTTTAAAACACGATCATACAATACTACTTCTGTATATTGAAGATTCCCATAGGTAACACTAACACCATTCTCATAAGAAACCACTATAAACCTCTGATCTACATCATCTTCTACATATACCACTAGCCCATCTCCTAAACTAATAGCTGCATTGGTATCATTGGTATAATATCCTACCTTAGAAGTAGCTACATATCCCCCTATATTCCCACTTACTTCTTCTACATCTTCTTTAAAGACACTTTCAAAGGGAATTAGAAAGCTCCAAGGAAGCTTTGTTTGTAAGAAATCGATGGTGTTATGGAAGATAGACATACTCTTCTCATGTCCTATGGATAGATAACTTATCGTAAGGATTCCTAGGATCATGATTGGGATCATTCCTTTATGTGTAGTACTAGATGGTTGCTTGGCATATTTATCTCTTCTTCTTTGAATTCTCTCTCTTGTTTCTTGTTGATTATACATGATATCCACCTCTTCATTTCACTATATGAAGAGATAGTTCAAAATAGACTAACCTCTAAGCTTAGATAGTAAACTCTTGGGAATATAATAAGGTAATGGGTATTCTATATCTTCTAGACGTTGCATGATGGTGAAGAAGCATTGGTATACCATCCCTTTCTTTAATCTCGGAAGCATTCCTTTATTTGAGGTATGTAGTAGTTCTTCACTTTCATATACGATCCCTCCTAGTGGGGTACATAGGTATTCATGGGCATCATTGAGATCCATTTGTATGCCACGTTTAATTAATGGTGGCGATACTCTGTTATAGATGATCTTTACTGGTTTATTTTGTTGTTGGATCAATGCTACGACACGATCGGCATCTTGTAAGGCTGTGGCTTCTAATTGAGTGACTAATAATACTTCATCACATATTTCTACTCCAAATTGAAATCCACTCTCTATTCCTGCAGGAGAGTCTACTAGTATATAATCAAATCTATTTCTTAATAGGATCATTAAGGAAACAAAGTCTTTCATAGCAAAGGTAGAACACTTTAAAGAACGTTTCAGTGTTAATAAGTACAAATGCTCTATTCGTTTATCTTGTACTAATGCCTTTTCTAGGGTACATCTACCTGCTAATACATCTTCTCCATCAAAGAGTACTCGATTCTCTATTCCTAATAATGTATCCATGTTCTTTAATCCTATATCTGCATCTACGATACATACTTTCTTACCATGTTCACTTAATATATAGGCTAGATAGGCGGTGATCGTAGTCTTCCCTACTCCTCCCTTCCCTGATGTTATAAGGATCGTTTTCGTCATATGTATTCCTCCTTGTTGTATTAGTAAAACATTTCAGAGGAATATAAAAAGTCGGTTTATGTCACACAAACCGACTAACTACGCTTTTCAGCTCTTAAACGACGTTGTAACCACTTCACGCTCTCTCCATGCTTTCTCTCATCATCTAATTCACTAATATGATGATCGATCTTACGTGTTGTGTAGATCACTAGACTAGAACAAATTCCATTAAAGATCAATGTACCTGCTTCCCTTTTAATAAACCAAGATAAGACAGATAGATCGGTAGTATTGCTCCACCTCATGAATACAAATAAAATAAGTTCTTTCACGAATAATACTGTGATCACTAGGATGAAGTTCTCAAAGATCGTATCAGTTAAATTACGACTCCAAGAATATGCTATAAACACCATAGCGATCATTAATACACAATACAAGATAAAAGTAATATTTCCATATACATCAGTCAGTACACCTAGAAATAAAGCTAATAATAAAGAAGATTGAATAGAATTCTTACGAGTAGACAAGATCAACATCATGAAACTCATTTGAGATACTAAGGATAGTGTCTGCATAGAGGCGTCATAGGGGATCAACATGGAGAATAACTTATCGATCAGAAAGAATATAGCAATAAATATGTAGTAATAATAACTCATTGTGAGATCGTATCCATTTCTCTTTGAATCACGTTTACGATAGATAAGTTCTTGAAGTTAGCTGATGGTCTAACGTAAACGATCTTTCCTAATAAATAATCCACTGTTTCTACTCTTTCTACTTGTCCTACTAAGATCCCATTTGGATATATTCCACCCATAGCAGATGTAACAACACTCACTCCTACTTCGATCTCAGTATTATTATCTAATACACGGATCAGGAAGCATTCTTCTTCAGCACTATAGTTCTCTAATATAGCTTCTACTGGTTGCTCCTGAGAGATCTTTAATGAGATCTTACTTAATCCATCTACACTCGTAATCAGTTTCACGATCGAGGATGATCTACTTACTTGATATACCTTACCAACTAGCCCTTGATTAGTCATTACTGCTTGATTTACTTGTACACCATCTTCTTCTCCTACATCGATAGTGACAAAGTTATACCAACCATCTACATCACGAGCTATTACATTACTAGAGACCATTTGGTAGTCTGTAGCTGTATTATGTAATTCTAATGATTGCTTTAAAGCCTCATTCTCACGTAGAACCTCTGCATATTGCTCTTTAATAAGCGCTATCTTCTCTACCTCAGATTGTAATAATTCTAATTCTCTAGAAGTATCTTCAAAGTTAGCCCAAGCATTCACAAATTCACTGAATGATAATACTGGTTTCTCTACTAAAGTATAGGTAAGAGTATTCCAGAAATTGTATCCAGTAAGGGAATAATGGGTCACTAATGGGTTTTCTTTGACCCCAAATAATAATACTATTAAAACTAAGAATAGAACTACTACACTTATCAATATCTTTTGAATAAACGTAAAACGCATGTTCTCACACTCCAACATGTCTATTTTACCATACCCTTGATATATTTGCATTACAATTCCATCTATTTTATCTCTTTTATATACTAGGATGTACTACACTCTTATCTGCCATACTGTAATACGAACTATCTGATACAATGATATGATCCATGATCGTGATTCCTAGTAGATTCGCTCCTTCTATGAAATTCTTAGTTAATTGATAGTCTTCATCAGAGGGTAATAAGTTCCCACTTGGATGATTATGTACTAATATGATCGAATTGGCGCCTAATTGTAAGGCTTCTTTAAATACTGTACTTTGATCTACTGAACACTCTCTACTATTCCCCATAAAGCATTTTCTAAGTCCACATATTTGCTTCTTCTTATCTAAGAATACTGTATAGAAACATTCTTGATCTTTACTACCGATCTCCATTTCTAGATAATCTACTAATACTTTGGGAGAGTCTACTACTACATGACTTTGTGGGATCCTAGATCTCTTTACGATCGTCACACATGCCATGATCCGTAATGCTTGTGCTCTTCCTATACCCCGTATTTCAGTCAGATCATGATATCCTAACTCAGTGATCCGAGATAGACCATTACTCTTCTTTAAAAGTTCTTCAGCGATCTTTAAAACATCACTACTCTTTCCACCACTTCCTAGTAACAATGCTAGTAACTCTGTATTACTTAAAGTATCTATACCATAATATATAGCCTTTTCACGAGGTCTAGCATGTTTATCTAATTCCTTGATCTTCATATAGTTTCTCGAATACCTTTTGATAAGATCTCTCTTTCAAAAGTGTGATAACCTCCTGATCTGTAATTGATTCACTCTTTAAGACATATGTGTATCCTAGAGTAGTTAGTTCTCCTTGTCCTGTAATAGTTTCTTCTTTACTAGTAGATACATGTGTTACATAGACTGTTAGATCTCCTTTACGAAAGGTATACACTTGTATCCCCTTCTCTTGTAATTGAATGATCTCTTGATCCATGATAGTTGTATTCGCAAACACTCCAATTTGATTATAGTATAAAGAACTATTCCCCATAGGAGAACTAACTATTTCTAATGGTACTTCCTTTAAATACATAGAGAAGAAAAAGAAATACCCACTTCCAAATACACACGAAAGTAATACTGCTCCTGCTAAGATCCATAGCTTACGCATACACTCACCTCAAGTACAGTGTATGACTAGATGGCTCTAAATAGACTAACTCCATTCCATAGAGATCCCAGGGATCTTAACTCTGCCTTTACCAGAAGTAAGGACTTTGATGATAGCACTCACACCAGCTCCTACTGCTACATATAACAACACACCTGTTAATGTAACAGCTTCTCTTCCTTTGATAGAAGACATTTCCTGTAGACTAAGTTCTCGCATAATTTCACCTCCCTATATTTATTATTTTCAAAAGGACGGAAAAAGTTAAAAAAAAGGTAACTTTTTTTAGAAATTTTTAAATTAGTACATTTGTTTCTCTTTCAGTCATTATTAGTGGATCATGTTTGGTATTTTTACTATGTATTGAAAGGAAGAGGAAAATATGGTAGAGTGAAGGTAACGATTAAATTGAAATTGACGGAGGAATGTAAATGAAGAAGCTAACAAAAGAAGCAGAAGCAATACTGATTGAACGGTTTGGAAAAGACAGCATTATTGCATTAGCAACAATAGCTGATGGTATACCCTATGTACGCAATGTAAATTCCTTTTATTTTGATGGTGCATTTTATGTTCTTACTTATGGCTTGTCAAATAAGATGAAACAAATTATGGAGAACCCTGTGGTAGCTATCTCAGGGTATTGGTTCACTGCCCATGGAAAAGGTGTGAATCTGGGATATTTTGGTAAAGAAGAGAACAAAAAGATTGCTGATTTGATGCGTACCATGTTTGCTGAATGGATTGATAACGGACATAATAATTTTGATGATGTGAATACATGCATTTTACGAATTGAACTAACACACGGATTACTGTTATCTCACGGAACTCGTTATGATATTGATTTTTAAGT
>SVBO01000031.1 GCA_015058845.1 Erysipelotrichaceae bacterium
CCATGATACCAGGAACTAACATTTCTTTTAAAGCAGCTGTTGTAGAAATAGCTACACATGACTTGTAGTCAGGCTTAGTTTTACCTTCCATAATACCAGGCATTTCTCTGAATTGACGACGTACTTCAGCGATCATTTGGTAAGCAGCCTTAGAAACTGATTCCATAGTCATAGCTGAGAATAAGAATGGAAGCATACCACCGATCAATAGACCAATGATAACACGGCTATTAAGAATATCGATATTTGTTAACTTAACTGCTTCAGCATAAGATACGAATAATGCTAATGATGTAAGAGCAGCAGAACCGATAGCGAAACCTTTACCCATAGCAGCTGTTGTATTACCAACTGCATCTAGCTTATCTGTAATATTACGAACTGACTTATCTAGACCAGACATTTCAGCGATACCACCAGCGTTATCAGCGATAGGACCATAAGCATCTACTGCAACTGTGATACCAGTAGTTGATAACATACCAACTGCTGCTAATGCGATACCATATAGACCAGTGAATTGGTAAGCAACAAAGATAGCTACACAGATCAATAAGATAGGGATTGCTGTAGACTTCATACCAACTGCAAGACCAGAGATGATAGTTGTAGCAGCACCTGTTTCAGATTGATCAGCGATCTCTTTAACTGACTTATAATCACCAGAAGTGTAGATCTCAGTAACAGTACCGATAAGTAGACCAGCGATAAGACCTACGATTACAGCGATAGCAGCATTGAAATTACCGAATAAATATTTACTAGCAGCGATTGAAACGATCACTACGATAGCACTTGAAGAATATTCCCCCATCTTTAAAGCCTTATGAGGATCTGCATTCTCATCACCCTTAACAAAGAATGTACCAAGAATAGCAGCTACTAATCCAAGACCAGAAATGATTAATGGATATAAAGCACCATTAACTTCGTGAGCAATGATACCTAAAGTTAATGCAGAGATTAAAGCACCACAATAAGATTCGAATAAGTCAGCACCCATACCAGCAACGTCACCAACGTTATCACCTACGTTATCAGCAATAACAGCAGGGTTACGAGGGTCATCTTCAGGGATACCAGCTTCTACCTTACCAACAAGGTCAGCACCAACGTCAGCAGCCTTAGTATAGATACCACCACCAACACGAGCAAATAGAGCGATAGAAGAAGCACCTAAGCTGAAACCAGATAATACATCTACATTCTTAGTTACTAAGTAGATACCACTTACACCAAGAACACCAAGACCAGCTACGCACATACCCATAACAGCACCACCAGAGAATGCGATAGAAAGAGCCTTATTCATTCCACTTTCTTTAGCTGCATTAGCAGTTCTAACGTTAGCCTTTGTAGCAACGCTCATACCGAAATAACCAGCTAAAGTAGAGAAAGCTGCACCACATACGAAACAGATCGCAGTGATCCAGTTACCAATACCAACACCAATTAATACGAATAAAACAGCAACGAAGATAATCAAGATCTTGTACTCTGCCATTAAGAATGCTCTAGCACCCTCAGCAATAGCACCAGCGATTTCTTTCATTCTGTCTGTTCCTGCATCTTGTTTGCTTACTTTATTTGCTAGATATAAAGCAAATAGTAATGCGATCACACCAAGTACAGGAATCAAAGTAAATAACATCTCCATTTTTTTTGATCCTCCCATAAATGTAGATTATTAAGTATTTTCTATACTTTTATAATTGTATCATAATATATTTATTTTTCCATTGCTTTTTATTCTTTTCCAAAGAAAAATTGTTAAATTTTGTTTACAATTGCTTGATCGAATGTAAACGCATTCAATTTTAAACTAGAAATAGAAAGTAAGGAGGTAATTTCTTACCCCCTTCATGCACTATGCCAATGCTTTATTCAAGAATTCGATCATTCCATCCACCATCTCATCCTTTAGATCAGCATAGTTATGGATCTCATGACGATATCCTTCATATAATACAGTATCTACATTGTGACCAGTTTCTACTAACCAATTAGATACTAGTTCTACGCCATCTCCAAAGGATCCACATGGATCTTCATCTCCAGCAACATTATATAGTGGTAAGTTTTGAGGTACTTTGCTTGCCCACTCTGGTGTATTTACTTCTTGTACCATTTGAATAAATTGTAGTAATGCTTCATTACATGTTGGTTTAGTAAATGCATCAAATGGGTCTTGCGCATGGTCTAATTGCACATATGGGTCATGACAGATCCATTCATTACCGATCTTTACTTCCTCAATACGAGAGAATAGACCACCTAATAGATTACCTAGCATAGCTGGATCAGATTCTGCTCCCTTACCAGCTTCTACTAATGGACGTAATAGTTCGATGCCTTGGGCACATGGCACTGCATCTGGACCTACTGTACCACAGATGATAGCTCCTGCTAGTTCATTACCATACTTCGCAATGAATTGACGTGTGATGATAGAACCCATGCTATGTCCATACATGAAGTATGGGATATTAGGATACTTTTTTTGTACTACTTTCTTTAAAGTATATTCATCTTCCATCATTGTATCTGGCCCTGCACTGCCCCAGTTTCCCCAAGTATCGTTTTCTAAGGCTGTCTTACCATGTCCTACATGGTCATCAGCAGCCACGATGAAGCCTGCTTCCATGAATCTTACGATCATATGGAAATATCTTCTAGAGTGTTCTCCAAAGCCGTGTACTAATTGAACGATCCCTTTTGGTTGACATGCGGGAACATAGATCCAACCGTATACATCGTCTCTTTGATTGAATGAGCGGAATTTAACTTCATGTAACATATACTTACCTCCTAGTAATTATTATTCGAGGTCATTATACAAGTTTATAACAATTTAATCAATACTTGTGAAATAAGTTATTTAAATAACATAATCACTCAATGTAACCCCTTACCATTTCACAAAGTAGTGAATTAATAAGAAAACACCTTGTATAACAAGGTGCTATTTTCTCTTAATAGGATGTCTGATCACAGTCTTTAACTTATCTTGAGCTACCTTACGCACATCTGACAAATAGATCTCATGATGCATACGTGTATCTGAGAAATCATTCTCATACCCTTGCTCTTCTATGTATTGATCCATAAAAGCTACTGTAGTGGGTTCCTCATCATATGATCCTATATGCATCACTTGTACACATAGACCTTCCTCTATGCTTAAGAACTCAGCCATAGAACAATCTATTCCCTTCTTACGTTGTGTTTCTTGTTTAGCCCACTCAAATTCTTCTAAAGTAACAAAGTCTGGTAATCGGATCACGGAGATCCACTGGAATGAACTTTTATTACTAAGATCTACCCTGTGAACTCCTTCTTGCCACCAAAATCCTTCTAATGGTGGTACAACAAAGTCAAAGTATCCTTCTATCCTATGATCTCCCATCTTACTCATCTTGATCGTATAGGCAATAGCATATAGTACTCCTATTGCCTTCTTATACGCTCCCTCTTCCTCATTAGGATCTCCACTACCCCTAACTGCTATATAATTCATCGAAGGGATCTCTAGGATAGAGGGTCTATTCTTAGGAAGATAATACTCTTTATACTCTTTCTTATAATCAAAAGCCATTATTCTTCCTCTTCTTTGATACGATAGAAATGGATCGCAGAGATACCATATGTCTTAAGTTTGAATTTCTCTAAGTTTCCCATTACCTCAGGCATATCTTTCTCTTTAAGAGATCTGATCGCTAATACACCATCTTCTTTCAAGATATGTGCTTCTGCCACTGCTTCTAATACTGGATGGAAGATACTATCTACAGTAAAAGGTGGGTCCATATAGATAATGTCGAATGTTTCTCCTTCGGCTTGCAGTAACTTCACGCGATTGAATACATCATCTTTATATACTACAGACTCTTTCTCAAACTTACATGTTCTGATATTTTGCTTGATCACATCGATCGCTTTCTTCTCAAGTTCTACAAACACTGCCTTCTTAGCGCCTCTAGAAATAGCCTCGATCCCCATGCTACCACTGCCTGCAAATAGGTCTAAGAAAGTAGCTTCTTGGATCCTGAATTGCCACATACTGAATAAAGCTTCCTTCATCTTAGCCATGATCGGTCTAGTTCCTAATCCTTCTGGCGCAATGATCTCTCTTCCCTTTGCTCTTCCTGCTATTACTCGCATACATGATCCCTCCTACTTATCTCTAGTTAATAATGCCACTGCTTCTAAATGAACAGTTCTTGGGAATAAGTCTACAAATCTTAACTTCGTAGTACGATATCCCTTTTCTTTCAATAAAGCTATATCTCTAGCCAATGTAGCTACATTACATGATACATATACAATACGCTCTGGTGCCATAGTGACACAGGCATCAATGACTTCTGGTGTGATTCCTTTACGTGGTGGATCGACTACGATCACATCACTATGTAATTCTCTTTTCGCAAGATCACTTGCTAACTTAGAGGCATCTCCTGCATAGAACTCTGTATTGTGATATTCATTACGAGAAGCATTGCGTTTCGCAGCTTCGATAGCCTCTTCAATGATCTCTACTCCAATGAGTTTGCGTACATCACTTGCCATGGATAATCCAATAGTACCTGCTCCACAGTATAGATCGATCAGTAATTCATTGCCTTGAAGATCAGCGAATTCCTTAGCTACGTTATATAAACGTTCTGCTTGTTCTCTATTTACTTGATAGAATGATAGAGGTGCGATCTCGATCTCATTGCCACATAGAATATCCATGATCACCTTTTCCCCATAGATCACATCATATTCCATACCTAAGATCACATTGCTCTTAGCTTCATTATAATCCAGTACAATACTCTTAATAGAAATAGGAAGTGCTAGTAATCTTTGAATGAATTCTTCTTGATGTGGTAGTTTTCGACCATTGATGATCAAAGATACCATGACTTCGTTCGTAGCCTCTCCATAGCGAATATATAAGTGTCTTACTAGACCCATATGTTTGATCTCATCATATACAGAGATATTATAGTCTTCTATGAACTTCTTGACTACTTCTACAATATCACTGAAGAATTCTGGTTGTAGGTAACAGAAGTTACAGTCTACGACGTCATGACTTCTTGGGGCATAGAATCCGATCTTGATGTTTCCTTCTTTATCTTTGCCAATTGGATATTGGGCTTTGTTACGATAATGTACTTCTTTATTAGAAGGGATAGTAGGTAATACTTCTACGGTATCTAGATCGATCTTAGAGATCTTTCTGATGGTTTGTAGGGCTGCTTTGGTTTTCAAATGGCATTCTTCTATATAATCAATATGACCAAAGGAGCATCCTCCACAGCGTTTAGAGAGAGGACATATAGGTGTGATACGTTTAGGAGATGGTTCTAGTAGTTTATCGATCTTACCAAAAGCATAGTTACTGAATACCTTTAGAATACGGATCTCACATACTTCTCCGATACATGAATCAGGTACGAATACTGGAAATCCCTCTACCTTGATCACTCCATATCCTTCATTCGTAATATCTATGATAGTTTCTCTTACGACATCATTCTTCTTAAGCATATATTCCTCCTATAATAAAAGGGCATTGCCCCTTTATTTCGTATTAATTACCTTCTGTATTCGCCTCTTGAGCAGCCTTCTCAGCCTCTAATTGCTCAACATACTCTGGATTCTTACTCTCTGATAATACTTGTGTACCTGGAGCAGTCATACCACCATTCTTATATACGATCACTTGGATCAATGGTGTTGTTGTATCTGTTGGAAGTTGATCGATAACAGTGATCTCGAAATCATACATCTTCTTTGTACCATATTGTGTAAAGTATGTTTCATATGGTAATACTTCATCGATCGCTTCTGCTGCCTTCATACCAATGTTCTTAGCATCTTCTACTGTTAATGTATCAGTCATATCGATCGTGATACGTAATGTAGAAGAGATCAGGTTAAGGGATACGTTTTCTACATTCTCGATCAATTTGATGTTGTATTCGATGTTATTAGTTTGTTGTTCTGTGATCGCTGGATCTAGGTCATTTGTATAACGATCGCCAAAGATCGGTTTTCCTGTGTCTACTAGTGCAGAGAATAGGATGTATACGACTAAGATACATGGGATCGCTGCTACTACAAGAGCAAACCATAATAGTTTACTATGTTTTGCTTTCTTCTTACGACGTACTACTTTCTTAACTACTTTCTTTTTAGTTTCTGTATTTGTTGTATTGGTACGCTTAGTAGCGCTACTTGTCTTATTTGTTTCAGGCATTATATACCCTCCTTCATGTAAATACCTTTATTATTATATCCTATTTCAAGAATTATGAAAACTAAAAACTTTATGTAAGAGTGAGTATTCATACAAAATTAAGATATTTTAAAGGAATATACGCATGATTTCTCTATTCTTTCGTATTAGAAAAGGGATATACAGATGTACATCCCTTAGTATTCTTATCTCTTAGCTAATTCTTGCATCAAGATCTCATTTGCCATTTGTGGGTTAGCAGTACCTTTAGACTTCTTCATACTTTGTCCTACTAAGAACTTAGCAGCACGGTCTTTACCAGCCTTAAAGTCGATGATAGATTGCTCATTCTCATCTAATACTTCATTTACTAGTGCAGTTAGAGCACCTGTATCACTGTTTTGAGCCATGTTATGTTCCTTAACATACTCTCTAGGTTCAGCACCCTCTACCATAGCCTCGAATACTTCCTTAGCTTGCTTAGAAGAGATCTCCTTTGCTTCGATCATAGCGATCAATTCAGCAAGAGATTCTGGCTTGATAGGACATCTACCAAAGTCTAAGTTCATCTTATTGATCACACCAGATACATCTCCTAAGATCCAGTTACATACTAACTTCGCATTCTTGCTATGTTTCATCACTGCATCAAAGTATGCGATCTCTTCTCTAGTAGAGATCAAGATATTTGCTTCTGTTTCCCCAATACCATAGTCTTCAGTTAATCTTCTTAATAAACTATCTGGTAATTCTGGCATTGTATCGATAGCCCCTTGGATAAATTCTTCAGATAATAGAATTGGAGTAATATTGGGTTCTGGGAAATACTTATAATCGACACTTCCCTCTTTACTACGCATAGAAACTGTTTCTTTCTTAGCTTCATCAAAACGACGTGTTTCTTGCTTAACACTTCCACCTTCATCTAAGATCTTAGATTGACGTTCGATCTCGAATTCGATAGCCTTTTGAACATTACTAATACTATTTAAGTTCTTGATCTCACACTTAGTACCAAACACTTCACTACCCTCAGGACGAAGTGAGATATTAACGTCACAACGCATAGAACCTTCTTCCATCTTAACATCACTGACATCAAGATAGTATAGAATAGAACGTAGTTTCTCTACATAAGCAGCTGCTTCTTTACCACTACGCATATCTGGACAAGATACGATCTCTACTAATGGTGTACCAGCACGGTTGTAGTCGATCATTGTTCCGAAATCGTTATGGAATTGTTTAGCTGTATCTTCTTCCATATGTAATCTTTCGATACGGATGTTCTTGATTCCATCGTCTGTCTTGATCTCTAGGAATCCATTGCTTCCGATTGGATGGAATTGTTGTGTGATCTGGAATCCTTTTGGTAGATCTGAATAGTAGTAGTTCTTACGGTCGAAGCGTACTAATGGTTCAATGCTCATATTTAGAGCAGTACATGCTTTAATAGCCATTCTTACAGCTTCTTTATTTAAACATGGTAATGTACCAGGATGTCCTAGGTCGATCACGTTTACACAAGAGTTAGGTTGCTTCGCAAAGCTAACTGGTGCAGATGAGAACATCTTAGTCTTAGTCTTTAATTCACAGTGGATCTCGATACCGATGACTGTTTCGTATTTCATCTTAGCACACCTCCTTATGTAAGTTCTTTAATCCGGTAATTTCTTCTACACTTAATGCGATATTGAACATCTCTTGTTCAGTGAATGGACGTGTAGAGATATTGACACCTACTGGCATATTTTCTTCTGTATAGCCAAGTGGCATTGTCATAGATGGATATCCTGTAAAGTTATTGATCACTAGGTGATTCTCAGCGATCAAGTATTCATCAGATAATGAATCGATACCAGTTGCACCTTCTAATAATGGTGCTCCACTACCAGCAGCAGGAGCAATGATCGCATCATGGTTGTTGAAGAATGATGCATATTGGTCTACTAATAAACGACGTACTTTTTGAGCCTTACGGAAGATCTTTTCTTGGTTCTCTACGAATAATACGTAACTACCGATCACGAAACGTTGACGGATCAATTTCCCGAAACCATTTGTACGTGTCTTTACCATGACTTCTTCCATAGTAGCACCCTCTTGTGTATTACCAAAACGAATACCATCTAAGTTAGAATGGTTAGCAGTTGCTTCAGCGTTAGCAATGATATGGTAGGCAGGTAACATAGTACGTACTAGTGCTTCATCTAGTTCTACATAATCAATGATCGCACCTTTTTCAGTTAACTTATCTAATAATGCATTGAATTGATCCATGATCTTGCTATCATTAATCGCATCAGTTACATTCTTTAAAACACCAATACGCTTACCAGCTACATCACTATTTAGAAGTGCATAGTAATCTTCTACAGGTAATTGAGAAGATGTCATATCATGATCATCTCTACCTGCTAATGTATATAATGCCTTAGCAGCATCTTCTACACTACGAGTAAAGAATCCTACATGGTCTAATGAGGAAGCATATGGAATGATCCCATAACGAGAAATACGTCCATACGTAGGCTTAACACCAACTACACCACAGTAACTAGCAGGCTTACGAATAGAGTCTCCTGTATCCGTACCAATTGCAAATGGTACTACATTAGCCGCTACGATCGTAGCACTTCCTCCACTACTACCACCACTAATACGATCTAAGTCATATGGATTTAGAACAGGGCCAGTAGCAGCACATTTATTCGTACCACCCATTCCTAATTCATCTAGTGATGTCTTAGCAATTAAGATAGCACCTGCTTCTTTTAATTTCTTAGTAATAGTAGCATCGTATACTGGAATATAGTTATCTAAGATCACACTACTTGCTGTAGTACGGATCCCCTTTGTATTTACGTTATCTTTCAGAGCAATAGGTACTCCATAGAAATAACTATCCTTATTAGCACTCTCTAAATGAGAATCATCATAGTCTACGAAAGTAACAACGTTATTTAACTTCTCATGTACTGCCTTTGCCTTAGCTAGTGTTTCTTCTGCTACGCACTTTACACCCTTAGCAGCCACTTCTTCTTGATATGTCTTCAACATGTTACTTCACCACCTTTGGTACTAGAACGTGTCTAGCTCTAGTCTTATGTACATTGCTTAATGCTTCTTCTTGTGTGATCACTTCATCTACTTCATCTTCACGTAAATAAGATGTAGCTTGTTGGAATGGATATACCATTGGTTCTACGCCTTCTGTATCGATAGAATCCAATAGATCGATCTGCTTTAATAATGTTTCGAATTCACGATCTAATTCCATGATTTCTTCTTCTGACAAGTCAAACATCAATTGATTTGCCAGTTTACGATATTCTAGTTTCATAGCTTCCTCCCTTAATTCATTGACACAACGATACTTTCTTGACTGCCTGCATATTTCAATACGATCGCTTTAGTTTGCGATTGATTCTTGAAATGTACCATGATATCAAAGGTGTCATTTCCAAATGTTTCTAGTAAAGTTGAGCAATATTGAATAATACTTACTAATTCTACATAAGTCTTATGCGTATATTGTACAGTAATATTTAATTTCTGCAAGGTATTTTCTTCATAAAATGCGATACCAACGACTCCAACATCATCTTCAATGAACTCTGATAGAGCACTTTTGAAGGTAGAGAACTGTGCTGTGTTATCACTATCGATAGATGTAGCTTCATTGCTTGGGAACAATACCCACTTCTCATTCATTCTCTCAAAAGATGGTGTACGATCTTTAAACAATGCCTTCCCTAACATGTACCCAGGTACATAAGAACCACTTTCACCATTCACATACAATGTGATCAAGATCGGTACATCACGTGATTCTCCTAGTGTTCTCATATATCTATCTAACTTACGACTCATCATAGTACCATAGTCGAATAAGAAATCATCACTTAATGTATACTCTGTAGTCTTACCATCTCTTACGACATCTTGAACTGGGTTCAATACTACACATAATGAAATGCCTGCTAACTCTGCTTGACCATCCTTCATCTTATAGAAATCTTGTTCTACCACATCTCGGATCAAGACAGCATTGACCATCTCAACACCCTTCACACCAATATCTAGATTTTCTCCTCTACGTGGATTCAGTCCCATTTCCTGTGTATCAGATTCTCTTCCGACTAATTGGATCAAGCGGTTATACGTAATAACACTGCCTTCTCCTAATACATACTCATTCGTTGGGAAATATTCCTTAGAGATCTCTAGTAAACGACTACCGATCGTATCAAAGTCTTCACTAGAGTTCGCATATTGGGTATGATACTCTCTTGTAGAAGACATTTCATACGGGATCACGATGTCATAGTTTCCTGTATTAGACTTCTCGATCAATAATGCTGATTCCTTATCCTTATTACTTGCACAGGCAGTAAGCATACTGAATAATAGAAATATTACTAGGATCTTACTTCTCATATTCCTCTGCCTCCTTTAATAGATCTTCTTCTGATAGGATCGTGATTCCTAAGCTTTGTGCCTTATCTAATTTACTACCTGCTTCACTTCCCGCTAGTACATAATCTGTTTTCTTAGATACTGAGGAGACTACATTGGCTCCTAGTTTCATCAAGATCTCACTAGCTTCTTTACGAGAGAGTGTTGGTAGTGTGCCTGTTAATACAACGCTCTTATTGGTAAACATCGATTCTACTTTCTCTTGTACATGTTGTGTAAAGTTTACTTCTTTCTCTCTTAAATATTCGATCAATTCTTTTGTAGAATCTAGGGCAAAGAAGTTAGTAATAGAATCTGCCATTACTTTCCCAATATCACGAATATTTGTTAATTCTTCTACACTCGCTTGCATCAAGGCATCTAATTCAATATATTTCTCTGCTAAGATACGGGCTGCTTTCTCTCCAATATGGCGGATCCCGAAGCCATATAGTAATCGATCTAACTCATTCTTCTTACTATTCTCTATAGCTTCTAACAACTTCTTAACAGACTTTTCTCCATATCCATCAAAGTGGATCATTTCATCATAATGCGTATGTAGTGTATAAATATCTTCGATCCTACTTAGGATCCCTCTCTTATACAAGAATTCTACTTTCTTATCCCCTAGTCCATCAATATTCAGGGCATCTCTAGAGGCATAGTGGATCAGTGATTCTACCATTCTAGCTTCACATTCTAGATTGATACAGAAGTAATCACTCTCTCCCTCACTTCGCTCTAATCTCCCACCACAGATCGGACACACTTTTGGGAATATGTATTTCTCTTGGGTACCATCTCTACGCTCTGGTAGAGCAGATACTACCTCTGGAATGATATCTCCTGCTTTACGTACTACTACATAATCACCAATACGGATATCTTTCATTGCAATATAGTCTTCGTTATGTAACTGGGCAAAGCCTACTTTCGTACCTGCTATACGTACTGTTTCCATTTCACAGTTTGGAGTTACTTTTCCGGTTCTTCCTACTGTTAAGAAGATGTTCTTTACCTTGGTAACTACCTCTTCTGCTGGGAACTTATAAGCGATCGCCCATTTAGGTGTCTTAGCAGTAGCCCCTAGTCTACTTTGTAAACGTAGGTCATCTACCTTGATCACCATGCCATCGATCTCATATGGCAACTCTGGTCGCTTAGCAGTGATCTCTAGGATATATTCCCATACTTCTTCCATCGTATGGAATAGTCTTCTTTCATGATTAGTCTTTAAGCCTAGGCTATCTAGATAGTCTAAACTCTCAGAATGCTTCGTGAATCCTAGTTCTATGGCATTTGGTACATAGTACCAGAAGGCATCTAGTCTTCTTTCATAAGCGATAGCACTATCTAATTGACGTACTGTACCTGCAGCTAGATTTCGCGGATTAGCGAATTCTTCTTCTCCTTTAGCTCTTCTTACACTATTGATACGCTCGAATTCACTCTTAGGAACATATACTTCCCCACGGATCTCGATCTCACGTTTCTCACTTAGTTTAAGTGGAAGCGTTCTGATAGTTCGGATATTGTGAGATACATCTTCTCCTACTTCTCCATCTCCTCTTGTTACAGCATGGTGGAACTCCCCTTCTTGGTATTCTACACTCATGGCTAGACCATCAATCTTTAGTTCTACCATATAGTCATAGGAGATCCCTACTTCATTCTTGATCCTTTGATCAAAGGCCATTAGATCTTCATAATTATAGGCATTTCCTAGTGATAACATAGCTCTTTTGTGAGTGATCTTCGTAAATACATCTAAGACCCCTCCATTTACCTTCTTAGTCGGTGAATTAGGATGAGCATACTCTGGATAGGCTTCTTCTAATTCCATCAACTCTCGCATCAAGTTATCATACTCGGCATCAGAGACTGAGGAGGCATTCTTGATATAGTATTCTTCATTGTATTTCTCTAACAATACGGTTAATTCATCGATCCTTGCTTTCATTCTCTTTCTCCTTTCTATAGTTTTTCTAAACTTGGATGCGTAGAGATCAATGTCTTGATCCCATGGGGTATTGCAAAGGCTACCTTGACCATCAAGTCTTCACAAGAGATCACGATCCCTTCTCCAAATACTTTATGTGTCACTAGGTCACCTTTCTTATACTTATTCACTTCTTTAGAATGATAACTCTTGATCTCTTGTTGCGTAAAGATATCACTCTGTTTCTCTTGCTTATCTAATACGCCTAGATATTCAAGTGCCTCTTCATTTAATTCCTTCAGGAATCTAGAAGGTAATCTTACTTGGTTTAGGACATAAGAGAAGCCTTGAGAATTACTTAAATATAATCTCTTTCTAGCTCTTGTAAAGGCTACATAGGCTAGTCTTCTCTCTTCTTCTAGACCTCTATTTCCCTCATTCATAGCTCTCTCATTGGGGAATACTCCCTCAGACAGAGAAGCTACGAACACTGTATCAAACTCTAATCCCTTAGCACTATGTACAGTCATCAGAGATACATAATCTCCCTCATCATAGATATCTTTATCCGTAACTAAGGCTATCGTTTGCAGATACTCTTGTAGACCTGCATTGGGATTATTCTTTTCAAAGTATAGGATATCATTCTGTAATTCTTTGATATTCTCTATTCTCTCCATTTCATTCGCATCCATCAGCATTTGCTTATATCCACTACTGATCAATACTTCTTCTAATAGATCGATCATCGTAAGATCATTCATCTTTGCTCTCATAGATTCAATGAAGGATACGAACTTAGTCAACTCTCCCTTAGTCTTACCCGAGAATTGATCTACATGCTCTGTAATTACTTCTAGATACGTACATTGATGTTCTTTAGATAACGTCGCGATCTTTTCTAGTGTCTTATTTCCGATCCCTCGTTTAGGAGAATTAATGACACGATTGAAGGCTAGGTCATCTCCTTGGGCCAATAGTCTTAAGTAACATAGAGAATCTTTGATCTCACTACGATCATAGAAACGCATGCCTCCAAAGATCTTATAGGGAATATGATACTTCGATAACACCTTTTCAATACTTCTAGAAATATAGTTAGAACGATATAGCACAGCCATATCTTTATACTTCTCACCTATGTTATGTAACTCGATCATCTTAGAGGCAATGAATTCACTCTCTCCATCTTCTCCGATCGCATTAAGTACATAAACCTTCTCTCCAGTATCACTCTTCGTAAATAGATCTTTCTCTAAACGATTTCTATTATTATGGATCAATTCATTGGCTACTTGTAGAATATTTCCTGTAGAGCGATAATTTTGATTCAAATAGATCGTCTCAGCTCCCTTAAAATCACGATCAAAATGTAAGATGATATTCACATCTGCTCCACGCCATGTGTAGATCGTTTGATCGGGATCTCCTACTACATATACCTCATTCTGCTCTCCTGCTAATAGTCTTAGTAATTCATATTGTACTCTATCCACATCCTGAAACTCATCTACTAAGATATGATGGAACTTCTTCTGCCATTTCTCACGGACATGTTCATGTTTCTTGAGTAATTTCACTGTATATAACAATAGATCATCGAAATCTAATGCGAATAATACTTTCTGTCTTTCTAGATAGTATTGATAGATCTTTGCTTTCTTCTCTTCAAAAGGATTTTGGTAGGCGAATTCTATTGCCTTCTTCCCATCGATCCCCTCTCCCTTATTAGCTGCAATATAATTCAGCATATTCGAATAAGAATACGTCTTAGTATCCCATTCATATTGTTTATACGCTTCCTTCAGAATTGCTTTCTGATCATCACTATCTAAGATAATGAAGTTTCTTGGATAAGATAGTAATGTGATATCTTGTCTTAGAATGGTAACACATAGGGAGTGGATCGTAGAGATATGTACACCAGCTCCTGCGTCTTGTAGCATATGGATCAATCTTGTTTCCATTTCTTTCGCAGCTTTATTGGTAAATGTAATCGCTGCTATGGTAGAAGGGAAGATCCCTAGTTCTGATATCAAATACGCAATACGCGTAATTAAAACACGGGTCTTACCACTACCAGCACCCGCTACTACTCTTGTATATTTAGAATGCGTCGTTACTGCTTGTAACTGTGCAGCATTAAGCATTTTCAGGAAATCCATGTATAATCACCCTGTATAATTATACTCGAAAATGATCTATTATGGAACAACTTATTCTTCTCAACTTCTAAACTCCTTCAAATACTTCCATTTTCTTCCTTTTCAAGTGTAACAATATCAAGTATAATAGATGGGTGAGGTGGTTTTGATGAAGTCTAAAAGACGTAGTTCTTCGACATATTCTAAGAAGTCTATTTTTTCTTATGGATTAGTCTTTGATATAATTTGTAGTATTGCTTTAGTAGCTGTATTTGGGTACATGTACTTTGTATTATTACCCCTAGGCGCTCTTCCGAAAGAATGGTTGATCTTAGGTGGTCTAGTGGGTGTCATTGTGTTATTAGTGAATTTGATCTTAGCCCTTCTAAAGATGCCTACTTTCATACATATTCTTAGAAGAGTCATAGTAGTGATCATTTGTGGTGTTTGTGTATTTGGAGCCTTCTCGATCTCACGTTTAGATACTGCGATGGAAGAGGTCATCAAGATGCCTACTTCTTATAAGGAATATATCTCAGTGATCACTTTACGAGATAGTAAGATCATTGATTCTGATAGTTTAAAGAGTAAGTATATCGGCGTGCAAAGAAGTATCGATACGGATCATATGGATCTTGTAGTCGATACTCTTGAGTCTAAGTGGGACAGTAGTGTTAAGAAGGTCAATTATGATGATTATACTTCTGCTGTAGAGGCTTTATATGCAGGTAAGATCTCAGCTATGATCATTAGTGAATCATATCGTGAATTGATCGAAGAGACGTATAGTGACTTCAAGGAAAAGACTGCGATCATTGATGCGGTAGAGATCGAGAATCCGATCAATGAGATCAGGAAGGATATCGATGTAACTAAGAATTCCTTTACGATCCTAGTAAGTGGTATCGATACTCTAGGAAAAGCTGCGATCAAGAGCCCTAGTGATGTGAATATGTTGATCACTGTAAATCCTTTAAGTAAGATGATCGTTATGAACTCTATTCCTCGTGATTCTTATTTACCAAATGCTTGTTTAAGTTATCAGAATGATAAGTTGACTCATACGGGTCTATATGGAACTGACTGTACGATCAAGACGATCGAGAATGCCTTTGATGTAGAGATCAATTACTATGCGAAGATCTCTTTCTCCTCTGTCATCAATGTGATCAATGAGTTAGGAGGCATCGAAGTAGATGTTCCTATGAGCTTCTGTGAACGTAAGGCTAACCGTACTGGTATTATGTATATCGATAAGGGTCTACAAACATTGACTGGTGAGCAAGCATTGGCATTAGCTAGACATCGTTATACGTTAGTAGAGGGAGATCTAGGACGTGCTAAGAACCAGCAATTAGTAATCAATGCGATCATTAAGAAAGCTCTATCTACTGACATCTTATCGAAACTAGATGGTCTAGTAGAAGTAGTTGGGGAAACTGTACAAACTAATATTACTAAGAAAGAGATCTATGACTTTGCTAGTTTCTTTGTATCGGATCTTTCTAAGGAATGGACATTATCTAACCATGTAGTGAGTGGAAGTAATGGTTGGGGAGAATGTGCTTCTTTACCAGGTATGGAATTAAGTATCGTAGAGTTGAGTGAGGAAGATGTAGATGAGATCAAGTATGTGATCAAGATGGCTGAAACAGATTCTGATCTATCTGATTTCTCTTTCTCCGTAAATAGTATCGTTGTGAAGGAAGTACAAACTGAGGGTGAGACTTCTGGAGCTGTTGGTAAGGATTATTGTCATTTAAAGTAATGGATGTAAGCTGTGGTATTCCACAGCTTTTTGTATACTTGTCATGTCTAGATAGTCTATTCATATACTGATATAGAGGTGGGTATATGTGTAAGACTAGGATCTGGTTATTCATTCTTATTGGTATAATTATTACTATAACTATAAGTATATTTCTAATTATGCTTAGGATCGATCGTAGTCTAGATACTATCTCTAGTACCTATAGTTATGTGTTTCTAGGGCTTGATAAGAGTGGGTTAGAGGAGTGTAGGGATGAGAGGTTAGGTGTGATTGAGAATAGTGATTTCTCCTCTGTAGTGGGATTCTTGAGGTCTTATATCGAGGATGAGGTAGTGTTACAGGAAGAGGTGTCTGTAAATACACTTGCTTTGTCACTTAAGAATAAGGATATTGGATGTGCTTTGCTGAGTTATGATCTGTATGAATCACTATCAGATACGCATTATTTAAAGGCTACGGCTACATTGATCCATGAGCATAAGGAGATCGAAGTATTGCCTTCTTTGTTTCAGGATACAGTACATGTGTTAGTGAGTGGGATCGATCAGTTGGGATCTGCTAAGTATTTGGGTAGAAGTGATATGAATATGATCATTTCGTTCAATATGAAGAGGAAAGAGGTGCTACTGACTTCTATTCCTAGAGATAGTTATGTGGAGAGTGTGTGTCGGGGGAATAGGTTTGATAAGTTGACTCATACTTCTAATGATGGAATCGGGTGTACTGTGAAGAGTGTAGAGAGGTTGCTTGGGATCCATATTCCGTATTATATTCGAGTTTCTTTTAGTAGTGTGATCGAGGGTGTGGATCTTTTGGGTGGTTTAGTGATCGATGTTCCGATGACTTTCTGTGAGTATGATGAGTATAAGAGAGTGGTCTATATAGATAAGGGAAAACAGACACTTACTGGTACTGAGGTGCTCGCTTTAGCGAGGCATCGGTATACTTTGGTAGAGGGGGATATGGATCGGAATAGAAATCAGCAGCTTATTATTAAGGCTTTGTTAGCTAAGACTATGCAGTTTCAGACTGTATTTGTGTTAGAGGATCTGTTACGTCTTGCTGAGCGTACTGTAGATACGAATTTCACGAGTGATCAGATCTATGAGTTCATTATGTTTCAAATGGAAGATACTAGAAGATATGCTTTGTCTACGCAGAATTTAACTGGGTATAGTAGGCTTAGAATGACTGCTTCTGTTCCACATGTTCCTTTGTCTGTGTTAGAGATCTCACAGGATAGTTTAGTGGATGTTAGAGAGAGACTTAAGGAAATAGAACAAGATATTACTTTAGAGGAGTTTAGATATAGTGTAGAGAGTGATTTAGGCAAAGAGATATCTAGTATCCCTAGAGGTACAAATCAATGTCACATCAAGTAAAAAGAGCAGATATCTGCTCTTTCATACATATTGTTTTTGACTAATGATCTCTTGCACTTCACCAACATTCATACCAGAATACTTAGCAATCATAGATACACTCATATCATTCTCATACATCCTTTGGATCATATCCATCATGCCGATCTGAATACCTTCATTACGACCTTTAATTTCACCAAACTCCATACCATCCTTATAACTCTCATCGATCTTATGCTGACTTACATAATAACTCTCTGCCATACTTTCTTTCCTCCTTATTTCTCTAACCTTCTCCCACAATAATTGTACTACATACCACGATGCGTGTAAAGATGTATCACTATGTAGTATGAATTTAAATAACTCTTGTAGTCTTTCATTCTCTATCAG
>SVBO01000032.1 GCA_015058845.1 Erysipelotrichaceae bacterium
ATGATTCCTTTGAAAAGTTTTCTATAGCGGTGAATGAATATATAAATTATTATAATAACGAACGTATTCAAGCTAAAACAAAATGGATGCCCCCTGTTAAGTACAGGGAAACATCCATGTATGTTTAAATCATTTATCTGTGTGTCCAGGATTCTGGGTACATATCATAGTGGCTTGCCTATTAATCGAATAAGTAATCTGCGTAATTATCTTTATATAAGTTATGTAAGCTCTTATCAGATACTTGGAAATCATATTGTTGTAAGAAGTAACGAGTAGCTTCATCACTTACTGTATCAGAAGCAGCGATCGCATCACATGCCTCTTCACGGAAGTTAGCAGGATCACCTTCTACTACATTAGCTACATAGAACTTACCATTGCTACCTTCTACGATCTCTTCGATCTTCTTGCTAACTGTAGTACCAGTTAAGTAACCAAGAAGCGTAGAATCTAAACTAGAAGAAGCAGTGATGATCATTTCACTACCATCAAATGTAGTAGTAGCTAACTCTTTCGCAACAGTTGTGAAAGCTTCTTTATCAGTGAATACACGTGCATATGCTTTCTCAGCAGTTTCCTTATCAGTGAATTCCATGATCTCTACTTTACGTGGCTTATGAGTCACAGATAGAACATCGAACTTAGCATCTACATACTTAGATACTAATAATACATTTTGGTGTTGCTTAAGATATACTTCCTCATAGAATTCCTCTTCAGACTCATATCCATAATAAGATACGATGAAACTGAATGAATCTCCATAAGCACTCTTCATCTCATCGAAATCAGACTTCGCTAGAGCGATCTCTTCTTCAGTCATTGGAACTTCTTGATCCATGATATGTTCTAGTACCATATCTAAAGTAGTCTCTACACCACTATAGTACATCAACATAGGATAGATCTCACCCTTAGTTACAGCATTACCATTTACAGTAAATACAGGCTTAGAAGCATCAGATACATTTGTATACGCATCACTACAACCAGTTAACATCACTAGGCCTAATACACATAGAACTTTCATTAATTTCTTCATACGTTTTTCCTCCTAGTCAGCTTGAGCAAGGAACTCATCGATCATAGCTTTGATCTCATCGCTTGCATAAGTGATCTCTAATTTGCTTGCTGCCTCTTTAATAACTGTTAATTCTAAATAAGAATAGTAAGAAGATAATGCCTCAGAAGCATCTTCATTCTCGATCATTGTTTCTTTAGTAGAATCATCTACTAGGATCAAATGGTATCCATATTCAGTTTGTACCCATTCGCTCATCTCACCGCTATTAAGCTCTAAAGCAGTAGTTAAGAAAGGCTCAACGAAAGATGTATCAGCATCTACATATCCTAAAGAACCACCATTACTAGCAGAAGAGTCATCAGACATCTCCTTAGCTACCTCAGCAAAAGTCTTACCTTCTTTCAATGCTGCATCGATCGCATCCATCTTTGCTTTCTCTTCAGCAGTAGGATTTTCAGAGTCTTCCATCTTAACTAGAATGTGAGATACAAGACGAGGAGACTTCTCCTCATAGAACTCATCGAATAATTCTTCTTTGTGTTCTTCCGTATACTTCTCGATCATATCTTGAAGCATATAGTAATTTAAATAATACCCTACTAGATCTTCTTCTTTATCTAAACCAGCAGAAACAAGAGCAGCTTGTAGATATTCACTATAAGAATCTCCATATTCACTCTTGAAAGAATTGATCAATGATTCTGCTTGAAGCTCAGCAGAAGTCTGCATATCTTCTGTAGCAGTAGATGATGCACTTACTACTTCATTCACGAACTTCAGATATAAAGAATAACTAGCATAAGAACTATCTTGCATCAATGTATCGTATAATGTATCAGCAGTTACATTATATCCAGATAAAGATACAACAACATCCTTTCCGTTTTCTTGCTTTCCACGAATCACACCTTTATTAGAATCTACGGCGAAATAGATGATCGCTCCAGTAAATAATAGAGCCACGATAATGATCATACCGTATTTCTTTAATAAACTTTTGATATTCATAATTCTCCTCCTTTGGATGGAACATCAATATTAATTATAGTCCAAAAGTGATAACTTTGCAATATTTAGGTAAACGTACAGCATTACTTTTTAAGCATTCATACATTATCAATATAAAGGAGGGGTAGCGTATGTCAAATTGCAATAGTCAGGGTTGTGGTTCTGGATTTGTAGTTTGCTTAGTTCTATTTATATTATTAGTCATCATTGGCTGTATTTGCTTCTAAACAAAGAGGGAAGCGTATGTGGAGCACATACGTTTTCTTCTTTTATTTTAGGACATTTCAGTATATAATAATAAAGATATAACTAAGAATGTAGTGAGGTAAAGATGAGATATTCATATGTGTTATGGGACTTTAATGGTACGATCGTAGATGATGTAGATACATGTATCGAGATCATTAATATTCTCTTACAACAACAGGGTAAGGAAATAGTTTCTAAAGAGCAGTATCGAAACGTCTTCATGTTTCCTGTGATCGAATACTATAAACGTGTAGGTGTGATCAAGAGAGACGAGGAGTTTGTTGAGATGGCACATCGATGGATGGATCTATACTATGAACGAGAAGCTACACTAACTACATTCCATGATATCCACTCTACTCTTGAGAAGATCAAGAAATTAGGGATCAAGCAAGGGGTACTGAGTGCTTCTAGGATCGATCAGTTACAAAGAATGGTCGATCAATTTGGGGTAGGCATGTATATGGATGATATCCTAGGAATCAGTGATATTTACGCAACTAGTAAGGTACATATTGGATTAGAGTTCATTGAGAAAAGTGGATATGATAAGGCAAGCATCGTTATGATCGGAGATACGATCCATGACTTTGAAGTAGCAAAGCAGATGGGGATCGCTTGTATCTTGGTCTCCAGGGGACATCAGTCTATAGAAGTGCTAGCAAGTTGTGGGGTTAGTATTGTTTCAAGTGCAGAAGATGTGGTATCATTATTAGTATAAAGAAAAGGCAGAAAGCAGATAGGTGAATGTATGAGCAGAGTATTAATTGTGGATGATGAATCCAGGATCAGAGATATTATTAAGACATATTTAGAATTCGATGGTTTTGAGATCTTAGAGGCAGAGGATGGTTCTGTGGCATTAGAGATCGTGAAAAGAGAAGAGTTAGATTGTGTCGTGATGGATGTTATGATGCCTGTGATGGATGGATATAAGGCATTAAGTGAGATCCGTAAGATCAAAGAGACTCTACCTGTTATTATGCTAACAGCCAAGGGTGAGGAATACGATCGTTTAGAGGGATTTGAACGTGGGGCAGATGACTATGTAGTCAAGCCATTTTCTCCCAAAGAGATCGTAGCTCGTGTGAAGTTACTTGTTAGAAAGTATCAAGCAGTAAAACCACAAGCCAATAAGAATTCTTTACAAGTAGAAGGAATCGAGATCGATGAAGCTGCAAGGATCATTTATGTAGATGGAAATCGTATCTCTACAACACCAAAAGAATTCGATCTATTAGTATACTTCATGCGTAATCGTAATATCGCATTATCTAGAGAACAATTACTAGATGCTGTATGGGGTACTGGTGGAGAGAGTGATGATCGTACGGTAGATGCACATATCAAGATGTTACGTAAGAACATTGCACCATATTCTAAGTATATCGTAACTGTATGGGGTGTAGGATACAAGTTTGAGGTATAGGTATGGAAAGTATTCGATTTAAACTATGGTCGACGATCATTGTATTAGTATTACTGATCCTGATCCCGATCTGGTATTTCCAAGTTATTAGACTAGAACAATCCTATCTAGAGGCACGTTTTAAAGATGCTGAGAATGCTACTATGAGCATCCATGAAACGATCAAGGAATATGGACAGGGAGATAAGTCTAGTAAGGTAATGTCTAGTATTGCCAATGAAGATGAGATTTGTGTATTCTTATTTGATGAGAATGGTTCTCCTGTACATGATTATACGATGGCAGATATTGGGTGTGTCTATGATAAGTTAGTAGAAGAACAACAATATGAGATCTTATCAAGTATCAAGGAATTAAAGTATCCGATCATTCAATTTGATACTTCTAATCAATCGGCATTAGATTATCCAGCAGCGATCTATGGTTCTTATATCGAGGCTACTAGAGGAAAATACTTATTAGTAGTATCTACTTATGTAACACCCGTAGGAAGAGTCTTAGAAGTCTTGAAGAGTCAGCTTATGATGTTGACATTACCTCTATTGATCGCAGCTTCTATCATTGCCTTCTTCATTGCACGTTCTTTCTCTAGACCGATCATGAAGCTAAGTAATGCGGCGAAAGAGATCGCTAAGGGAAACTATGATACAAGAGTTGAGGAAGAGAATGATGATGAGATCGGTATCTTACAACAAAACTTTAACTATATGGGAGAACAGATCTGTCAGTTAGAAGAGTTGAGAAGAGATCTGATCGCCAATGTATCCCATGACTTAAAGACTCCATTAACTATGATCCGTGGATATGCTGAGACGATCAAGGATCTTACAGGGGATTATAAAGAGAAACGTGAGCAACAGTTAGATATTATTATTGAAGAGAGCGATCGATTGAATGCTCTTGTAAATGACATGTTGAACTTATCGCGTTTCCAAAGTGGTCAGATCACGTTAGAGAGAGTTGTATTCGATCTAAATGAAATGATCTTGAATACACTACAACAATATGACTTATTGATCACGAACCAAGGCTATACGATCAATTACGAACCACAAGGGCCATGTTTCGTATATGCGGATATCT
The DNA here is from genome assembly GCA_015058845.1 of Erysipelotrichaceae bacterium. Lineage (GTDB taxonomy): Bacteria > Bacillota_I > Bacilli_A > Erysipelotrichales > Erysipelotrichaceae > SIG230. Next base: position 4,797 of record SVBO01000032.1, read on the forward strand.
TACGTATGAAGCAGGTATTATACAATATCTTGAATAATGCTGTAAATCATACGGGAGAAGATAAGAAGATAGATATTCGTTTATTCTTGAAGAATGAGCGTTATAGAGTAGAGATCAAGGATACTGGTATGGGGATTGCTAAGGAAGATCTGATCCGTATCTGGGATCGTTATTATAAGATCGATAAGAGTGGTAAGAGAAGAGTAGCTGGTACTGGTATTGGACTAGCGATCGTTAAGAGTATCTTGTCTGCTCATGAGACTTTGTTTGGAGTAGAAAGTGAGTATGGTCATGGTGCTACGTTCTGGTTTGAATTAGAGAAGGTAGAGCACTTCAAGAAAGCTGAGACCATCGTAGTAAGTGAAGAACAAAAGAAGATCGAGCATGAGGAAGAGAATGTATAGATCAATGAGACTCTGTGTGATACACACAGGGTTTTCTTATTTCTAGAATATATGGTATAATAAATAAACAGAAAGTGAGTGGTTTTACGTGGAGAAGCTTTGTTTTTTCTTTGATATAGATGGTACTTTATGTGATGGGGAGAATAATTATATGCCTCAGAGTACACAAGTAGCTGTGAATAAGTTACAAGAACTAGGTCATATTTGCGCGATCGCTACGGGTAGAAGTTATTTGGGTTGTAAGAGTGTAGCTGAGAAGTTAGCTATCCAGTATTGTGTATGTGATGGTGGAAATAGTGTGTATGTAGGGAATGAGTGTGTATCGATCACAGGTATTGATGTTGAGCTTTGTAAGGCATTAGAGGCATACTGTAAAGAACATGGATTAGTGTGTGTGAAGATCGATAATGAGCATTATTACTATGATCATAGAGTGGCAGAGATGGAGGCTACACATCCTTGGATCACTTATAATGGAACAACTCCTAAGGAAGATGCAGTGATCATGAAGATCGGAATTCTAGCAAGTGTAGAGGAAGAAAAGAAGATCCGAGATACGTTTGATTTCAACTTCACAACGTTCAGGGGTACTCGTTTCATGGTGACTGATCAGGATAATAAGCATGTGGGTATTGAAAGATGTATCAAACTGATGGGTTATACAGGTAAGCATATTGTGTTTGGTGATTCTATGAATGATATCAAGATGTTTGCGAATGCGGATTATTCTGTGTGTATGGGTCAAGCGAAAGAGGAAGTGAAGCAAAAGGCGGATTATGTGACGTCTTCTTTAGAAGAAGATGGGATCTATCATGCTTGTGAGGCTTTAGGGTATTTTGAGGTGGAATATGAAGAAGGTAAAGATCAATAAGGAGAGGATCATAGAGATAGGATTCGTTCTTATTTTCCTTGTTATGATGTGTATTGATCTATCTATGCGTATTAATACGATAAAGATCGGTGTAGTACGTGGGGATAGAGATGAGAGTAGTAATAGTGAACTACGTGTAGAGTTACAGGAACATTTGCAAGAGGTATATGGAGATGTACAGGTGTCTCTACATTATTATGGAGATGCTAGTGCTTTATTTAAGGCTTTAGAGCAAGATGGGATCCAGTTAGGGTTCGTGAGTGGTGTGGATTATGCTTTATATGGAGAGGATAGTAAGGTCATTGCTGCTGAGAATGTGATCGAATATGGGGGAGAGAAGTATCCTTACTATACGGCTATTCTGTTAGAGAAGAGTAATGAGGATGAGTTTTATTTCAAGAAGGATATTTCATCTTTACAATACTGTGTCTTTGAACCTACTTCTTTAGTGGGATATATCTTTATCCGTCCATACTTTGATGAGCAAGGTATGTCATTTGCGAATATGTCGAATGTATCTGTGATCGATTCGTATGATGTTTCTATAGAAAGTCTGGCCAATGGTACTTGTGATGTGAGTGTGGGATATATGGGGATCCTAGAGGATTATAGTGAGATCTGGGGACTTCTAACTGAGGAGGCTAGTGATATTTACGAGGATCTTCGTATTGTATATGTCAGTGATAAGATCTATTCTTCATCAGTAGTAGTGTCTTCTAGTCTTGAACATAATCGTGTTACATATGATATTCTAAGATATTTATATAGTAAAGATTATAGTAATAGTAAGAGTAGTGATTATACCATTATGAGAGAGCAGATCTGGAAGGTATTAGGAAATACCCAGAAATAAATATTGTAAGTGTTAACTTGTTTAAAGATTCACATAAATGCTTGTGAATCTTTTCTTTTAGGTCTATAATGAATGTAACGAAACAAGTCTATAGTAACAAAAGGAGGGTTTATTATGAGTACTTGTAAACTTATGGAACCTATTCAAGTAGGTAGTTATACGTTCAAGAATCGTATCGTTATGGCACCAATGGAAACTAGATTATGTACTCCTATTGGTGATACTACACAACAAATGTGTGATTACTATGCTGAAAGAGCAAAGGGTGGGACTGCTGCTATTATCGTAGAGAATACATTCGTTGATTCTAAGGCATCTAGATCATCTATCTCATCTAGTGGTCTAAATACAGATCATTTAATTGCTGGTAAGTACTATCTAGCACAAGCTATTAAAGAGAATGGAGCAGTAGCGATCCTTCAATTATCTCATGGTGGTATTCAAGCAAGTCCTGCCGCAGTTCCTGGTATGGAATGTGTTGGGCCAAGTGCTAAGCCTAGTGGATTTGTAGGAAGAATGCCTAGAGCATTAGAAGTAGAAGAGATCCAAGAGATCGAAGATGCTTTCGCAGCAGCAGCTTTCCGTGCTAAGTGTGCTGGTTTTGATGGTGTTGAGATCCATGGGGCACATGGATACTTGATCTGTTCTTTCTTAAGTCCATATACTAATCTAAGAGATGATGAATATGGTGGAACAAGAGAGAAGAGAGTTACATTCTTAAATAATATTCTTCGTAAGGTAAGAGAAAAATGTGGATATGAGTTCTTAGTGGGTCTAAGAATCAGTGGTCATGAATATGTAGATGGTGGTCTAACTAGTGAAGATACTTGTGCGATCGCTTTAATGGTAGAAGATCAAGTGGATTATATCCATGTATCTGTAGGTAACTATGAGACTATGGCTAATTGGATGATCTCTCCTATGTATCGTCCAGAGGGTGCTATTGTTAACTTAGCAAGTGCTATTAAGAAGGTAGTTACTAAGACTAAAGTCATTGCTGTTAATGCTTTAAATCCTGAATTAGGAGAAAAGGCTCTACAAAATGATGATTGTGATCTAGTAGCATTTGGTCGTCCTCTAATTGCCGATCCATATATTGCTAATAAGGTAAAAGAAGGTCGCTATGAAGATATTCGTCCATGTATGAGAGGACATGAAGGTTGTATCACTTCATTCTTTGCTGGACATCCAATTCGTTGTGAAGTAAATGCCCAAGCTGGTAGAGAAAGAGAATTCAAGCCTTATAAGGTAGCTGAACCTAAGCACATTGTAGTTGTAGGTGGTGGTATGGCTGGTATGGAAGCTGCTAGAGTAGCTGATCTACATGGTCATAAGGTAACATTACTAGAAGCTGCTAATGAGTTAGGTGGACACTTCATTGAAGCTACTGAACCTCGTTTCAAGACTGCTGCTCGTGGTGTATTAGAATGGGAAAAGACACAATTAAAGAAATCTAATGTAGATGTACGTATGAATACTAAGGCTACTAAGGGAAATGTGGAAGCATTACATCCAGATGCATTGATCATTGCAGTTGGTTCAGAATACATCGTTCCAAATATCTTAGGTATCGAGAATACTATTACTGCGAAAGAAGCGATCATGAATCCAGAGGCTGTTACTGGTAAAGTGGCTATCGTGGGTGGTGGTCTAGTAGGTACTGAAACAGCATTGATGCTTGGTCAAGCTGGTAAGGATGTTACTATTGTCGAAATGAGACATGCTGTGGCATTAGAGGATGAACCTTTATCTCAAATTGCTTTAAATACTGAGTTAGCTGCTGCTAATGTTAAGATCTTAGTAAATTCTAAGGTGAAAGAGATCGCTAAGGGTAAATTAGTATATGAAAATGATGGTGTACATGAATTAGAATGTGACACTGTGGTTGCGGCTCTTGGTCTAAAGGCTAGAACTAATGTGGTAGATGAATTGAAACTTGATGGTGTTGAGACTCATGTGATCGGGGATGCTGTAAGAGGTAGAAAACTTGCAAACTGTACATCTGAGGCTTGGTTAGCTGTTAAGAGAATCAATGGGGATTATAGATAATAATGATTAGGATCTTGGAAACAAGGTCCTTTCTTTTGATTCCCCTAGGTATTGTATTTTCGGATATTTCTGTTATTATTAGGTTGTATTCTTGAGTGTTATGAATACATTAGTTACAGGTAAAGTGAGGTAATGGGAAATGAAGAAGATCTTATTAGGTATTGGTGCTATTACTGCTGCTGTATTTGCTGTTAAGAAATTGATCGATAATGAAGTAGAAAGAGAATATGTTACGAAGCTAGAGAAAGAATGGGAAGAGGAAGCTAATTTCAAGTCTTCTGGCGATGATTTAGAATATGAAGAGGAAGTAGAAGAGATCTTTGCTGAGTCTGAGAATGTGGATATGTCACAGAGTCTATGGGAGCAAACTAAGACTACTTTCAAGAATGTGTTAGAGGTATTACCACGTGTTCATGTGGATATTACTATTGAGAAGCCTTCTAAAAGGGGAGAAGAATAATGAATATTCAGATCTTTGGTAGAACTAAGGGACATGATACTAAACATGCTGAGCGTTTCTTTAAGGAGCGTAGGATCCCATTTCAGAGTATTGATCTAGATCGATATGGAATGCGTGATAAGGAATGGAATAGTGTGTTACAGAGTGGTTATACTTGGAAAGATGTGGTAGATGAGAAGTCTAAGGCATATAAGAACTTACACTTTGAGTATCTTCCAGATTCTATGAAGGAGGCTACTTTGCGGGAACATCCGGAGTTAATGAAAGCACCGATCGTACGTAATGGAAACAAGGCTACAGTAGGGGTTAGAGAAGATATATGGAAGAAATGGGAGGAAGAGAGTCGTGGATGAGAAGATGATCGCTAGGATCAATGAATTAGCAAAGAAAAAGAAGACAGTGGGTCTTACAGAAGAAGAAACACTAGAACAAGATAAGCTTCGTAAAGAGTATATAGCAGCATATAGAAGAAATTTAGAAGCACAGTTACAATCTATTACTGTTCAAGAGAGTGATGGTAGTAGACATAAGTTAAAGAAGAAATTAAGTTAAGAAATACCCTCCTTGTGTAAACAGGGAGGGTATTGTGTATTCTAAGATAAGAAAAAGATGATCCTAAGACCATCCTATAGAATTAGTTCTTAACGTTGATAGGGTTACCAGCAATATAACTATGAATATTATCAGCTAGCATATCTACTAAACGTTGACGAGTTTCTTTACCTTGCCATCCAATATGAGGAGTTAAGATCACATTCTCCATATCGATCAGTGGGCTATCAGCAGCTAATGGTTCCACTTCTTGAACGTCTAACGCAGCACCAGCAATCACATTGTTCTTTAATGCTTCGATCAATGCCTTCTCATCGATCAGTGGTCCACGAGCAGTATTTACTAGATAAGCAGTAGGCTTCATCATAGCTAATTCCTTTTCTCCAATAATATGATGAGTCACTGGAGTTAAAGGACAGTGTAATGAAACGAAATCACTCTTAGTTAATACTTCTTCTAAAGAAACATAAGTGATCTCATCAGTATTTTCTCCTGGAGTTCTTGTATAAGCAATAACCTTCATACCAAATGCATTAGCTAACTTAACAACTTGCTTACCAATAGTACCATGACCAATAATACCTAATGTCTTATTCTGTAATTCTACATGGCTTACCATTAAGTGTTCAGCAAAGTTACGATGATCATGTGCAGCTAACATATTCATTTGCTTACGCATAGAAGAAGCTAGGTTAAGGATATGCATCATAGCAACTTGAGCTACACATTCAGGGGAATATGATGGGATATTTGTTACAGTGATCCCTCTTTCTCTACAAGCTACAACATCAATGTTATTGTACCCTGTACCAGCTTCACATAATAAGTGAACGCTATCTGGGAAACGATCGATCATTGCTTTAGGAAGAGGATTTTCCTTACATACAACGATACCAGCCCCTTGGATTCTTTCAATGATCTCTTCATCATTACTGTAGTCGTATACAACTACTTCATCAGATAAGACATTCCAATCGATTGAACCATCGAAATTAGTCTTCTTACCATTAATTACTACAACTTTAGTGTTCATTCTATATCTCCTTATATGATATTCATCTTCGTATAGATTACCATATCCCTAAATATATGTCAATGAAGGGAAGAGAGGATGAATGTAAGATTTCATTTACACTTTTTCAAATGTATTAGGCTTTGTATTGCGATATAATAATAGAGAATAGCAAAGAGATGATTTGTTAATGAGTCAGTGAGCATATAGATTCTCGGAATATGAGAGAGATTCTTGGAATATGGTGTGGTAATTAGTCTGTCTAAGTGTGAGAATACTGGTGAAAAGAAGGAGGAAAGTGTATGGAGAAGAAAACGATCGGTAAGTTTATAGCAGTGTTACGTAAAGCCAATGGTATGACACAGAAGGAATTAGCTGATAAGTTATTGGTATCCGATAAAACAGTGAGTAGATGGGAAAGAGATGAGAATACACCAGATCTATACTTGATCCCAGTGATCGCAGATATATTTGGAATTACAAGTGACGAGTTACTTAGAGGAGAGAAGGATACTAGTAAGAGTATGAAGAGTGTAGAGAGTAAGTCTACTGTAAAGAGTGATAAGCAATTTAAATTTCTTCTACATAAACAGTATAAAGAGTATAAGACTAAAAGCATGGTCTCTTTGTTATTACTTGCTTTAGGCTTGATCTTTGCTACTATTTCTAATGAAGTATTTACTAGTGGTTTATTAGGATTCTTGTTAGGATTGTTATGTATCGTAGTTGTTATATTCTTTCAACATTTGATCAAAGAAGATCAATTGATCTTGATAGATGAGGAAGAAGTAGACTATCGTATAGAAGAGATCCGTAAAGTGAATACTAAGATCACTCTGATCGAACTCTATGTTATATTTATTACCCTAGCAGTATTCGCATTTCTATTACCACTAGGGATCTATAGTGTAGCGTATACAGGACTAGAAACAGGGGTGTGGTTCTTATTTGGTACTATGTATGCTCTCACTGCGTTATTTGTGAGTTATATTGTATATAGTTTCTATATCAAGAAGAAGTTATATACAAGAGAAGATCTATACTTTACCCAAGAAGAGATCCATAAGGATCAATATAGTAATAGTATCTTTATTAAGACATGTAAGATATTTGGTAGTATCTTAATGATCACATTTGCGATCAATATGGGGATCTATAACTTCTCATTACCCCTATTTAAAGAATATCAAGAGTTTGATACCTATCATGAGTTCAAGAGTTATATGGAATCCTTAGTCATTGAGGAATACTTTGGTACAAAGCAAGAGGTTACTGATGAGTGGTTACGTATTCTCTATGAAGATATGAGTGTTACGATCGTAGAGGATGGTAAGGGAAATGCTGTAACTAGTTATCTAGATGATCCTAGTGTATATGAAGAGATCATCTTCTCATTTGATACTTCTGAAGATGGGTTGCCTATCAGGGTACTAAGTACGAATGCTTTGATGCAAGCATATACTATGCGGAATACATTCACATTATTTGGTTGGATCTTATGTGGAGTAGAAGTAGTGGGTGCTATTATCTACTACATATTGAATATGCGTAAATATAAATAAAAGGGGTTGTCATATGACAACCTCTTAGTCTTCTTTCCATTCTACTACTGTATTACTTTCTAAAGACTTACGTACATCAATGATCCTTTGATTAGAAGAACCACGGAAACGTAAAGAAATATCTTTTAATTCCTCTACGAACTTACCATCCACTAATACATCAATATAACTAAGTATTTCTCTAGTATGTGGAAGAATATCACACATAGCTAATAATTGCTCAAACGTAAATCCACTATAACACCAAATAGTCTTTTCAGGAAACTCATTCTTGACCATTCTATATACAGGCAATAACCCCTCTTGATTCTCTTTCTCCATAGGCTCTCCTCCCAAAAGAGATAATCCATGAATATAAGAAGGAGCTAATAGAGTTCTTAGTTTATCTAATGTTTCTTCAGTGAACTCTTCTCCATAAGTAAAATCCCATGCTTCTTGATTAAAGCAGTTCTTACACTTATGACGACATCCACTTACAAATAAGGAGATACGGATCCCAATACCATTGGCTACATCACAATTCTTAATAGAAGCGTAATTCATATCGATCTCCTATAAATGTGTAACACGAGCCTTGATCTCTTTAGTCTTACCTACGTTCCAGAAGTTCTCTCCTAGATAACCACATGTTCTACGAGTAACATTCATCTTATCGCGATCTGTGTTATGACAGTTAGGACATTCCCATTCTAACTTATCATTGATCTGGATCTCTCCATCAAAGCCACATACATGACAGTAGTCAGACTTAGTATTGAACTCAGCATATTGGATATTATCATAGATAAAGCGTACTAATTCTTCTAATGCTGGTAAGTTATGACGCATATTAGGGATCTCTACGTAACTGATACATCCTCCTAGAGAAATAGGTTGGAATTGTGTTTCGAATCCTAATTTAGAGAATGCATCGATGTGTTCACGTACATCTACATGGTAAGAGTTAGTGTAATATCCCTTATCTGTAACATCTTCGATATCGCCATACTTCTCCTTATCGATACGTGCGAAACGATAGCATAAGCTTTCTGCAGGAGTACCATATAAAGCGAAACCAATACCAGTCTCAGCCTTCCACTCTTCTGTCTTAGCACGTAAGTGTTCCATTACTCGTAAAGCAAAATCGCGTCCCTTTTCGGTAGTATGAGATTCACCAGTCATTAACTTAGTAACTTCATATAGACCAATATATCCAAGAGAGATACTAGAATATCCACCCATTAATAGATGATCGATCTTCTCTTTAGGTTGTAATCTAGCAATAGCACCATATTGCCAATGGATCGGAGATACATCACTAGTAGTACCCTTTAAAGCATAGTGACGACACATTAATGCTTCATAACATAATTGTAGACGTTCATCGAATTCCTTCCAGAATACCTTCTCATTACCATGAGAAACAATACCGATCTGTGGTAAGTTGATACTTACAACACCTTGGTTGAAACGTCCTTCAAATTTATAGTTACCATTCTCATCTTTCCAAGGAGATAAGAAACTACGACAACCCATTGGAGAGAATACATTACCAGCATAGATCTTCTTCATTTGCTTAGCGGAAATATAATCTGGATATAAACGTTTAGCAGAACACTTAACAGCTAATTTAGTTAAGTAGTCATACTTACCACCCTTTAAGCAGTTATGTTCATGTAGTACATATACTAACTTAGGGAAAGCAGGTGTTACATAGACACCCTTATCATTCTTGATTCCTTGTAGACGTTGAGAGATGATCTCTTCAAAGATCATAGCATTTTCCTTAATATATGGGTCATCTTCTTCTAGATTCATGAATAATGTTACGAATGGAGATTGACCATTTGTAGTCATTAATGTATTGATCTGATATTGAATAGTTTGAACACCACTTGCTAATTCATATTTCAAACGCTTTTGAACGATATCCTCGATCATCTCATCAGGTAATTTACCAGAATAAGCATCTACTAATTCTTTCTTGAACTTCTCATAACTTCTACGTAGATATTTACCTAAGTGCTTCACTTCTACACTTTGTCCACCATATTGGCTACTAGCAACAGCCGCAATGATCTGTGTTGTTACAGTACAAGCTACTTGGAAGCTCTTAGGTGTCTCGATCATCTTCTTATTGATCACTGTACCATTCTCTAACATATCAGCAATATTGATTAAGCAACAGTTAAAGATAGGTTGTAAGAAATAGTCAGCATCATGGAAGTGTAGAACACCCTCTTCGTGTGCTTTAGAGATCTTTTCAGGTAATAAGATACGTTTCGTTAAGTCTTTACTAACCTCACCGGCGATCAAGTCGCGTTGTGTAGAAGCTACGATCGCATTCTTATTAGAATTCTCATCCATTAATTCTTTATTAGTCTTCTGGATCAATCCTAGAATAGATTCATCTGTTGTATTTTGTTTACGTACTAATGCACGTGTATAACGATATACGATATATTTCTTAGCTAATTCAAAGTGCTTATAATCCATTAACTTCTCTTCAATGATATCTTGGATATCTTCTACAAGAATACGCTTCTTTCCTAGTGATTCAATGAAACTGATGATCTCATCGATCTCTTCATCACTAGCTCTTCCACTTTCTTTAATCTCTTTGTTAGCAGCTTCGATCGCTAATCGGATCTTCATCTTATCGAATTCAACGATAGTACCATCTCTTTTGATAACCTTCATGCTTCTGATCTCCTTTTCCCTAAATGTATATCAATGATCTTATTTGTATTATGTCCTAAGTTTCCTTAAGCTATAATATGATACCACTAAATTCTTTAAAAATCTGTTGTATTTGCAACAAAAAAAGATTTATTTTTACTTTTTTGTGCTATAATGAATATGCATGGTAAAAGGGTATAAAGCGAGGTGTGAGAAATGGCATCTAAGAAAGAATATGAATATTGTCAGTGTATGAGAGCTAAGAAAAAGAAGTTCAAGAAAGAAGAGATCATTACTTCTTTTCTAGTCAAACGAGCCCAGTTATGTGTTTTGGTAGATGGGGTAGCAGATCTGATCCGGTATGATAAGAAGGGAAATAAGACGATCGTAGAGAGATATACGAAGGATGATATCTTTGGGGAATTATTCTATAACGTAAGTACGAATAGTGAATTGAATGTAGTAGCTATGAAGGATTGTACAGTAATCTTCTTTGATGTAGAAGATCTATATGCACCATGTAATGAGAAGTGTAGTTACCATACTACTTTACATCAAGATCTATTACAAAGGATCATTAAGAAAACACAGATGCAGAATACCAGAATAGAATTATTATCTAAGAGATCTATTCGTGATAAGTTATTATCCTATTTCCAATTTGTAGGTGGTACTTATAACAAAACATTCACGATCCCTTTCTCTTATACAGATCTAGCAGATTATATGAATGTAGAGCGTAGTGCTTTAATGAGAGAGTTAAAGAACTTAAGTGAAGATGGGTTCATTAAGCGTGATGGATCTAAGATCACTTTATTATATTAGAGGTATTGTATGGGGAAGTCAGATAAGATCATAGTAGATCGTATGTGGATCGAAGAGAAGGCTAAGGCATCTAAGAAGAGTATTAAGAATGCGTTAGAGGTAAGGCTTATTAAGAATGGATATTTCCAGATCTATGTGGATCATGTAGTAGATACGTCTTTGAAATTTATTGAGTATGATCCTTTTTGTTGCTTGTATTTAAAAGACTATAGTGAGGAAACAGAACTAATGGTCCATGTATCTTATGAAGACTATGCTAGGGCAAAAGAAGATATGCAGTGTATGTTAGTGTTTACGGAGTTAAATAGTGAACCATTCTTCGTGATCTTGGGTGATGAGTATAGTTTGGATAATCTAATGCAGACTAAAGTGATAGATTCCTTAGAGGAGAGAGTAAAACGATAGAAATAGTGAAGTTGTCTAAGAGTGTGATTTTGATAGATTTTATGTAATAATTGCGTAAAATAGGCAAGATGAGTGTAGAAAAGCGAAAGAATATTCTAAAATGAGATGCAATTTTGGATATTTTGATGTATTATAGATATAGTATGTATAGTTATGAACTAGAAGAGGTGTAGTATGACAAACGAATACAATGAATTAGTAGTAGAGCGCGATATGGAGGATGATATCCAGGATCGTAAGAACTTGATCGAACAGGCTAAGAAATTATTAGAGTCTGATGACAAGAATGTGTATACTGAATTAGGTAAACTTCAAAAGAAATGGCGTAAGATCGAGAATTATGATTCAGCTCTAGATGCTCAATTAACTGAGGAATTCGAGGCTATTGCAGATGCTATCTATGCTAAGCGTAAAGAAGTATATGCAACTAATGAAGAGGCTAAGAAGAGCTTGATCGCTCGTGCTGAGGCTCTTTCTGCTCCAGCTGATTGGAATGCAGCTAATAAGGAAATGGAAGGTTTAATGAATGAATGGCGTGTAACTGGTTCTGCTGGTAAAGATACAGATGATATTCTATGGGAAAAGTTCAATGAACTTCGCCAATCTTTCTTTGCTAATAGACGTAAGTACTTTGAAGAATTATCAGCTAAGTTCGAGAATGCTCGTAATGTAAAGGCTGAGATTATTGAGAAGGCTAAAGCTCTTGCTGATAGTACTGAATGGAATAAGACAGGAAATCTATTCAATGAATTATTAGAAGAATGGAAAGAGATCGGTAGTGCTGGTAAGGAATTCGAAAATAAGTTATGGAATGAATTCAATGAGATCCGTCAAGGTTTCTATGCTCGTCGTAATGAGTATTATGAAGCATTACATGCTAAGCAACAAGCACATGCTGAAGATAAGAAGGGTCTTATTGCTAAGGCTAATGAGATCTTAACTTCTAAGAATTTCTCTAGAGCTAATACTGCTGCTATGAAGGGCTTAAGCGATGAATGGAAGAAAGTAGGTTCTAGTGGTAAGGAAGAAGATGCTTTATGGAAAGAATTCCGTGGTGTAATGGATGCTTACTTTGAAGGCCTTCGTGAGAATAACGAAAGAAGACAAGCTGAATATCGTCAAAAGTTACAAGATTCTCGTGCTTATAAGCAAGAACAGATCAATAACTTAAAGCGTCAAATTAAGCGTATGCAAGAAGAGATCGCTACTATGTATAGTCAACGTGAGATCGACAATACTGAAGCAATGATCGAAGATAAGAAAGAATATATTGCTGAATTAGAAGAAGATATCGCTGATATCGAGAAGAAATTAGCTCAATAGTAGATATACCACTGTAGAAATACAGTGGTTTTCTTTATCGAGAAGTAATATATAAATTTTAAAAAATATCTCATCTAATATTGAATAAAATATAAAAGATGGTATCATTTATAATAGGTACTAATAAGCAACAACCTTTATAAAGCAACAACCTTTATAAAGCAACAACCTTTATAAAGCAACAACCTTTATAAAGCAACAACCTTTATAAAGCAACAACCTTTATAAAGCAACAACC
>SVBO01000033.1 GCA_015058845.1 Erysipelotrichaceae bacterium
TATCTTCTCAGGAGATACGATCTTTGATAAGACCTATGGTAGAGTAGATTTCCCAACAGGTAACTTAGAACAGATGCGCTCGTCTATCCACAGGATCTTATCTTTAGAGAAAGACTACATGATCCATCCAGGACATGGAGATCCTACTACTATATTTGACGAGCAGCAACATAATCCATTAAGAATCAAGGGGTAATGCATCTAGCACTACCCCTTTTACTTTGTAATATATTTACCCCAAGCTAATAATAGATCCTCAAAACTACTCCCCGCATTCGCCGCAGAAGTAGAAGGACAATACACAGCCATATCCCATAAAGCAGGAAACTGTTTACAGAATACTTGATATGCCTTCTTTCCATTACAGATGATCAGTTCTATCTTTGGATACCTATCGATCAACCAAGCAATATCATTACTCACTTCATTCTCAATAGCACTATCCAAACTACCTTCCCTCTCACACATATCGATCACATCCCACAATGCGATAGAATGCGATAGAAGAAGATTTTGCTTAGAAGCATAATCTTGTACCTCTTCCCCCAAAAGAACTCCCATAAGCCTCCAGAAACGGTTACTAGGATGGGCATAATACTCTTGTTTAGATAAAGATGCAATAGAAGGAATAGAACCTAAAATCAAGATCTTACATCCCTCACAAATGATCGGATCAAACCCCTTAATCAACCATTTCACCCTCTAAGTCATATGTATAACTTTTCGTGATCTTAACATTCACAAACTCACCAATAGATAGATTCTTATCACTCTTAAATAACACGAAACCATCTACATCATCTGGTGCACTGTAAATACTACGACCCTTATACTTACCACTCAACATCTCTCTACTCTCTACTAATACCTCTAAAGTCTGTCCTACTAAAGCAGCAGACTTACGAGTAGAGATCTCTGCCTGTAACTTCATCAATCTTTCAAAACGAGCTACACGCACCTTCTTAGCCACCTCAGGCTTAATATCATATCCCTTAGTATCTTCTTCCTTAGAATACGGGAAAGCCCCTAAACGATCAAATTCGATCTCCTTAGCTAGTCTCATAGTATCATTGAACTCCGCTTTCTTCTCAGTAGGGAAGCCTGCGATCATAGTGGTTCTAAAGATCGCATGAGGGATCATCTCACGAATATACTTCACGATATTACGAACTGTTGTAGTATCCCCACGACGATTCATTAACTTCAAGATACGATCATTTCCAGATTGTAATGGTACATCGAAGTATGGTACTACATTTGGTAATTCTGCCATAGTATCTACTAACTCATGAGTAATAGCCTCTGGATACATGTATAGAATACGGATCCAGTGGAATTCCATCTTAGATAATTCTCTAACAAGATCTGCTAGAGCATATTTGTTATATAGATCGATCCCATAACGAGTCGTATCTTGCGCGATCACAACTAACTCTTGTACCCCACGTTCCTTTAGTAATGCAGCTTCTTTCAAGATATCTTCCATCTTATAGCTGACATATCTACCACGGATCAAAGGAATGGCACAGAAGCTACAGAAGTTTGAGCAACCTTCCGCGATCTTTAAATACGCAAAATGCTTAGGCGTAGAGACTAATCTTTCTCCATCTTGCCATGTTGGATATTCCTTAGCCACTAATTCTCTAGCAAAGATCTCATCTAGATGAGGATATTCATCTACCCCGATCACTAAATCTACTTCAGGTAGACTTTCTATTAATTGCTCTTTATAGCGCTTTGCTAAGCATCCCATTACGATCAACTTCTGACACTTATGATTCTTATATTCTGCCATCTCTAAGATCGTAGAGATCGCTTCTTGCTTAGCACTTTCAATAAATCCACATGTATTTACAATGATCACATCGCTATCGGCAGGATCAGCTACGATGCTGTGTCCTCCTTTAGCTAAGATCCCTAATATTCTTTCACTGTCTACTAGATTCTTACTACATCCTAGTGACACCATTCCAATTCTCATAGGAGTACCACCTTTCTCACTTATAGTTAATTGTATAATATTTCAACATTCCTTTCAAGTATTCTAGTAATACTCCTACTACTGAAAATAACGTCCCTTAGGACGTTATTCCATTATAATTCTACTGTAATGCCCACTGGACAGTGATCACTACCCAATACATCCTGATAGATCTTAGCTTCTCTTAGAGCACTTTCATGAGGTGTATCGATCAGGAAGTAATCGATCCGCCATCCGATATTCTTCTCACGGGCTTTAAAGCGATAGCTCCACCAAGTATATTGATCTGTCGCATCTGGATAAAAGTAACGGAAACTATCCGTAAAACCACTAGCTAATAACTCACGCATCTTAGTTCTCTCCTCGATCGAGAAGCCTGGATTCTTAGTATTAGACTTTGGATTCTTAAGATCGATCTCTTCCTTGGCCACATTCATATCTCCACATACGATCACAGCTTTCTGCTTCGCTAATTCATTTAGATAAGCTCTGAAATCGTCTTCCCATTCCATACGATACTCTAATCTCTTTAACTCTTCTTGAGCATTGGGTACATATACGTTTACTAGATAGAAGTTCTCATATTCTAATGTGATCATTCTTCCCTCATCCGTATGCTTGCCTAATACATCATATCGTACGGATAGAGCAGGTTGCTTAGCAAATATTGCTGTACCCGAATATCCTTTCTTGATCGCATAGTTATAGTATATATGATAGCCCTCCAATGATAAGTCTACTTGTCCTGCTTGGATCTTAGTTTCTTGTAAGCAGAAGAAATCAGCTTCTTCTTGTGTAAAGAACTCTAAGAATCCTTTCTGTAATACTGCTCTTAATCCATTCACATTCCATGAGATCAGTTTCATGTATATTACCTCCTTTTATGATTATAAAGAATAGTTACAAAAACACTGATCAAACGATCAGTGTTGATATACTATTAAGGTCTTAGACCCATTCCACCTTCTAAAGTAATAGTTTCTCCACTCATATACTTTAGATCAGGTGAAGTTAATGCTACACAAGCTCTACCGATCTCTTTCTCTACATCTCCATAGTGTCCCATTGGAGGCATCTTAACGTTTGCTTTAAATGCTTCTGGATATGCATTTGCCCAGTTTTCTAATTGAGCAGTCCATGCTAGTGGACATACTACATTAACATTGATATTATCTTTACCCCATTCTGTAGCTGCTACTCTTGTCATACCACGAATGGCTTCTTTAGCAGCGGCATAAGCACTTTGTCCATAATTTCCAAATAGACCTGCTCCTGAACCGAAGTTGATCACTGTACCTTGTGTTTTAGCTAGATATGGGTAACATGCTTTCATATAGTAGAATGTAGCATATAGTCCTGAATACATAGCTAGATCAAATTGTGCTGTAGTATGATCTGCTAGAGTTACTCCTGAAGCAGATGCTTGGGCATTATTGATCAATACATGAATGTCACCGAATGTATCGATAGTTTGTTGTACTACATTGGCTACAACAGCTTCATTATCTTGTCCTGCACTGATATCTGCTTGGATCGGTAATACTTTGACACCATATAGTCTTTCTAATTCTTCTTTAGCGTCCATTAGTTTAGATACATTACGTCCTGTTAATACTAGGTTAGCCCCTTCTTTTGCGAAAGCTGTTGCGATACCATATCCAATAGAACCACAACTACCATCACTTAATACAGCACGACCACCACCTGTAACGATTACTGTTTTACCTTGTAAATGACTCATATATTTCCTCCTTTGAGTATATTTAATATTTATTACAAGTATATTGTATATGATAAGGGAATTATTTGTAAAGAACTTTGCTCAGAATGTATATAAACAAAAAACACTGACCATACGATCAGTGTTATTTTCCAATGGTGGTTCCAGGCGGAATCGAACCGCCGACACAGGGATTTTCAGTCCCTTGCTCTACCGACTGAGCTACAGAACCATTGGTTGCGGGGGCAGGATTTGAACCTACGACCTTCGGGTTATGAGCCCGACGAGCTACCAGGCTGCTCCACCCCGCGATATTTCAATAAGAATGGCGGAGGAACTGGGATTCGAACCCAGGCGCCAGTTTCCCGACCTACCGGTTTTCAAGACCGGACCCTTCAGCCACTTGGGTATTCCTCCGTGATTAAATATTTGGTGGACCCTGTAGGACTCGAACCTACGACCAACCGGTTATGAGCCGGTAGCTCTGACCAACTGCGCTAAGGGTCCGCCTTTAGGGTACAACCTGTAAACTGATTAAGAAATGGTAGCGGAAGTGGGACTCGAACCCACGACCTTCCGGGTATGAACCGAACGCTCTAGCCAACTAAGCTACCCCGCCACAAATGGTCGGGACGACAGGATTTGAACCTGCGACCCCCTGATCCCAAATCAGGTGCACTACCAAGCTGTGCTACGTCCCGAGATGCACATTCATTACCCTTTAAATAAAATGGCGCGCCCAGCAGAAATCGAATCCACAACCTTTTGATCCGTAGTCAAACGCTCTATCCAGTTGAGCTATGGGCGCATATATTAGTAATCAATGCACATGCATAACATGTTAGGTTCAAGACTACTCAAACCAAGAATGGTGGGGATGGCGGGACTTGAACCCGCACGGTGTTGCCACCAACGGATTTTAAGTCCGTTGCGTCTGCCTATTCCGCCACATCCCCATATTGGAGGTTCCTGTCAGATTTGAACTGACGATCACAGAGTTGCAGTCTATTGCCTTACCACTTGGCTAAGGAACCATGCTTAACTCATGTCATGCTCACAAAGTATATACTAATCTTTTCAAAAATGCAATACTTTTTTTGAAAAAAATGCATAAAAATTTAATTTTTTTGTACTTTTATTCTTACACATTCTCATTTAGTCTACATTTCACACTTTTCGAATCACCACTTCTCTACATCTTCTCTCTAAAACTGATCATCCTCTTTAAAATTCTCTCTAAAATTCTTTAAAAAACAATAAAAAAAGATCATTTCTGATCTTTTCTTATTCACTTTCCTCTGAACTCTCTCCAGAATTATTCATACTAGTTGTCAATAAACTTGGCATATACCCATTGATCGCACAACGATATTCCACATAATTCTTATACACATCTGCTAACACATTACTACTAGTATCTACATCACTCTTGATAGAATTCATTAAATACTGATAATTCATCTTAGAGATCATTCCTAATTGATACTGTAACTCATATATAGCTCTCTTATCTGTACCATTCGTTGTAGCATACACAGAATTCTTATACTGCTCTAAACTATTTTCTAGTGCCTCGTGGATACTTTCTACCTTATCATCGATCTTATCCGCATATGCTTCCTGATCAGGCATATAATCGATCATGAAGTTCTTTCTTCTAGCTTCACTCTGTGATTTCTTTAAAGTAAGTACCTTCACATCCTTTAATTCCGTGATCGGCATTACAACAAGTGCATCTCTCTTATCATACCCCAATAACTCATTCAAAGTTTCTCGTAAAGTAATACGTGTTTCCTCTAATGTCTTTAAACTAGTTTGAAGAGTAGTCTTACTAGCCATATTACTATTATAAGTAGATACAGCCATTCCTAGCTTCACCTTCATCTCATTTAAAGCGATCTCATTATTAATAGCACTAATATTATTCTTGATCTTAGTCATATTCTCATCTAACTCTAACAAATTCAAATACATCATCTGCGCTGAATACAACTTCGCCCAATCCTTTTCACTATACACGATCTTCTCGATCTTAGTATCTAGCTTCTCTAGATCTTCTGGTGTTTCGATCTTGACCCAGTAATGATCCATCATCACTAGATTCTCTACATCTTCAAAATAGATCGTATGCGTATTAGAAAGATAATCATATTGATTCCCGATCTCATACGCTTCTACCTTAGGTATACTTATAATCACTAGTATAGCTACTAGCATTCCTATCATCCATTTACGCATAACTTTTCCTCCTATATACTACGTAGCGCATCGATCGGATTTAATTCACTTGCCTTCTTAGCAGGTGCAAATCCAAAGATGATACCTACGGCTGCTGAGAATCCTGTTCCCAGTACGATCGCAAATATGTTTAATTCAAATGGATATCCGATCACGATGGCTGCTATATAGGCCAATGTCAATCCTACTATCACACCCATGATACCACCCATCAAAGATAGAATAATAGCCTCTGTTAAGAACTGGATCTGAATGCGTCTTGGTTCAGCTCCTAAAGCCTTTCTAAGACCGATCTCAGTGGTTCTCTCTGTAACGGATACTAACATCATATTCATGATCCCAATACCTCCTACTAACAAGGAAATAGAAGCGATCCCCACTAACATCGCACGCATCATTCCTTGTAGATCCTTCATCATATCTAACAAGTTCTCCATCTCGATCAGAGAATAACTATCATCCTTATAATTGAATACTTGATTTAGATACGTTTCCATTTGATCGACTGTCCCTAACACATCCGCATCTTCTGTAGTATACACTTCTAACGCATATACACGATCTGTTCCATTCATACTCAATACATTACGATACGGGATCATTACAGAATCTCCCACACCACTCATAACAGTCATGACTGAGTTTAGACCCGCTGTCTCATCTAACAGACCGATCACCTTATATGACACCCCATAGATCACGATACTCTTCCCAATAGGATTCTCTCCTAAGAATAACTTCTGAGCCATATCCGTATTGATCACGCATACCGTATTCTTACTCTCGATATCTAAGTAATTGATCCCTCTACCAGCCACTACCATTTCCTGATTACGAGCAAAATATACTTCATTGATCCCTTTGATATTCACTTTCTCAAGTGTTGTTTCATGGGCATGGATAGAAGCTGTATTAGACACTGATGGAGTCCATCCTACGATCCCATCGATCTCTACTAACTCCGAGATCTCATGATCACTCAATCCTTGTTTTAAAGGCGTTCCTGTGGCACTGACAATGATCGTGTTGGCTCCTACACTATCGAATTGACGATTTACTTCATCGATCACGCCTTGTAAGATCGTAACTAATGAAATGATCGCTGTAACACCAATAATGATCCCTAGTACCGTTAAGAACGTACGGAATTTATTCTGGGTAATATTACGCCATGAGATCGTTATACTTTCTCTAAGCATCACTCACTACCCCCTTACTCATCTTACCATCTAAGATCTTCACGATCCTCTTAGCATGCGCTGCGATCTTCTCATCATGTGTGATCATAATGATCGTACGCCCCTCTTGATTCAACTCATTGAATAGTTCCATTACCTCGGCTCCAGTACGTTGATCCAGTGCCCCGGTAGGCTCATCGGCTAGTAGAATAGAGGGTTGAGTCACTACTGCTCGAGAGATCGCTACACGTTGTTGTTGACCTCCTGATAACTGATGAGGAAAGAAATCAAACTTATCTTTCAGACCCATTCTAGTTAAGATCTCTTTTGCTCTTCTTTCTTGCTCATGACGTGGTAGTCCTGCATACATCAAGGGTAACATCACATTTTCTAAGACAGTATTACGTTTCAATAATTGGAAAGATTGGAAGATAAATCCGATCTCCTTATTACGAATATGCGCTAATTCCTTTTCCTCTAGATCTGCGATCTTACGACCATTTAAATAATATTCTCCAGAAGTTGGAACATCTAAACACCCAATAATATTCATCATCGTACTCTTACCAGACCCAGAAGGCCCAAGTATTGCCACGAATTCTCCTTCTTCTACCGTAAAGTCTACATGATCTAGAACGACTTGTTCTTCTCCTCCTGTCACATAGATCTTCACGATCTGCTTCATATCTAGTAGAGCCATACTATTGCCCTCCAGCCATCATCATTTGATATAACAAGTCATTCATGAAGTAAACAGTTTCTCCCTCTTCTACCCCAGAGAGGATCTCTACTGTAACACCATCATTGATCCCTACTTCTACCATTCTCTCGATCATTTCATTATTCTCTTTCACAAGTACATAAGTCTCATTTCGATCTGTGAACTGTAATGCTTCCATAGGAATCAGTAAAGTATCACTAGAGGAAGAATTCAAGATTTTTATCTCAGCACTCATCCCCTCTAGAATATGTTCATGATATGGAAGAGAAACTTCAGCATTAAAGAACGCGATCCCAGAGATCGTATTCGCATTCTTAGAAAGATTACTGATCATTCCCTCTACACTCTCTCCTAAAGAGCTAATATAGATATCTGCCTCTTTCCCAATAGAAATAGAAGAGATGTCGTATTCATCTACCTTGATAGATACTGCTAAGGAATTAAAGTCAGTAATCGATACTACGATCTCTTGGTCTAACTTAGTCCCCACTTCATTCCCACGATATGTGATCTCTCCAGCGATCTCAGAGCGTACTTCGATATCTCCTAACTTATCCATAGTCGTATTATAAGAAGCTACTGAGCTATCATAAGAAGCCTTAGCAGTCGATAATGTAGTAGGATAGGTAGTCTCCATAAAGGCATCATAGGATGTTTGTGCATTACTTAGGTTAGCCATGGCTTGCATATACGCTGTCATTTGCGTATCTACTTCTAACTGGGATACACCCCCGATCGTATATAATTGTAAGTAGTTATTATAGTTTGTCTCAGCCATCATGAAACTACGCTTAGCTAATTCTAAAGTATTCTCGATCGATACTTTCTGTGTTTCGATATTCGCTAATGTACTAGCATAGCTATTCTTAGCCATCTGTAAAGATGCTTTAGCTTGCGTAAAGGAATCAGAGACAGAATCTTCTTCTAATCGATATAATAGATCCCCTACTTCTACATGATCTCCATTCTCTACATAATATTCAGCGATCACATAGTCTTGTCCTACCATATGATCCTTATGATTATTCGCTACTACATTGCCACTGAAGCTATAATATGTTTCTAGATCTCCTCTTTGTACTACCGCTGAGTTATATGCAGCAGCTTGATCCTTAGGCCAGAATACGAAAGCTAGTACTAAAGCAATAATTACTGCTCCCACGATCCATTTCTTGTTCTTCTTCATATGCATTTCTCCTTGTTTCTAGTACTTCTAGATGTAGTGATAAACAACAAATGTTGCTTATCTTCGTCATATGTATTATAATACTTGCAATTCTATACAGCAACCATCAATGTAACAATAATTGTTGATTAACCAACATATTGTACACATTTGTTGGGTAAGGAGGTACATTATGAGTCATTTGAAAGAAGATCGTCGTGTTATTAAGACAAAGCATAGTATTAAAGAAGCCTTCATCACTTTACTAGAAACACAACCGATCGAATCGATCACTGTACAAAGTATTACGAGCAAAGCTATGATCAATCGTTCTACATTCTATTCACATTATCCTGATGTTTATGCTTTACAACAGGAAATAGAAGATACTTTCATTCAAGATATTGAGATCTTACTTTCTCCTCCTTACACCTCTTTAGAAGAAAAGTCTAAGATCGAGGAGACTCCGATCTATAAGATCTTTCAGTATATGAATGAGAATCGTAGGATCACTTTCTTACTCTTCAAGGAAGCTTCTAATTCAGGCTTTATCTTACGCTTAGCACAAAGGCTTAGAAATACAGCGATCATGAATATTCCTGCGAATGAGAAAGAACAGTTACCCGCTTTATTTCAAAACTATACTTCTTCCTTTCTGGTATATGGGATCGTTGGGATCATGCATCGTTGGGTGTTAGAGGGTGGTACTACGACCCCTGAAGAGATCACACATATTTCTTTAATGCTAGCTAAGGAACATCAATAACGTATAAAGAGCAAGGTCATCCTTGCTCTTTTCATAACTCCATCCACACTAGATACTCCTCAGTATCATCTTCTAATCTCTTAATATCGCTCTTACGAAACCCATGTCGTTCATAGAACTCTATCGCTCTTACATTCTTTTCTAACGCCCATAGACCTTGTACAGAGCATTCTTGTAAAGCATACTCTAGTAATACTGCCCCAATGCCTTGCGAGTGTAGAATAGGCTCTACAAATAGTTTCTTAAGCTTTATTTCCTCTACTTGCATAAAGCCCTTCACAACGCCGTCATCATATACATAGAAAGTATCGATCTGCTCTTGATATCTCTGCATGACACTAGGAACTGTTAGCTCTTGAAAGTAATATGTATCACACTTAAATATCGGATAGAAGTTCATTCTATAATTAAACACTTCTATCTCAGCGATCCTTACTAGATCTTCTATTGTGGCTGATCTGATCATACGTACTCCTTTATACTAGTGTCATGATATAGGCTACTAGCACTGCGATCAGTGGGAATCCTACCAAAGTACCGATCCATTTCCTGATCAATACAGATTTAGGAATATAAGGCATTAGATCCTCTGTACCAGGAATATACCAAGCTTTAGTCTTACCTACCCAATACC
Source organism: Erysipelotrichaceae bacterium (assembly GCA_015058845.1). GTDB lineage: Bacteria > Bacillota_I > Bacilli_A > Erysipelotrichales > Erysipelotrichaceae > SIG230. Next base: position 10,404 of record SVBO01000033.1, read on the forward strand.
CATCTATAAAGAAACGATCGAATAGTCCTGAGATCAGTAAGATCACTGTCATTTGATAGAATCCTTCTAAGAAGGTTTCTGCTCCATTGATGCCATATACCATGATAGGAGGTAATACAAAGGAAGGGATAAATAGAGCAAGACATGTGATAATGAAGCTCTTACGGATCTTTTCTGGGGTAGTATAGCCTAGTTCTATGACTCTTTGTTGCACATCTTCCTCATATAATACTACTAGACCTACGGGTCCATTCGCGATGCCGATCACACATACGATCAGTAATGCGAAGCACATCACGATTCCTTCTATTAGTAATAACATAATATCCCTCCTATTTCTGGGCTACGATCATGTATCGATGGATCTCTCCTTCGATATAGCCTGTTTCTTCTATACGTTGTTGGAGTGCTAGTAACTGCGTAAAACAATTATCTACAGAGAAGTTTGGGAATTCCCATTCAATGATATGGGCAAACCATACAAAGGCCCCTATATCATAGAATCTGATCGGTAGATAGGCTTCTCCCTCTTCTAAGATCTGGAATCCTGCTTCCTCAAACTTTGCTCTTTGTTCCTTTAGATTCAATCCCGGAAATGGTTTAGGAGTATTAGGCAATACCATTTCTACTAGATCTCGATCATTATCTTCTCCTACTTGTTGCGTGATGAATAGACCACCCTTCTTCAAGATGCGGTATAACTCCTTAGGATCATAGTCTCCATGTCTATTGATCACGATATCAAAACTCTCATCTTCATATGGAATACTAGAAGCATTACTACATTCTCTAAAGTCGATCCCAAGAGGCAACAATCTCTCTTTACATAACTCTACATTAGGAGGATATCCTTCTGTAGCAGCTGTATGATGATACGGATGATGTAGAGATAATAAGAACTCTCCTCCTCCTGTATCATAGTCTAAGATCGTATGCTCTTCCTTCAAATACTTCTCTATGATCTCTTTATAACTCCAAGGAAGATCCTCTTCTTCCTCATATCTACCATCAATATGCGAGAAATCCCATCCTTGAATATGGGCGATCTGTTCTTCCTGTAACCATAGTTCTCTTAATTCATCAATATTCATACCTATCACCTCTTTGCTTCATAGTACTGGATGATACACTCTGCTCCACCACGATTCCCAGGAGCCACTTTGATCATCTCTTGGACTCTTTCCATATTTTCCTTGATAGCCATATCTTCCATTACACTATACACTGTATCTCTTAATACATTTGCCTGTAAACCAGTATAGTTTAGTCTCTTTCCTACTCCTAGTTTCTCCACACATCTAGCGTTGACTGGTTGGTCTGAATGGAAGGGGATCACTACCATGGGAGTACTGGCTACTAGAGCTTCTGAGATACTATTCATACCTCCATGGGTAATGAATACGTCTGCTTGTTGAAGTACTTGTAATTGAGGGACATGATCGTATATGTGGATATTAGTGGGGATATTGTGTAGCTTATGGATAGGATAGTTTCCTACTGAAAGGATCACATCAATGTCTTGCTTCTTAAAGGCTTGGATACAAGTTTGGTAGAACTTAGCACTGCCTTTCACGATCGTTCCTAGGGCGATATAGAGCAAGGGTCTTGTCTTAGTAAAGGTAAATCGTTCTTCTTTTCTAGGATAGATAGAGGGGCCTAGGAAGATATATTGATCCTTGGGATATTCCTCGATATAGGGTTGGTATTGTGGTAATGTGTAGACTAGATTTAGATCTGGTGTATTATAGAGGATCTCATCTAACCAGTGGTCTGTTTGTAGGGGAATATTCTTAGCGATATCTTTCGTAAAGGCTCTAGCGATCCATTTATACTGAAAGATAGATAATGGGCCTCTTTGGATATATTCCTCCATCAATGTTTGATTTGCTACAGGAGCTGTGAATATACGGACTACTGGTTTGTGATATCTTTTTGCTAAGTGTTTGCCTAGAAAAAAGAATTGCTCATAGATCACTAGGTCATAGTCTTCAATGATACTTTCTGCCTTCGCATAGGCATTCTTGATTTGTTCAGATAACTGCTTATGATCTCGATAGCCTTGGAATGTTGCACCACTTTCTGCTATGCTCTCTTCCCATCCATAGGGTAATAGATAGGTAACTTCACAGTTTCTTTTTACTAATTCTTGTATTAGACCGATAGTTGGTACAACATGGCCATAATAGGGTAAATTAATGAATAGTATTCTCATGAGGTACCTCCTTTCATGATCATTGTTTATATTTTCTCATCTGTTACGATATGAATGATGCCTTTATGTTCTGTATTTAAATATTCCTTAAGAAATGTAGGATATGCTTTATACTTCTCTAATTCATGAATAGGAAGCCAACACATATGTTCCCTGACTCCTCCTAGTGTGTAACTATCACTATGCAGTTCTTGGGTACCTCTTGGTTTCATGAGGAAGTAGAAGCAGATCTCATGACACTGTAGTGCTTCTAATGTACCCCCAGCTTCATTAAAGAAATTCTCATGAATGATCGCTAGGTGATCGATCTCATAGTGTACTCCTGTTTCCTCATAGACTTCTCTGATCACCGCTTCCTCAGCACTTTCTCCATGGTGGACTCCACCTCCTACTGAATAATAGTAATCATCTACCTCATTACACGCAAATAAGATATGCTCATTCTCAACTATGATCGCAGCTGCTCGATATCTAAACCAACGATCCTCTCTCGTAAATCCACAATCCATCACCCTCACCTCACTTATCTATCTCTTTGTATTCATTCTATCATAGAAAAGTAAAAACTCCTATCGGAGTTTTCAAATACTATATTAATACATACATCATACCACCAGCCAGTAAACTTACAATGATCCCAAGCAACACACCCACACAAGCACCTCGCACATGGAACCATGGATCTGTATACTCTTTCTCCATATCTTCTGTACCAGGGATCCTTAGTCGTTTACTATGACAGAATAGACCTAAGTCTAATACGATCAGATCATACATATTGATACAGAAGAATACCGTGAATACATGGGTAAAAGTATCCATGAATCCTCGACATCCTGCATAATACGCTAGAAGCGCAAATACGATAACAAATAAGAATAGTCCTAGGATCTTCTTAGTCATATGTGATCTCTCTTTTTGCTTAATAGTGTCTTTATATTGTGGTAGACTTTCTACTCTTTCAATGATCTTGGGTGGATATGACTTGATCATCTGGATAGGATCTTTATATTGGGCTGGTAAGATCATTACTGTGAATACCAAGCATCCAACTATACACTGGATCCATAACATACCGATCCCTTCCTTCTAAATATCTACGCCTAAGAACCTCTTTGCTAGAATTCCCACGCCAAATGACAATACTGCTACACTGATACTGATCCCTGCCATTTCAATGAATCTAGATCTAAATGGTTGGTCTAGGGCTACTGAAGTATAATATGTGAAACCTGCTATGATCAAGATCACGATCGTTAGCATACAAGCTAGGGCTACTAGATACATATCATTGCCTAGTAATAGGTATGGTAATACTAATAGAACTACTGTGATTAGATAGGCCATTCCTGTATAAGTACAGGACTTAAACGCGTCATCTCTTTTCTCACTTCGAGCCGCTAAGAATTCACTAGAGGCCATAGAGAAGGTAGCAGAAATACCTATAATAAGTCCACTTAATGCTATTAAACGAGTGTTCTGCATGGCAAAGGTAAAACCTGCTAGAGAGCCTGTAAGTTCCACTAGAGCGTCATTTAGGCCTAATACCATACTTCCTACATACTGTAAGCTTTCCTCATCTAAAATCTCTAATAAAGCCTTCTCATGCTCTTCTTCCTGTTGACGGATCACGATACTCTCTTCTACTTCATTAGCCAGTAATTGATATTCCTCTTGCGCATTCTCTTCTCCCATCTCCATCAGTTTAACTGCAAAAGTAAAGCCTAGAATACGTGCTAACCATTTATACTTACATACTTTCCATGCTTCTGGTTGCATCTCGATATCTGTATAATTCTTCCAGATCTGATAATGTGCTTTTTCTTCTTCTGCTAAACGATTCAATGTCTCCTTATTATGATCTCCCTTAGCAAACTTAGCGATCTCATGATAGATCACACTTTCTGTTAATTCACTCTGCTGCATCTTTCGAATGATACTGAATGCTTCTTGTGAGATTTCTTTCTTCATACACACACCTCCTAGTAATCATTATTTCTAGTTATATCTTATTCGATAATTATTACCTCGTCAAAGATAATGCCTATCCTCTTTACTTCAATAATCCCATGATCGTTTTATACACTAATTCCGGGGCTGCTTCATAGGAATACTTCTTCTCTACTCGCTCTGTAAACTTATGGGCATCTTTCCCAAAGCATCCGATATCTAATACAGGTAGATCTAGATGCTGCATTTGTTTCATTGGTAAGTTATATACGATGCCATAGCCTGGCATATTGTCCATGAATGCTTCGATGATGCCTTCTTCCTTAGGAGCTGCTCCATAGCTTAGATCTGAGATATAGGGGAAGAACTTTTTACTAATGATCTTGTAATCTGTTTTAGTCGTTTGAATAGCTTGTTCTACGGCTTCTAGTAAGGCTTTCTCTCTAGCATCACTACCTTCTACATAGATATGAGGATAATAAGGTTGAGAGAAGTATACGATAACTACTGGGTCTTTATCTGACCACAGGTTATGGATATATTCTACGATACGGGTATTACGATCTCTAGCATCGATATTTTCTTCTTTCATTAGTTCTTGAGCATATGTTTGTACTAATGTATCGAAGCTTTCCCCTACTTCTTCTCTTACTACTTTACATAATTCTTGATATGTCATAGTCCTTGGAGTCCATGGGAGTGTAGTATGTGGTCTATTAGCTAGTCTACAGAAGTGTTCATATCTTTGGTTCAGTGTTTCTACAACGCTTGTAAAGCATTCTTGTCCGACTCTTACCATCTTCTCTAACACTTGATCTGGAGTAGAGCTATGAGTTGCATAGTTAAAGAATACACAGGCTGTCTTAGCGATCTGTACGGAATATTCACTCTTAAGATCTCTTTGCTTTAGACTCACGGGAGGTAGTGTTACTTCTCCCTCTACCACATCACAGAATTCAGGGTTTAGATCGATCCTACGTGTGATCTCAGCTGCGATCATATTTGGGTCTATTCCCTTAAAGGACTCTCCTACATGGGTCTCTTTGCCCACTATATAGAAAGTAGGCATTAGTTTGCCAACTGTTCCGATATAAATATACTTATTCTCATCTCCTGTATATTCCTCAGTCATATAATCTGTATCTAGTAAGGCTAGATATTCATAGTGTCTCTCTTCTTGTAAACGACATAACTCATTTACTAGATTCAACATCCCACCAGAATTTCCTTCCTCATCACATACTGCTCCAAAGATGATATTCCCACTTAGATTCTCTATATCTTCGCTGATCTTCTCTAGTAGTGCCATCAATATCGCATCCCCAGACTTCATATCAAAGATCCCTCTACCAAATAAGTAATCTCCAGACGCTAGATCTCTTCTGACATCTTCTGGTAGATCGATCTCCTTTAACTTCTCTGCTAGTACTAATGGTTGGTTAGCATATGGTGCTAATGGTCCATAGTCAGAGATCCCTACTGTATCCATATGACCGATCGTAATGACAGTTTTATTAGAATCATCCCTCATACCCTCTAGCAAAGCGATCACGCTCTTTCTACCAAGAGTATCCCCCGTAACATCTACATAATATAAGTTCTCTGGATGGTCTTGAAAGTATTTGATATTAGATAACATTGTATATACTTTCTCTGCCATGATCACTTCATCTTTGGTATCTAGTACACTGAATTGGCTTGTTAATTCAAGTGCGATATTCTCTATTTTCTTTGCTAGATCTAATGCCATACTACTAACTCCTTATTGTTATATTCTTACTATTTTCCAGTATATTCCATTTTGATGTAGAATTCAATATAAACAAAAAGGGGCTGTAACGAAATAACAAAAAAATAAAGTGTTATAAAGTGAAACTCACACATGAATAAATAATTAGCAGATGCCGACTCTGTTCAAACAGA
>SVBO01000034.1 GCA_015058845.1 Erysipelotrichaceae bacterium
TATAGAGATATTAGAAATATTTTTCATAAATTTTTAAGTTTTTTTATTTTTCCTATTGCATTTTTAGAATAACCATGGTAATATAATTAAGCAAATTGGTAGAACCGCGGGCGTGGCGAAATTGGCAGACGCACCAGACTTAGAATCTGGCGGGAGACCGTGGGGGTTCGAGTCCCTTCGCCCGCACCATTTGTTAAGAGAAGCTACTTCAATAATGAGGTAGCTTTTTTGTTATTCTCTACATACATTAAAAGGAATGGATATCCATTCCTTTTACTTTTGATACTTACTATACTTCACATCTTTAATAACGATCGTATTCACATTCTCATCCTCATACAGTGCTAACGCATCCTCTTTACTTGCAAAGATCCGATACCCATGCACCTCTACCCCATTCTCCTCTACATCATCAATGATCAAACTTAACTCCTCATCATAGTACAAACCAGCCTCATTATTCACCAATAACTTCATACAAGATAAATAATGTTCTACTAATTCTTCTGATGTATACTCAGGTAGATCAGACCAGAAATCATTCACATCCGTATTATGATACCTATCACTTAGAATCAAATTTGGATACTTCTCAGCCACCTCATAACTTAACTTAGCCCAAGCCATACCCTGTACCAAACTAAACCCATACGGATAATTCAATAACTCCTCATCCCAATCCTCATCATAATAGGTCACTACATATACCACTCTAGAATCCGTATGACTTCTCTGATATTCTAACACCTCATCTAGTGTCACACTCTCTGATAACATCACATCCAATGATACAATAGCCGTATCTGGTAACTGTTGGATCTCATGTAACATATCATTTCTTTGTTCCTCACTGATCCACACACTACCAAGTGATCTACCTTGTTGCTTATAAGACTGATAAGATACCTCTTTCCCAGCCCATTCATCTAACCAAATATTCTGATTCGAGATCAATACTCGATGCTGTGCCTCTCTCCTAAGCTCTACATCACTACCCGCGGCACTGACTTCAAATAGATCATAGATATAGGCATCGATCTCATAAGAACCATAGTCTAATTGATATGGCTCATTGAAGTTTGGTTGTTCTTTAGAAGCAATGATCCCTGGATAGAATAAACTCAAGTATGTATTCATATATACGAATGCATTCATGACTTCTAGTTCCCTTTGATCAAACGTATACCCATAAGTAGGATCATCTACTACCATCTCATAATCACTTAAATGAAAGGCATTCTTCTCTGCAAAGTAAGCATCCATCCTCTGTTTACCAATGATCACACATCCAAACACCAATACCACCACAATCGATACGATCAAAGACTTTCTAATGATCCTCTTACTCATACCTCTCTCGATCATCTTCTCAGTTCTCTTCATATCTTCTACATCGATCATCATTTCATTCTCTAATAACTCATCGATCCTCTTATCTTCCATCCAAACCATCCTTTCTAGCTAATTCCTTCAATGTATTCTTAGCTCTATTTCTAATGACTCGTAAGTACTCTATCTTAATATTTAATTGCTCTGCGATCTGTTGATCATTCATACCTGAGGTTAGGGATAATAACAATACTGATCTTTCTAACATTGGTAATGTATAGATCTTTCTATATAACCACTTACGATCCTCTTCTACGATCCATTTACTGATCATACTCTCATGATCTGGTATATTCTCTAGTACTTCACTTTCTACTGGGACCACTCTCTTTGCTTTACGTGTATGGTCGATGAATAGATTGTGTAATACTTTAAATAACCATGGTCTTAATTCTCTCTTACCATCATAAGAAAGGAATACTCGTATCATGGTTTCTGATACTAGATCCTCCGCATCATTTCTATTCCTTGTTAGGGAAAGGGCATAGAACATTAATGGTCGATAGTATGTTCGATAGATCTTCTCAAATTCATCTTGTCTCATATGCTCCCCCTTTCATCTAATCAACGTATATATAGTTAAATTATAACAAATATTCTTATATAAATTAAAAGAATGAAGTATTTCTACCTCATTCTTCTCTATTTACTGTATATGTACTAACTCCACAGCCTCTAATAACTCAATATACTTCACAACAATATCTTCACAATCCATCATCGCATCACACTTCACCATAGCAACGATCTCAGACACACTACGCTTACCATCTAAGTAGAACTGTACCATCGTCTCGATTCCCATGACCTTGAAACCAACATTCGCACTCTTAGTCACTTTCAAATATTCCTCATGCACAGGCTTAGCACTAGGATGTAGCGCTACACTATCAGCGATCGTATGCACAGGTCCTACATAATCTCTTACAAATACACGAGCATCCTTGATCTCTACAGGCATACTGCTCACCTCTAGATACTCTCTCATCTGATCACAACTATCCTTGACCCATTTCAATTCCTTAGCAATGAACTCATCACTGACCTCTACCACACGCTTGATATCTTCTACACACATACTATAAAACTTCTCGATATGATCGATCAGATACGCAATATCTTGTTTAGATACCTTACCCACAGACTTCACTACACTACTTAAACGTTCTGCTAGAGAGACATGGGCTCTATTTTGTACCTCTTTGATATTCTCTAATGTTAGATTAGATAATGTATACGCGAATAACGCTGCTAGACCACAGGAATAGGCTAATACCTCTGGATCAATGACATCCAATGTATCTGTAGCTGTATGATAGTTTAGATCTGGCCATTGTCCGATCATACAACATGGAATACTGATCGTTGGATCAGAGAATACACTATGATCAGATCCTCCTGAGAATAATTCGATCGTATGATTTGTCTTAGCTACTAAGTCTCCATCTAGATTAGGCGCTTCTTGAGAAGCATAGTCCATACATAATGCTGTTAGATCATTGATGAAGGATGGTGTGGAATATGGGAGGGAGGTTAGGGTAATAGGGCCATATGCTCTTGTTTGCTTTCCTCCTACCATATCTAGATTGATCGCTCCTACACACTTCTTATATTCACTATGCTCACTTAGATAAGCATATGTACCTGTAAACTCTGGTACTAGTACTACTTTGATACTACGTTTATTCTTAGGAAGTTTGCCACTATCGATCAAATACTTAAGAGAACGTAATACTTCCATGGCAGCTGCTACACCCGAAGCATTGTCATTACAACTACACTTAGGATGACACAAGTGAGCACAGATCAATACTTCCTCATCACTCTCTCCTGGTAATACGGCTTCTACTACTTCGATCTTACCTGGATATAAAGATGTATCTACTTTGCCACTTACTCTTAGATAAGGAGAATCTTTCTCTTGCTTCTCATAGGCTTCTTTCTGTGCTAGACATAGCTTAGCAAGCATATCACCTTTCTTAGGCGATAATACGAAACCAAATGTCTTAGGTTCACTGTCTATATGTTTCCACCAGAAGGATGTATAGTTCAAGGAATCATATAGTTCTTCTCGTGTTCTGATCCCTGGCATTACGTTGATGTAGTCTGTAATGATGCCAAGGGCACCTTTTTCTTTGATAGCCCAATCTACGTATCCATTGAATGGTTCTCTTACAAAGATGATCTTTCCTTGTAGATCGATATCTGTATATTTCTCTGGGTGATTCCCATGTTCTAGGTATACTAAGTCTACTCCTTGCGTAAAGTCATACGGATAACTTCTTTGGATGATAGAGATAGGTTCTGCTAAGGCATCACATAGTAATAGATCTGGTTCTTCTAGTTTCAACCAAGCATCACTTAGATCCCATTCTAGGAACATTTTATTCTGTAGATACCATACCTCTGGATCTGCTTCATAGCTAAGTATACGGGCTTCTATCCCCATTCTATCCAAGGATCTCTTACAGTAATTAGCAGCTTCTCTAAAGTCTGTAGAAGCCTGTATACGATGATAGGAAGATACTTCTTTTACAGATGTATATAATCTCTTAGGATCTATTGTATTCTTGATCAATTCATTCACATGCTTCATACTACTACCTCCATTATGATTTGGAATTATTATAAACCCTAGTAATGTAAATGGGAAGAAATATTTTCTGAAACCATTTTCAATGGTGTATTTCTTAAGATTGTTTGAAGATGTTCTTGGGTATGTGCATGGGTATGAGAGTTATGGTATAATGTATTTAAAGAGGAGGTGTACTTATGAGAAGGTTTATGATATTTCTTCTAACACTAATACTTGTAGGATGTAATACCCAAAGTACCGAGAAAAAAGATGATCTCCTAAAACCAGAAACTCCTGATACAACAGAACAACAAAATGTTCCTATGTCCTTAAACAGGGTACTAGAGAATCTTGATTATTATGATGAACTATTTGATGGAACTAATGTAGAAGTATCATTTACAGATGATTCATTACATATATCTCAAGACAAGAAATATAAGAATTATACTTACACAGAGTATGCCTACACAACACAAGCATACGATCACGAATTCATCCATATGCAATTCTACAACACACATGAATTCACTTATTCAAAACAAGGAATCAACAAATTAGCACGATTGACAAATACATATTATGTTAATTCACAACATCATTTTGAAAGATTGATCTATGGTAGTCTTCTAGTGATAAGTGATAATAGGAGCTATTCTTTCTTCTATGATCCTAACAAGAATATTACTTATTTATACAACGAAAGATATCAAGAAGAGTTATTCTTTACAGAAGATCTTCAAAATCAGCTAAACGCTTTTTGCAAAGAAGATAAACTAATGTTTGATACGAAATATCAACTTATGACTTCTGCTGTTTACACCTTGTATGAATCATTGGATAAAACAGATACAAACTGGGCTAAAGAAGAAGAAGCTACTGTACATATTATTGGTCCAGAGGCTGAATATGTACCTAAGCTTAATCCTAATATTCCTGAAGAGTATTTCGAAAATGTTCTATTTGGTAATAATAATGCTGATGCAGTATTTCCTTTGATCGATTACTATAAAGAAGCTTGGGCTGATGATCTTTATATAGTTGTGAAAGATGGATTTATGGGAATCATTAATGGTCAGGGTAGTTTAGTTGTTCCTTATGAAGCAGTTACGATCCCATCCGCTAGTGAAGGAGATCTGGACAGTATCCACATCCATTATTGGACAAATGATCAAGATAATCTTACAGCTCGTTTGATTCCAAATACAATATATCACATATGCCGTGGTGGCCATGGTTCTAGTTCATATGAGTATTATTATATTGAAGATACACAAGAATTGATCAAAGTCACTCAGGGGCATGATGGTCCGAAAATGATCAATAACATTGAGAAAGAGAAATTAAATAGCAAATTAAATTTATATCAATCTTTATATTTATATACTGAAGAAAAAGGTAACATGACTACTTTCTATGATGGACGTAAACTAGGACCAGGACCTAATACCTTAAAAGATGAAGACTATGTATCATTCTCAAAGACTGGTAAATATGGTGTATTTTCAGAAAATGGTAAAGTTAGTGATGCTATCTATGATGATGGCATTGCCATTAATTCCGATCTTGTGGCTGTTAGAAAAGATGGTTTATGGGGATATGTTGACTCAAACGGAGTAGAAGTTGTTCCTTGCGAATATCAAACAGTGTATACAAATATATATGAAGATCGTGTATCTGAATATATTTATCTAGCATTGAATAATTCTATTGTAGTAAAAAACACTGCTGGTTACTTTGGTGTACTAGACTACCAAGGTAACACATTAGTAGACTTTACTTATGAGTGGATATCTCCATTTACAGATGGTAATGTTCTAGTAAAGACTAATAATGAATGGCATATCATGGACCCATTCACACAACAAATACTTAAGTAAAGGAGGACAAGAAATGATGAAGTTATTCTCTATTGCACTAGTATTCTTATTACTTGGATGTTCCCAAACACCAACCCCAGTACAAGCACCAGAATCCGTATCACTCCCTATAAATGTAGAAGAACTTCGTAGTTCTCATCTTACTGTTCCTGAAGATGGCGTATTACTAAACCTATTCTCACGTGAATATGGTGAAAGTATATATATTGATGATGTATTGATCGATGAAGTAACTCCTCTTATCGACTATCCATTAAAAACAGGTCCACATTGGATCACGATCGAATCAAATGATGAGAATTATAGATATGGTGGTATACAGATAAGTTATGAAGCAGGTAAACACTACATCATTGATATTGAAAGAATATTAGGATGTTACGAAGTAGAATACACTGGTAAGATCTCTAAGGATGAAGTATATGTAGATATCTACTCTATGCAAGAAGGAGAAACAGTGTTTATCGATGGGAAAGAGATCGATCAAGTAACACCAGTGATCGGATATAAACTTTCTGCTGACACACATCAGATCCTGGTAGAATCTAAGGATGAGAGATTAAATGACTATGCTATTACTCAACCATTTGAGGGTAGAAAGTATTACTACGTATCTATCAATCATTATAAACGTGAGAATTATACGTATGTAGAATAGGAGGTATCAATATGCGTAAACATATAGGATATATTCCAGCAGTACTATTTACGACCTATTATCTAACCACTGGTCAATTATCATTAACAGTTCTATTCTTACTAGCCATATTATGGATAGCAGCATTTCTAATGCATAAAGGTTTATTAGGAGGCATTATTCTAGGTGCTATCATTTCGATCTACATGATCTATTATGGAATATATATGGAACGTGGTCTGACATATGAACTGATCATAGGTACTATCCTATTACTATTCTATACACTCTATGGAATCTATCTATGGAAACATCGTAATACGATCCAAGTAGAAACTTCCGAAGTAATGAGTAGTCTATTCAAATCAGTATTAACGATCTTTGCACTCGTATTCAGTAGCTTTATTGGTATACTATGCCTATTACTTATGTCCTCTAAAGGAATTCATAATATATTTATATACATTGGTATCATGATTACTCCTACACTATTGATCCCACTGATTTGGTTTGGATATAACAAGAAGTATATGAGAGTATGGTTAGTAGCTACATTGATCTACTGTGTATCTCTGGGGATCCACTATGGCTTAATGGAATACGACAAAAGTATTACGATCAATACAGCCCCAAACATCAACGTACATGAATATCTACCATTTAAAGACGATTCTAAGATCGTGAAGTATGATAACGCAACACTTACCCTTACTGAAGATCTACCTATCATTGATGGTGCTGCAGCACTATTCCCAGTCTATTCAGCCTATGTGAATGCTGTATATCCAAGTACAACTACTCTATATGATGGTACCTTTGAATATAACAATACGCCTGAAGGGTATAAGAGTTTAGCACTGAAACTTACTGATATCTTCATTGGAGTATATCCATCCGAAGAACAGAAAGCATATGCTCAAGAGAATAACACTACCTTTAAATACACTCCAATAGGAAATGAAGCCTTTGTCTTCTTCGTACACAAAGATAACCCTATCACATCCTTGACCTCTCAACAGATCAAAGATATCTATTCTGGTAAGATCACGAATTGGAAAGAGGTAGGTGGTAGAAATGAAGAGATTGCTGCTTTCCAACGAAATGAAGGTAGTGGTAGTCAGAGTATGTTACAACGCTTTATGGGAGATACCCCTATTATGGAAGCTCCTACAGAGTTAGTGAATACTATGATGTCTGGTATTATAGAACAAGTATCTAATTATCGAAGTAAGTCTAATTCTATTGGATTCTCCTTTAGATATTATGTTGAAGGGATCATTCAGAATCCTGATATTAAAATGATCGCTATTGATGGTATACAGCCTACTGCTGAGAATATTAAGAATGGTAAGTATCCTATCGTAACTTCTATTTATGCTGTTACATATGAAGAGAATACGAATGAGAATGTAGATCTATTACTAGAATGGATATTATCTGAAGAAGGACAATATATCTTAGAAGAAACTGGATATGTAGGTATTGGTGAATAAAACAACAAAGACCTGTCTTGTTACCAAGGCAAGTCTTTTCTAATTATTCAACGATCACATATTCAGTACGAATATATTCATTCTCAAAGAAATCTCCATCTTTATAGTCTACACTAGGAGCAAACAATCTATCATATTCCTCCTTGATCTGAGGAATACTCATGAATAGTTCATAGATATCTCCCCCAATACAAGAAGCATTCTTACCTGTTAATTGTGTACCCTCTATAGTTAAACATGTACCATTCCCCTCAGAGATCTCAGCACCATTGAATATAATAACAGTTGGACCTCCACCGGCACCATACACAGGGAACCCATATTCCATAACAGCCATGTTATCCAAAGCATCTAGTATTATCTTCTTAATACTCTCATCTTTGATATAGATATCATAACTTGGAATACCTTTGTATCCTGCTCTTAATTGTACCTTCTCAAACTCATAGTTCTCTACGATATCCTTTAAAGGATACAACTTACTACCAAATACTTGTAACTTATACTCATGACTTCTATCTTTCTTTAGATCATCAATATTACTGACTGTATACACCACATCATCATACACTACCATATCATTCGAATAATACGTGAAAGTATGATCATCAAACTGCATAGTAGCCCATTCATCTTCTAATTCTTCCTTAGACTCTATTAATATCATACTTTCAATAAACTCTGCATAAGAATCACTAATATTAGCAGTACAATACCCTTCTTTACAGAAAGTTATCTCACTAGCAGTAGATGCACCCTCTACCTTTACCTCAACTATTTCTTGTGGCTTAGAACAACCAACACTTAGTAATAACATGATCACTAACAATACCTTACGCATACTACCACCTCTTTTACTAGATTATACCATACGTACTAATATAATATCTTTAATTATTTCTTAAGAAAAAGGAAGTCCTAAGACCTCCTTCACGGTAACTCTACATCGAAATAATACTCCATCTCATATTGTACCTTACCATCCGTAAATACACCATACACAGTATAATGCGCACTATATGGAGCTAAGATCAACACATTCTCATCTACCATTTCATCACTAGAAACATGGTATAAGTTCTCTCTATCCCAATCTTCTACCTCCACAACATAGTCACCAGTAAATAATTGATGAGAGAACTGTAGCTTGACCTTATCTACCTCAACACCATGTACACCACCTACTGCACCAGAATCATACAGAATATCTCCTGCTTCAGGTACATATACTTGACCATCTTCTACTGTATAATTTAGTTTACTAGAAGCTACCATCCATTGCCCATCAGGGTTTACTTCATTACCGAAATACATCTTCATCTCTGGGGGATATGGTAACTGTTCCTCCACTACTACTTCTTCTCTTGGAATGATCAGTGAATAGATATACTCCCAATCTACTCCCTCTTCCACATAGAAGAAATCAGAATATAAACGATCATTCTCATACAAAGGAGTCACTGTAATCGCATGATCTCTAACCTTTACCATGACCACTCCTCTAGTATTACGATATCTCACATACATCACAGTATCATTCTCTTCAAACGAATAATTGCCAGTGATCTCTTCCATATCAAGTTCTGCTAGATACTCAGTAAACTTCTCTTGATCTAAGCAATCATAGTATATAGTATTACCATCTTTATAGATCTGGATATTTCCGATCTCATAGTTTGATACGGCTTGTTCTTCAAAGATATATGTATGCCCACTTTGTTGCGAGAAAGCAAAGGCAATATGTCCACTACCAAAGATCAATAGGAAGGCAACCATACCCACCAACAAGCCACCAACCATCCTCTTACGAGGCACCATGATGTTCTTTAAACGATATCGCATTGAACTAGCTTTAGCGGATAAACAAGTCGTGAAACCACGATCATCTCCTGCTGTACTAAGCACCAATTCCGCATACTTTCGTCTAGTATGCTCATCCACATTCAATAACACCGTCTCATCACAACTAAGCTCTAGATCCTCACTGTTACATCTCACAGCCATCCACATCAAAGGATTGAACCAACAGATCGCACAGAAGAAAGTCATCATGAACTTGACTCCACTATCTTCTCTTCCAATATGCACTAACTCATGGCGAAGGATCAATTCTAACTCTTCTTTCGAATACTTCTTATCTGGCAATATCACAACGATCGTACTCTTGAAGAAACCGATCGTTAATGGTGTCTTTACAGATGGAGAATAGGCTAGAGTATATTCATGCTTACAACCAGCATTATATAACTCTCTTTCCCATACTTCTAATACCTCAGCATCTTTGACATAATAACTATCTTCCAGTAACTGATGTCTAAACCATAGATGTTGTACACACTTATACACCATTACTACTATAAATCCAGTGATCCAGATATAACATAGTGGTCTAGTTATACTATTAGGAATAGATATGATCGCTAGAGGTTTCTCTAATTCCATATGTGAATAATGTGTAACATATAAGATACTAGGAATCGTCCACAGGAATGCACATACTCTAGCATTTAAGTACTTACGAAGCACGGGTAGGAATACTACTAATAACAAGTAATAGATACTTGTATTCACTAGTACATCTGCACATATCTGTAGAACACCCTTCACACCATTCTCTAGTCCTAATTGACTGATTGATAATAGACTTAGCACTATTAAGAATATCGGATACATATATGGATTCCCATAGACTAGATATCTCTGACCTTTATCCTTATTAGGTTCAAAGTGCTTCTCATCATCTTGTCTCCAATAAGGAACCAAGCCGAGAGCAACACCAATAAACAACGCCCAAAAGAAACGTGCCGTTAATTCTATACTCATAATGTATTATTCTCTAGAAGAGACTTTAGCTCTTCTAAGTCCTCTTTACTTAAACCACTATCACACAGGGCTGATGCGAATGCGGCTATATTTCCACCACATACCTTAGTAATGAAACGATTACTTTGACTAGCTAGATATTCCTTTTGAGAAACCATCGGTATATACCTAGCACTACGACCACTCTTCTCGATCTGAATGAAACCTTTCTGTGCTAAACGCGTAAATATCGTGAATAAGGTAGTGGGTGCGATCTGATGTGTCTTAGCCATAATATCCTCTACATCCTTACGATCTACAGGTACACTACAAGCCCAAATAGCCTGCATCACCTCTAACTCTAGATCTGGTAATCTTCTGATCTCTTCCATATCTATCCCTCCTCACTCTACAACTATAGTTCAATATTATTCTACTATTGTAGAGTAAATATGTCAACATACTATAAAGAAAAACAGATGTTCTTACATCTGTCTAATTCCTTAATTCTTCCCAACCAGTGATCAATAATTGCGCTAATTCCTCAGGAGTCTCTTCCATACCTCTCTTCAACCATTCATACAAGATCCCAAAGCCCCCAAAGATCAAACCAGATTTACGAAGAGCACTTCCCTTATCTTCTCCTTCTTTAGGTCCTAGATACTTATAGATACTATAGATCAACACATTGGTCTGACCATTTTGATATAGCAGATTTAGAAGATCTCTGATCTCATATATAAAACAACAATAACTCTTCAATAACTCCTCAGATTCCATATCAGAAGATAACTTCTCCTTCACTAACCATCTATATCCTAGAATAAATAACTTATACGAAAGAACATCCTCCTTGGACGTGAAATTACGATAATACGTAGACCTACCCACACCCGCAACATCTGTGATCTCAGTGATCGTAATATCCTCCAAAGGCTTTACTCTCAACAACTGGATCAAAGCATCCGCAATACACTCTTTCAGAAACTCATTTGTTATATTCCTACGTTCCATATAGTCACCTCATTAAAAGACACTTTTATCTCACATGAAACAAATGTTTCAAATAATACAAATGTATACTACCAAAAATATACTACTATTGTCAAGTCGTATAGCTTGGTACAAATGTATAGTAAATGTATCAATTTCTGAAAATCACACACGAAAACCATAGACAGTCCATAATAACAATGGTATATTTTGTTAAAATAGAGTATATGATAATAGGAGGTATACTATATGAAACTAGTGAGAGAAAATATGAATACGATCGTGATCTGTATCTTAGAGATCCTGATTGGTACTTTGTTATTAATAGACCCGATCTCCTTCACTTCCATGATCATTATTGGAGTAGGTATCGTTCTATGTATTCTAGGGATCCTCTCTATCCTAACATACTTCCGTACAGCCCCAGAAGAAGCAGCTAAGAGCCAAAATTTACTAAAAGGACTATTAGCCCTAGCACTAGGAAGTTTCTGTACCTTGAATTCTTACTGGTTCATTCATACATTCCCATTATTCACTATATTATATGGAGCGATCATGATCGTGGCAGGGCTTGGGAAAGTACAATGGGCAGTTGATGCACTACGTCTACATAAGAAATGGTACTTACCAGCTATCAGTGCCTTAGTAACCTTGATCTGTGGGATCTTGGTTCTCAACAATCCATTTGAAACAGTAGAATTACTATGGAGATTTACAGGCATTACTATGATCTTAGAAGCAGTATTCGATATCGTAGCTTTAGTCATGGCAAATAAAGCAACTCCTATTACAGAAGAAACACCTACTGAGGTGCTCAGTATTCCTGAGGTATCAAGTGATACCCAAGAAGATATCAAGTAAATGAAAAGAGGCGGATAAGAATGTCACAAGAGGACATGAAAGTGGAACATAGACTAGTAGAGACTGGTAGAAGAAACTTCTTACAAGTGATCTTTGGACGTACTATGATCGTGATCTCATTGTTACTGATCCAATATTTGATCTTATTCTCTATGCTTTCTAAACTAGCAGCCTATCTACCTTATTTCTTTGGGGGAGTATATACTTTCACAGCAATCATGCTGATCTATATCTTGAATACAGATAATGATCCTACGATCAAGTTATCCTGGAGCATCGTGATCGCAGTGTTACCAGCTTTTGGTGCTTTGTTATATTTATATCTGAAACTAGATCTAGGACATCGTATTGGTAAACAAGCCTATCAAGACTCTGTAGATGCTACCGTGAAATATCTACCTGATCAAAGTGAGTTGATGAGGAAGATCGATACGGAAAATACTAATTTCTATGGAATTGCTAGTTATTTAAAGAACTATGGGCATACGTATATATGTGAGAATACTGAAGTGAGATATCTTTCAAGTGGAGAAGAGAAGTTTGCTGTAATGCTTGAGGAATTAGAGAAAGCAGAGAAATATATCTTCTTAGAATACTTCATTATTAAAGAGGGGTATATGTGGAATACTATCTTGAATATACTGGTACGCAAGGCTAGACAAGGTGTCGATGTACGAGTAATGTATGATGGTACGAATACCTTTGCTAACCTGCCAGCTACATATCCAAAGTATCTTAGAAGACTAGGGATCAAATGCAAGGTATTTGCCCCCCTAAGACCATTCCTATCTACACATTACAATAATCGTGATCACCGTAAGATCTTAGTTATAGATGGACATACTGCGATCACTGGAGGAGTAAATCTAGCGGATGAGTATATCAATTATATTGATCGCTTTGGTCATTGGAAAGATACTGCTGTTATGATGAAGGGAGAAGCTGCTAGAAACTTTGTCTTGATGTTCTTACAGTTATGGAATTCTAGAGATAAGAATGCGGATTATGATAGTTTCTTGAATGTACCTAGTACGACTAGTCATACTGCTAATGGCTATGTGATCCCGTATGGAGATAGTCCTACGGATAATGAGAATGTGGGTGAGGCTGTATACTTACATCTACTGAATCATGCGAAGGATTATATATACATCACTACCCCATATCTGATCTTAGACCACGATCTGATCTTAGCCCTACGCTTTGCTGCGAAACGAGGAGTAGATGTTCGCGTAGTCGTTCCAAGTCGAAGTGATCACTGGTATGTAACACCACTTGCTAAGACCCATTATCACGAGTTATGTGATGCAGGTGTAAAGGTATATGAATATACACCAGGATTCATTCATGCCAAGATGTTCTTGTGTGATGATAGTGAGGCAGTGGTCGGTACGATCAATCTAGATTATCGTAGTTTATATTGGCACTTTGAATGTGCTACTTACTTACACAAGGTAGAAGCTATTCAAGATATTAAGACTGATTTCTATGATATATTCGATAAGTCTAAGTTGATCATGCATCAGGATCTTAAGAATATATCGTATACTGATAAGATCTTAGGAGCTCTATTCAAAGTCATTGCTCCATTAATGTAATACAAATATAGAGTGAACTTCTGTTCACTCTATTTCTTTTCACACATATTCTCTAATACAGGGATATACAAGATACAGATCAAGGCTGCTGTAAATCCACCATTATATAAACAGAAAGCACCATGCACATCCGGTACAGTCGTAACGATCATATAGTGTAACATAGCTCCTACACACCCAGCTAGCCAACCATACTTATTCACAATTGGACAAAGACCACTAGCAAAGCATACACCAATTACAATTGCCTGGGCAGAGATCACATAACTAAAATTACCACCTAGTACACTAGAAACACTCCCAAATACATAAGAAGCTACTACATACCCAAGCATGATCGGCCATACATTCCCAGGATGTGCATTCAAGCTAAATCCACATACCATACAGAAAATGATCCCGAATGTAACCCCATTGAACGTGGCACCAATCAAATTATAGTACCCTAGTATAAATAGACCATAGATCCCAAATCTTAGTAAGAACAGTGCATTACTCTCATGTGTATTCTTATTTCCTAACACATCTACATACTCTTTACAAGAAGCCCCCATACAAAGACTTAAGACAACACAACCACCAAATAATACGATACAGAATATATTCACGATCATAGTAGAAGAAACTGTTAGCAAAGAGGCATCATACCCAGCAGGTACACTGATCCCCATTGTACGATATAAACAAGCATTCAGTAAGAAGGCTGT
Source organism: Erysipelotrichaceae bacterium (assembly GCA_015058845.1). Lineage (GTDB taxonomy): Bacteria > Bacillota_I > Bacilli_A > Erysipelotrichales > Erysipelotrichaceae > SIG230. The sequence continues at coordinate 14,936 of SVBO01000034.1, forward strand.
CATACCGATCGGTAAGGCTGCCGAATATAGATCAAAACCCTTATGTACCTTAGGAGAATTTACTAGACCAGGTTGTAAGATCACAGCGATCACAAGTCCTGCTAATAAAGCGATCACGATCCCCCTTACATTGAAACCCACTACCTCATTATTCGGATAACGAAGCATCAGATCACTCATCATAGGAGCAATACCCGTAGAAAACAACATCATATTGATCAATGATACACTCTTATTCTTACGCACCATCCCATAAATCATGACCCCTAGTACACTAGGCCACATATTCACCACATTGATCCCCCAAGAAGAGAATCCGATAGTGAGTAACATTCCAAAGCATGTGACATTACTAGGCACTTCTTTATATACCATGATCAATCCTAAGAACACCAAGGCTACTAGTCCCATATTCAAGAAAGTAGCTGCATATCCCCCTATTGCAAAGTAATTCGTAGGTGCTTTACAAGGACAGCTAATGATCTGGATCAGTCCATTAATCATATCCATACGATCTGGCATACATAAGGAGGATAATAGAAATGTAAGACTTAATAGAGCAAAGAAGAACTTCAAGAAATCTCCTGAAGATAGGGATTGTAATCGTTTCATATAATAGCCTCCTTAAATAATGTCTATAGTCTAACACAATTCTAGATAGAAAGTAAATAGAAAAAGTACCTGATCTCTCAGGTACTTTGTTATATTAGAATTCTAAGTTTCTAGGAGTACGTGCAAATGGAATTACGTCACGGATATTCTCCATACCAGTGATGTACATCAACATACGTTCAAATCCTAGACCAAAACCTGCATGCTTACAACCACCGAAACGACGTAGGTCTAAGTACCAGCTTAAGCTTTCTTCCTTGATACCTACTTCTTCCATACGTTTTAATAGAAGATCTAAACGCTCTTCACGTTGTGAACCACCGATCAATTCTCCTACTCCTGGTACTAACATATCACATGCTGCTACTGTCTTACCATCATCATTTAAACGCATATAGAAGGCCTTGATATCCTTTGGATAGTCAGTTAAGAATACTGGACCATTTACTACCTCTTCACATAAATAACGTTCATGTTCTGTTTGAAGGTCGATACCCCATTCAACCTTATAATCGAACTTCTTACCATTCTTCACAGCTTCCTCTAAATGTTGGATAGCTTCTGTATAAGGCATACGTCTGAACTCACTATTACGTACTTTGTTAAGTCTTTCTAGTAATGTCTTATCGATCATAGTGTTAAAGAAGTTCATTTCTTCTGGACAGTTCTCCATAACATATTCGATACAGAACTTCACCATATCTTCCATTAGATCCATATCATCCTCTAGATCAGCAAAAGCGATCTCTGGTTCGATCATCCAGAATTCGTTAGCATGTGTACGTGTATTAGACTTTTCAGCACGAAAT
>SVBO01000035.1 GCA_015058845.1 Erysipelotrichaceae bacterium
GTCAATTACAAGTGAATTACTTAGACTGGACTTTACAGAATGCTAAGGGTAAATATGAGTTATTAGAAAAGCATAATATTCCTATGTGGGTCATGGAACCTGTACGTGGTGGTAAGTTAGCTGTATTACGTGAGAGTGAGGAAGCTAAGTTAAAGGCTGTTCGTCCTGATGAGTCTATTGCTTCTTGGGGCTTTAGATTCTTACAAGATCTTCCTAATGTTGGTATGATCTTAAGTGGTATGTCTACGATGGAACAAGTTGAAGATAATATCAAGACTTTTTCTGAATATAAGCCATTGAGTGAAGAAGAAAGAAATCTTCTTCTTGATCTAGCAGAAGAGATGAAGAAGAGTATTCCATGTACTGCTTGTCGTTATTGTACTAAGGGATGTCCTATGCAATTAGATATTCCTATGCTATTAGCTCTATCTAATGAATATCGTTTCTCTCCAAATCCAGTGAAAGAAAAGATCAATGCTCTTCCTGAAGATAAGAGACCTGATAAGTGTATTGCTTGTGGTGCTTGTATGCATGTTTGTCCACAGAATATCAATATTCCAGAGGAATTACGTAAGTTAGCTGAAGCTGTTGCTTAGTTAAATCATAAACAAGAAAGATCCGACTTATTACAGTCGGATCCTTTTTTGTAAACTCATCTTACGCCATCCCATTCATCCATAAATACTGAAATATACTCCTTCATATACCTATCTCTTTGTAAAGCTATCTTCTTAGCAGTATCTGTATTCATAAGACCTCTTAGTTTAAACAACTTCTCATAGAAATGATTGATCGTAGTAGATACATGATTATGATACTCTTCAGCATTCATATCCATGGTAGGAGGACAAGTAGGATCATGCATTACCCTATTATGATTACCACCATACGCAAAAGCCCTAGCAATTCCAATAGCACCGATCGCATCTAAACGATCAGCATCCTGTACACACATTCCCTCTAGTGATCTAGGTACAACACTATCACTACCTCTATAGGAAATATCCTCTATGATCATAATGATCTTCTCGATCACAAGATCCTCTATATGATTCTCTTTCAAGAAAGATCTTGCATTATCTTTGTTATGATATGTTTCCTTAGATAGTTTAATATCATCTACATCATGTAGAAGAGCAGCTAATTGAACAAGATATAGATCGGCTTGCTCTTCCATTGCAATATGAGTTGCCATCTTGTACACGCGGATCGTATGAAAATAATCATGTCCACTATGATCTGATTCAAATACTCTTTTCACATATTCCTTTGCTTTCTCTATGATCATTGTATACTCTCTTTCTATAAAGGGCATGGCAATGCCATACCCAGTATTACGAATTACTTACTCACTACCATCTCATTGATCTTCTTTAAAAGCTCAACACCAAGCTGCATCTCTTCTAACACAGCAAACTCATATCTACCATGACAATTATATCCACCAGTACCTAAATTAGGACAAGGAAGACCATCATAAGTCAGTCTAGCTCCATCTGTACCACCACGAATAGCCTCACTCTTAGGCGCAATACCAAGAGACACCATAGCCTTCTCAATATATTCCACTACATTCATATGATCCTTCAAGATCTCTAACATATTCGCATATGTATCCTTGATCTCTAAATGGATCACATCATAACCATATTGATGGTTAATGAATTGTGTAGCTAATCTAAATTGTTCCTTTTGATGAGCAAACTTCACAGCATTATGATTACGAATAATATATTCCATATGACAATGATCTACATCACCCTTAATATCTGTTAAGTGATTGAAACCTTCAAATCCTTCTGTATATTCAGGACGATCAAACTCATTTAGAAGACTATTGAACTTCATACCTACTAATGCAGCATTCACCATCTTATGCTTAGAGCTACCTGGATGTACACCAACTCCTTGGATATCTAATACAGCAGAGGCAGCATTGAAGTTCTCATATCCGATCTTATCGATTTCTCCTCCATCTACTGTATACGCAAAGTCACAACCAAACTTCTCTACATCAAAGTTATCAGTCCCTCTACCTACTTCCTCATCAGGCGTAAAGGCTACCTTGATCGTACCATGCTTTACACTAGGGTTCTCAAATAAATATTGAGCAAAGTCTAAGATGATCGCAATACCAGCTTTGTCATCAGCGCCAAGTAAAGTATTCCCATCTGTTACGATCAAAGTCTTACCCACCTTATCCTTAAGCACAGGGAACTTCTCTACACTAGTGATCACATCAGGATTCAATACGATATCCTTACCATCATACCCTTCGATCACACGAGGCTTCACATCCTTACCAGTAAGATCTGGACTAGTATCCATATGAGCGATCAGACCATAGGTAGGCACTCCCTCTACATTTCCAGGGATCGTACCATACACAATACAACCATCTGCTACATACACATCCTGAAAGCCCATCTCATTCATTTCTTCTTCTAGTACTCTAGCAATATTCCATTGGATCTCTGTACTAGGAGCACTCACACTATCATGATCACTCGTACTATCGATCTGTACATACTTCAGAAATCTCTCTAATAAAGTCATATCATATTCCTCCTACTTCTTATTATCACAATACTTTATATATAGTATTATAAACTAATTTCGAAATACAAAAAAGGTAATATTTACATATTACCTAGAAAACTTAGATACGCTCTCACATGCTCCTTGATCTTACCTTGATCTTCATAACTCAAGATCATCTCATCTTTCATGAAGGACTCCCCTGATAAAGCGAGCCCTAATTGTTGCTCCATAACATCCATTCCCATGAATCGTAATAATTCATCTAACTTCTCACGAGCTCCGATAGCAGCTGCCCTACCACCTGCTCCTGCAATCGCTACCTTTCTATTGGTTACTGGGGAACCATGCTCGAAATCATTTGGTTTAATGGTACGTGACATCCAGTCTAATAGATTCTTTAATAGCCCTGGATAACTTCCATTATACTCAGGAGTAATGATGTAGTACCCATCTACCTTCTCCATCTTTTCTCGTAATGCTTGGATCACAAGAGGAGCTGGAAACTCAATGTCTTGGTTCATATACGGAATATTCGAATATTCTAATATCTCTACTTCTACCTCATGTTCTAATTCCTTTGCTATTACTTGTGCTAACTGTTTATTGAATGATCTTTCTCGTAAAGATCCTACAATGATCATAACTTTCTTACGCATATATTTATCTCCTTGAAAGATACCTCTTAGTACCTCTTCTTTACTTCAGTATACCTTACCCCTACCAGTAATACAAATAACATGCTCATTCAAAAAGGGATACTCCCGTACCCCTTACTCAGACATTACTTCAGCCCCATTCAAAATAGAACGAGCCACATAGATCAATACTAATCCCGTCAACATATTACAAACAACACTCACAGCACTAATGATTCCCATCAATATCTCATTACTCACATTTCCCCCATAGTAGATCACTACAGCTACAGTCGCTATGATCGTAGGAATACAAGCTATTAAAATGATCAACATCTTGATCAAATGTTCCGCCATTCCATTATTTCCAGACTTCATCAAACGAATGCTCCAAATACTACCTGCCGTAAACATGATCCCATAACTAGTAATACTGAATAAAGCACTCACATAGCTAAACAAAGAAGGTCTAAAGACAATGAAACCACAAGTAAGTCCAAAGAATACAATGATCACCATCTTCATAGCCAATGGTTGTAGAAGATACAGCATCTTCTTTCCTGCACTATCAGGGATCAGATAAATATAAGGTTTCTTTAATTCCATGATGATATAATCACTACTCGCAGACCCCATCAAAATGATCAGAATATAATACTGGAAGAACGTAAAGTCCATTCCAATGAAGTATGCGATCGCTAGATAGAACAACATAAGACCTGCTTCTTGTTTTCGAATAAAACTTCGTGTCTTACGTAACTCTAACATCAACTTAGATGCGATAGCCCTAGCCCCACTATGCATCTTCACATCCTTGACCTCATACACCTTAGCCTCTAGATCTCTTCTAGTCTTACCTTGCTTAGCACGCTTTCGAACATCATCGATCCACTGGGCATCAGCAAACATTGCCTCAGAGAAATCCCCCTTCACATGTTCGATCAGATACACTAGTATGATTGCTAGCATCGTATTTAATACAAAGGAAATGATGTATGCTAGTATACTACCTTCTAAATATCCCATCAAACCAAACTTAGCAAAGCCAAATAATGGTATACAGTAGAATAAGGGATCGGATAAGAATAGTTGTACTGCATATAAGATATCATTAGGAGAGGTTAGATAACTCTTAGCAAATAATGCTGCGATATATAGGATCACTGTGATGAATACAGCGATCTTGATCTTCTTGACTCTAGGATCTGTGATCTCTAGTAAGTAGAAATAGGAGATCAATGAGATGATCACATATAACATGATCAAGGTCTGAATGAATATTAATACTAGGAATTCTAATGTAAGTCCAGCTACCGTACTTCCTAGACATGCTAGATACCATGTGGCAAATAAGCCATATAATACAGCTCCTTTGATATTCTCTATATTGATATATCTCAGGATCATACGATGTGTAAAGGGTCCTGATAATAGGTAGAAGGCATCGGCCTTAAACATCAGTGCCGTATGCTTCTGTAACACCATGACTCCCATAAAGAAGAAGATCACTCCTATATAAGTCGTGACTAACATATGCATACTCGTAATACTCACACCCAGTCCCATAGCACTTAGATCCTCTTGCATGATCATAGTGAGTACGAACGTAAGTCCAAATACTAATACCCCTAAGAAAGTAAATATCCCAGATAAGGGACTAGAGAAGATATTACGGATCATTGCTTTGATCTTCGTAAAGAACAAATATCCTAAGCCACCCATACTATTCCCCCACACAAGCAAAGAAAATATCCTTCAATGTTTCCTCTTCTTGCAAAGACTCTCTAGTAACCTTACGAACTAACTTCCCCTTATTCATAATATACGCATCATCCCAGATCTCACTGATCACATCAATGATATGCGTACTGATCAAGATACTCATACCACTTCTCTTAAGTTCTACTAATAATTCTAATACCTCTTCGATCGCTTGTGGATCTAGTCCGATCATAGGTTCATCGATCAATAATGCCTTAGGCTTGATCACAAGTGCCATGATCATAGATAACTTCTGTGTCATACCTTTACTAAGATTCTTAGCAGGTGTCTTTCGCTTATCGTTTAAGTTAAACTTCGTTAGTAATTCATCTGCATATTCCATATAATTCTCTACTCTATAGGCTTTCCCTATAAAGTGGATATGTTCCTCTACTGTTAGGGTATCATAGAGTACAGGTACTTCTGGAATATATCCAAAGTTCTTCTTGGCAGTTAATGTAGTATTGATATCCCCATTAATAAAGATATCTCCTTCATGATTCAATAACCCTGCAATACTCTTAATAGCCGTTGATTTCCCAGCTCCGTTAGGCCCTAATAACACAGTAATTCGTCCATCCTCTGCAGTAAATGAGATATCATCTACCGCCACTACCTTGCCATACTCCTTCACCAGATGTTTGATCTGTATCATACAACATCCTCCTATATTCTATTAGAATTCTAAATAATGGATCCCCTCAGTATAAATATCCAAACGACTCTCCACAGTACCATCTAAACAAATAGCACTCACTCCACCAAAATATTCTCCCTCTTCCATATATTGGTTTACTAGAAGAACATTCGTATTCAACTTAGCCATCTGCTTAATATACTCTTTCTCTTCTTTTTCCCATGCCTCTTGTGTAGCCTTCTTTCCTAATGATCTAGCCATAGGAATAAAGCAAATATCACAATCCGTAGCATTTACCATTGCACATGCGATATCGTCATATAAGTCTCCACATAATAGAATACTGAAACATACTCCATCAAATACCAAAGAATAGATACTTTCTCCTTCACAATACATATTCCCACGAACATCTTCATGCCATGTCTTTGTTAATCTTCGATATACTTCACGGATCGTACCTTTCTTCTCAATAATAGCATAAGAATCATAGAAGCCTCCATCATGAAGCTCTAAGAATCCAAGTCCTACTGCTAGTTTTAATTCCTTTGCTAGAGCACATATTTCCTGGATCTCTTTATCCTTGATACTTCTAGCCAATTTGCGATCATGGATCACATTCTCTCCTACTCTAAATCCACTTAATTGACATTCAGAGAATAAGATCATATCAGCTCCATTCTTCTTTGCCTCTATCATTTGTTCCTTCATAACAACTAAATTCTCTGCAATAGTTGCTTTAGTCTTGAATACACTACTTGCGATCTTCATATATATACTCCCTTCAAAAATACATTTGATATATAACACATTGCCGTTTGTATTATACCATATCTATACCTATGTGTCTTTATATAAATATGACACCCTCTTTAAGAGAGTGTCTTTTCATCAATAATATATCCCACTACAATGAAACGCTCATCATCATAATTATAATCACAAGTTGACAGTGTAACGATACGATCCTTGCTCGTAGGAATACTGTTAGGAATAAATAATGAATCCTTTACTGTGTCTGCTATCCAATTCTCAAACTCAGTATCACTTTCAAAACTTCTCTTCCAGGCATCTTCTGTTGGCATCAAGCTATAAGCAGAGAAGATACTAACTGTATACTTAGTAGTAGGAGTAATGAGATAGAAGTATGGATTTTGATCATAGAACTCTTGCTTTTTATATCCTATCAACGCTGCAAACATCGTTCCATTCTTCATATGGTGTCCATAGATGATACTATGTATATCATTGAAGTCTTGTGAATTACGATAGTCTAGATAGATACTACCAGAGGGGTTCCATTTACGGTTCATGAGTCTATTTAGATAATAATCGTTATTATAGGATTGAAGTATTGGATAAGATATATTCGTATTTGGTACTTCGATCCATGCGAAAATATCTTCATTGATATCTTTTAGTGCTGTAAAGTTTATTCCCACTATTTCTTCTTGTGGTTTTTCTGCTACTGGATCTTCTTTTGGTAGTTCTATTACAGTTGTTGTAATGTGTTGGTGTACTTCTTTCAAGATCTCACTTGCTTGTTGATAGCCTATATATGCTTCATAAAGTTTATAAGCAGAAAGTCCTGCTGTTAGTAGTGATAAGACCAATAACAAAGTAGAAAGTTTCTTCCTCATTTCTCTCCCTCATCTCCATATAAGATCCATTTAGGATCGTACCCAAATTCTAAAGCTATCACCTTAGCCAATGTATTCGAGATCGTTTTATTCTTATTTGTTTGAGCTCTACTATTCCCAGTAAGGATATATAGATAATTACATGAGATCCCTATACGTTTCGCAAATTCTGTTTTCGAGATATTCTGCTCACGAATGATTTGATTCAATCTTTTAGCAATAGTCATCTATACTTTCCTCCTTTACTATCCTGTTGCATCAATGCAGCATATCGTAATAGTTCCTTTCGAGAAGTTACACCTAACTTACCATAGATATTACGATTATGATATTTCAAAGTATTTTCCTTAATACACAAGATCTCCATGATCTCCTTAGCATGCTTACCAGAAACATATAAATTAAATACTTCTCTCTCTGTTGGTGTCAGTGTAAATAAATGATCTAAGAATTGTTGATATAGATCTGGATCGATCTCACTCTTACGAGAATAAGCAAGACGTGATAATTCTAATTGTGCTTTCTCGTATTCATTCTTCATATATTCATGATGTTGCTCTCTTTGTCGTAATTCTTCCTCATGTTCTCTATCCTTCTCTTCAAGGAAATCGAATAGGTCGTTGATCTCCATATATGGTACATTCTTACGTTCCCCAGATGTATCGCGGATCGATTGTAATGCTTGGGTCACAGGATGTAGATAGCGTTTACTAACAAAGATCGATGCAACGATACTAGCTACTAATAGGATCATGATCGTCATTATGAAGTATGATACATTTCCCTTACATGCTTCTTCCAATAGATCCTTTGGGATCAAGACTGCTACTGTCCACTCTTCATCTTCATAAGGAGACCCATTTGGATATAACTTAACAGATGTGCTCTTCCCACCATACTCTTCCTCTTTAGAAGTATAATACTCAAATACATCTTCACGTTCATATGCCAGATCGATGCTCCAACGATTTCCTGTTAGATAATGATTACCAGCGATCAATCCTTTAGAAGAATATACCACATCTTCTTGTGATGTAGACATCAGCGTAAAGATATTCTTATATGTCCCACCTTTAGGTGAATACAGCAATTTAAATAAACGATCACTTACTTCTACCCCACAGATCCCAAATACAGTACCATCTTTACTACGTAGAGGCAGACATAACAAGAAACCTGCTTCACTATTACCTTTCAGTGTCTCTCTTTCGCTCCAGTAATATAATCTCGATAAAGAAAGATCTGGATTCTCATTGGCTGTATCGATCACTTTCTGAAAGAATTCTTGTCCTTCGATATCATATTCCATCTTCCACTGTCCTAATAGCATGATTTCATGATCTCTAGCGATCTGAGCGGGTCCACGCAAATAATGAACATCGACACCGATCGTATCTGTAGCTGTTGGCTGTGTCTTCTTTAGAAAGATACCTGCTTTCGAATTTTCAAGATCCCACGTATTAACAGAAGCATCTAAGATCACGAAAGTTCCCCCACAAATACGATTATTTATTGTATTGAGAAGGGTATGGATATGCTTTTCTAATAATGGTACGATCAATTCACGGTGCTCTTGTAATTCAGCAGCTGTAATATCATGATCTTCAAAGAAAATATCGCTTTGATGTGCTAGTTCTTCTGCGATCGCTATTCCCCCAAGGGAGATCCTTCCAAAGTCATCATGGATCGTTTGAGAGATATTCGCTAATTCTGTATCTAAATGATTATTTACTTCTTTCTCGGCTTTGCCTGTGATTCCAAAGATCATTAATAATAACGTAAAACAAAGGATCAAGGAAACTGAAATTAGAATAAAGAATACGATCAATCTACGATGCAAAGTTGTACCTTTCTGATCCTTTTCTCTTTTCCAAAGCTCAAGTGCTCGTTTCAGCATTTGACTCCCCCCTTTCAAATGAACTTATTTTCTGCGCATATTTGAAAGAACATCAGCAAATGAAACCTCTTTTCCTGCTAGATACTCATAACGAGCATCACTCAATACACTCTTAAAATGCTCTTCATATTCATCACTATCATCGTCAAAACTACTATAATTAGGAGCAGTAAAGAAACTGTACTCTTCATACATAGCTAATACAGATGTCAGCATCTTCTTAATACGAACATCCTCTAAATTCTCTAAATGATCTATCATATCTTCTTCAAAAGCTTTTTTCGTAACTGGTAGATACCCTGTCTTCTCGATGAACTTCATATTCTGTGTAGATGCGGTGATCCACTTTACGAATACTGAAGCAGCATATTCGCTCTTTTCATCGCTCTTAGAGACCATCAGACCTCCCCCACGTTGAAGAGCCACGTTAGAACCATTCTCAAAAGTAGGATAAGATAGAATATTATACTCAACATTCTCTACAGTTCCGTCATTATATGTGATCGTATCACCATAGAATAAAATACCTGCTGATGAACCAGTAGAACAAACTAGATCTCCTGTCTTAGACAGATCTGATGAATACCCATCATAGATGATCACACCACCTTCTACAGCTGGTGTATAGATCGTATTGAAGATATACTCGTAATTCTCTCCCTCTAAAGATAAAGCCTCTCCATCAAAGATAGAATCATTTAATTGCGCCATGCCAACTTCTGAAAAGTTGAACCAAGAATCTGCTGCATAGAATTGCTTACCACCACTATAGTTATAATACATTAAAGAAAGTTGTGCTATTCCTTCAAATGTTTCTAATAAAGCTGGATCTGCTCCTGTAGCAGTCACGAAACGATCAAATAATGTTTGATTTACATATAATACTTCTGTTGACTTAGCAATAGGAAATACGTATAAACCTCCATCTGCAATACGTCCCTCTTCTACAAATGATTCTACATATAGTTCTAGTTCCTCTTTTGTAAAGTAATCATCTAGATCTACTAACATACCTTTTTCTTGAAACTTGATAGCCTCTTTCGGATACCCCGTAAAGATATCTGGCATTTCTGGTGCACCAGGATCTCCATTAGCGATCATATCTAGACTCTTATTCAATTCTGCACTAGAAGAGATAGTCGTAACATTGATCACGATCCCTTGTTCTTTCCCAATCGTACTATTGAACTCATCGATCAAGATATCCATAGTGGCTTGCATATCTCCCCCATAATTATGCCACATAGTCAAAGTAACAGGATCTTTCGGATCTAATAAAGACTTATTGCTACAACCACATAATGCAATAAGCATAACTCCAACACTTAAAATACATTGTAAAACTCTTCTCATGATAATACCTCCCATCTTCACACTTTCTACACTTGTCACCACTATTTAACGGTCTTGAAAATATTTTTCTTACTTTTTCGCATTTTCTCCCACCTATTTAAATATTTTGGGTGGGGACAAAAATAGAAAGATCCATATAATTTTAAGTGAAAGCAGACCAAAGACAGTATAAGACCTGCTTATCGTATGATAGATCTTAGGGGTACTGACAATAGTTTCTGTACCGCGCCAACGAACACAGAAACCGCCCTGATTTCTTAAGTATAGTATAGCACCGTTATATTGACTCGGTCAATTCATTAAGTAAAAAGAAAGGAGGTATTTATATGGTGGATATTCCGATCAAAACAGCAAACTACAAGATCTTGCGAAGAGGAAATGGAAATAGTTACCAATTTATCTGTGCACTCTCCAATGCAGTACTCCACACTACCCAACCAGTGAATGGTAATACTTTAGAAGAAGAAGTTTTACTGGCTTGGGAAGAAGGTAAGAACTACTTCAATCATTGTCATAAATGTGGTAGATGGGTCAGTGATGTGATGTATAACCCTGATGTTTGTGAATGTGTGGATTGTGTCCCTTGGGAAGAAAATCCTCGTTATTGTTCACAATGTGGAGTCAAGATCCCCATGAATACTACCTTCTGTAGTGAATGTGGCACCCGACTCAGATACAGGGAGGTGTGGAAATAATGAGAGAGAATGATTATGTTACAAGACTAGAAAGTATGCACTATTATGGATTTGGTCTTGAATCAATGAAAGAATCAAAGGTATGTACACATTGTGGCAAAATAACCAAAGCAAAATACCTCTTCTGCCGAGAATGTGGTAAAAAGTTACCAAATGATAGTTTATATCAAAAGTATAAAGAAAAACATTTGTATTGTTCAAAATGTGAAACGATCGTATCAGATACTACAATCTATTGTCCACAATGTGGTCACAAAATAAATAATAAGGAGGAATAATATATGGCATTTCTAGAAAAGATCAATAAGTTAGCAAAGAACATCGAAGAAAAAACAGGAGATGTGATCGAGATCACGAAGCTAAATGGACAGATCACTACTTCTAAGTTGGCATTTGATAAGGAGATCTTGAAGATCGGAGAATTCTACTATGATCTATTCTTAAAGGGAGAAGAACTTCATGTAGATATTATCGAAACAGCTCGTAATGCTAAAGCCTATACAGAAGCGATCGAAAATGCGAAAGCAGAGATCGAGAAGGTCAAAACTACTAAACACGTCAAAGAGGAAGTAGTAGAGGAAGCAGTAGATATAGAAGGAGATATGGTACCACAAAATGAAGTGCCTGAAGTTGTAGTAGAAGAGCCTGTGGTATGCAAAGAAATGGTGGAGGAAACACCTGTTACTAATAAATGTCCAAGTTGTTATAAAAGCGTTGAAGCAAATGTAAAGTTCTGTCCAAACTGTGGACAAAAGATGGAGGTTTAATATGAGTTTCTTAAAAAGAGCGATCAAACAAGGTATCAGCGATGGTATTGGTAAAGCGGTAGGAGAAGCGATCACAACTGCGATCGAACCTAAGGCAACAGAATTAGCAAATAAAGCAGCAGCTCGTATCGAGCAAGAAGTAGAGAAAAGAGAAGTAGCAGAAGCAGCTGAGCAAGCAGCTAAAGAAGCAAGAGTAAAGAGTGTCTTTGGTGGATTAGAAAGTGCTTTTGCAGACTTAGAGAAAGCAGCTACAAGTTATGCTACTGAAATGAGTAAGAACTACAAGATCTGTCCAAATTGTGGTAAACCATCCGATGTAGATAAGAAATTCTGTCCAGCTTGTGGTACTAAGTTACCTGAAGAGACATTAGCTGCTGGAGCTGTATGTCCAGCTTGTGGTAAACAAAATGATATTGGTACTAAGTTCTGTGCGGATTGTGGTACTAAGTTACCAGCAGCAGTACAAGAGGAGGAAGCAGCTAAGGCTAAGGATGATGCTGTAATGGTGAAGTGGGATACACTATTAGCAAATTATCCTAAGTGGACTTGTGGTGGTAAGGATTATGATATCGAGCAATATGATATCGATCAATTCAGATTCGTAGCACAATTTGAAGGCAATAGTATAGCAGCTCAAAATGCTGTGAAACAATATCGTATCTTGTTACAAGAGAATGGATTTACGACAGCTGGTCAATATCCTAATGTAGAGCATTTATATAAGATGGTAGATAATACTTGTTACCATGTAAATACTGAGCATTGCTTCGATGGTGATCCAGATTGTCCAAATATCTACTTCTCTGTAGGAGAACCTACAGGTGGCTTCTACTATGTGAAAGAAGAGCCTAAGAAACAGCAGTTAGATCTAGATGATCTAAAAGAAGGTCTAGGTGCTTTAAAAGGATTATTCAAGAAATAAGACACCACCCCCATAGGCGGTCGGCGATACCGCTGACTGCCTTTCTTGTTAAGTAAGGAGGATATGAGTATGCATAAGTTTATTAAACTACTCTCTACGCTCACTTTGATCATATCTCTCGTAGCCTGTGGAAATGATCCAAAGAATACTACCGATCTAGATACGATCGATACTTACTTCACGATCACTGTAGGACAAGAAACTACTTGGACACCTTTCGAAGAGGAAGGAGATGTCACTTTCACGGTAGAAGATCATGAGATCTTAGAAGTAAGTAGTGAAGGAAATACTATCCTATTCCAAGGATCCAAAGCTGGCGAAACATTGCTCCATATAATGGGTAAGAATACCCAAAGTACTGCACATATTACAGTCAAAGAAGTAGCTTATACAGCGACTTCAGGTAGTGTACTTTGGTGGGTAGAATATTTCGAAAGTGAATTGTTACATTTAAATAAAGAACAACAAACAGACTATCTATTAGAAGTAGGAGACTATATGGCACTTGCTATGCCAGCCAAACAATTCGATCATGAATTCGTGAACATGGCACAAGCCGCTACTCTATTATATCCAAACTCTTACTTGATCAATAACTATGCCTCTTTACAACAAGATATGGGGCAATACGAGGAAGCCAAACGTTGGTATGAGAAAGCTTTAGAAATTGATGGTAATAATCCGATCATCCTAACGAATCTAGCACATACTGAATATGAATTAGGAGATCTTTTAAAAGCTATGGAACTAGCCGAAAGAGCGATCCAAGTAGAACCTAATTATGGGTTAGCTTATCTAGTCATGACATGTGTTCATCTAGAGAATGGAGATGACATGTTAGCGATCGAAACTTTATTCAAATCTATGCGTAATACTTATACAGAAACGACAAGTGATCTGTTACGTGAACTGTATAAACAAGTACGTACTAAAGCTAATATGACTTCTTCTTATAATTATGATAGAGCGATAGCGGGTATCGATAACTTCATCGATATGGAGTTAGGTGAGATGGTACTGACTGACTATCATATCGAATTACTTTTTGAAGCAGCTACAGCGGGGGTGACTTCTAATGGTCAAGATATTCTATCTAACCAGATCTCTCTGCCATATCCAGCTGATCCAAATGATGCTGTACTAGGACCAAATAGTTGGGAGATCGCAGCAGAAGTTGTGAATAATGAGATCAAATTAGTACTAGATGAGATCGAGGGGTATACTGTAGGAAATGCTGAGATGGAAGAAAAACAGGCTTGGTGTTTAGCATTCTTGCAAACCTATTATGAATACCAGATCTTTAAAACATATGAAACATTATATAGAGGTATCTCTTTTAAAGAAACAGGAGAACGTGGAGTAGATCAAGAGCATGAGGAATATACATTAGCTAATATTCGATATGATGTGGACGATACACTACATAAGATCTTCATTGATAATTGGAATACTATATATCGTGCTGAAATGGGTACTTGGGATCAGATCGATTATCTAGCAGATACACCTGAGGAGTATCAATTAATGGTCAATTACTATCAAAGTCAAGTTGCTCCTTGTGATCAAGCAGTAGTATCTTATGCTATGCGTCGTAAAGCGATGTATGAAGAGTCTATGCGTCCTTTACTAGAAGAGTATTGGTTAAAGATGAATGCGATGTTAGGGTATGTAGAAAATGAGTATGTACGTGACATGTATGGTAAGCGATTAATAGCGACGATCAATCGAGAAGCCTATGTCAATCATTATATCATGCGTATCCACTTGGGATCTCTACAGGTGATGAGAATTTAGAGATGGCGAATTATTATAGAAAGAAATTAGGGCAGGCCTTACAAGAGGAAGAGTATCAGAGAGCGAAACGTAATGATGCTCGGATCTTAGCAAATAAAACAGAGAATGGTCAATTACAAAACTTCGGTCAAGAAAAAGAAACACCATTACAAGATATCGTCATTACGATCCCACCATTAAGTCCAGTACAAGTTACGTTTGGCATGCATGGAAATAAGTTCATGTATGGATATGGAGCCTTTGGCAATGAGATCATTAAAGAATATGATTACTATACAGGTGAATTCTCTGAAACGATCATCACTAGAACATCTGTATTACCAGAAGGATTAGGAGAACTAGCTTCTACGGTCAATGATATCAAAGATATTCTACAAGCAGCGAGTGGTAAAGAGTTCTTATTAGGAAAGATCAATCCGATCGGTAATATTCCAATGTTCGATCGTACTAAGGGAGAAGGAACTACGTATACATATGATTGTTTTGGTAGATTGAAAGATGTAACGAAGATCAAAGAAGATACGATAGGTGGTTCATGGGGACCTATCGGAGCTTCTCAAACGACTACTACTTCTAAAAGCAGTGGGTATATGACTTCCCCATGGAATAGTGAAACAAAGACGAATCTTAATTTCGGAATCGTTACTATAGGATATTAAGGAGGAAATATAATGAAGAAATTATTAGCAGTATTACTTGCAGTAGTAATGGTAGTAGCATTAACAGGATGTGGAAATAAAGACAATGATACTGATCCAAATAATAACAATGATGACCCCAACATCACAGAAGTAAAAGATCAGAATGATCCAGTAGATGTAGTAGATATGAACACATTTCTAGGTACTAAGACAGGTAAGTTCTATAGTCAATTTACAGGTGGTAAGATGTACATGGAATATGAGATGGAGATGGAAGGGATCGTAATGAATGTGATCTCTGCTACGGATGGAGATAAGATGTATTCTGAGAGTAAAATGAATGGTATGAGTACGGGAGTTACGATCGTAGATGGTGAGGATATGTATGTTGTCGATCATACTAGTAAGATGGTGATCAAGATGTCTAATGCTATGGAGCAAGCAGCTATGGCTGGTACATCTGTGATCGAAGAGGATGATGTAGATATGGGTGATCTAGTAAGAGGTTCTCGTGAGATCGAGGGTAAGAAATATGATAGTGAAGAGTGGATTGTAGAGGGTACTAGTGCTGTGATGTGTTTTGATGGGAATGAT
>SVBO01000005.1 GCA_015058845.1 Erysipelotrichaceae bacterium
TAATGTTCTGTTCTAACAGTTGTACCATCGGCATTATAGATCGTTTCAATACGTATATCTCCGTTATATGTGGTATATACTTGACCATATACGATAGATGGTTCATGAGAAGATGTATTTTGTTCTATCTCTTCATTCTCTGTATTTGGTTCATTGTGTTGTGATTGTTGGGTATGTTCAATGATAGTCTCATTACCACTAGGATCGATCATCACTGTAACTGCTAAGATACCCTCTCTATCATAATGATCTTGTTGGATACTTCCATCGGGATGTGTAGAGAATACTACTTGTGATTCTAGATCTCCTTGGCTATCATAGTGGGATTCTACCTTTAGTCCACGAGAATCTTCTTCCGTAATGATCACTTCTCCACTTTGGAATTGAAGTTCTTCTCTTAGTACTTTACCAGTATCATCGAAGTCTTTGACTATAATAGTTCCATTAGAATCTTCTTCTCTAGTTTGAGCAGGCTTTCCATTATCATGGGTAGCGACTACATGATCATCGATCACAGGATCTTCATTTCCTACTACTATTTGTGTTTCTCCTTGTTGGACTATGATACCTTCCATTTCAACATTCACATGGATCCCAGTATTATTCATGAACTCCTCCATGACATGTAGATAAGTATCATTATATACATCTACAGGAGCATCTCCCTTGGTATAAGGGGTAAGTACTACATCATTTCCCTCTTGTAAGAATTCCTTCTCATAGGCAGAATCTATTACTTGACGTAGAGCCGTAGAATACTCTTGCCCGATCAACTCTAATCCCTCTAGGATCACATTGCCATCCTCATTTAAAGGTACTACTTCTAATGTGACACCCTCACTATCTAGATAGATCTCGACATGAGGATTGATCTTGATGTTGGCTATATAGACACTACCTTCTATTTTGAATTTATCTGTGGTTTGTTGTTCTTGTTGTTGTTCTGTGTTACTACAGGCTACAAATGAGAATACTAGTAGTAATACTAGAATGATCTTACGCATAGGATCCCTTCTTTCAATTATTATGTATTATATCATAGTTACTATATAATCTCTATATATTAATAAAGAGTATAGCTTTCACTATACCCTCTATTCTATCTCTTCATTCTTTTCAGATAATGAGAACAACAACTGTATCGTATCATTCTCATCAATGATCTCCCCAGCAGGAATATTCTGTTCGATCACATATCCCTCTCCACTAGATGATAAAGCAATATTCGTTAGTGACCAGAAAGCGATCGCATCCTTACGACTCCATCCAGTCATATCAGGCATCTCTATCTTAGAATTCCCTGTATATAAGAACACCCTTTGTGACGTGAATACATTTGTATTACCAGCAGGATATTGAGAGATCACATCATTCCCCTCACCTATCACTACTACCTCATAGCCCTGTTCACTTAACTCTTCATAAGCTACTTCTGTAAGAGTATTCGTATAGTTATCGATCATATATTCTTGATAGATCGCTACTTCATCTTTCGTATTACTATCATATTCATTTTGATCATGGATCCCTAGATATTGAAGTGTACTTCTAAAGATCTGTTTAAAGATCGTTGTATTGTCATGGACACTCTTAGTACTCGGTTGCTTGATTGCATAGAAGATCATGACTTCTGGATCATCCGCAGGAGCAGCTGCCACGATCGAATAAAGGTTCTGACCCTCTCCCTCGATATACGAACCATCACCACTGATCTCCGCAGTACCCGTCTTACCAGCCATCTCTACCTCTGGGATCTTATAGAATCTACCAGACCCATACTCACTATTCTCAATAACTTCAGTCATCAGATCTAATACACGATCAGCAGTACTCTCACTGATCGGATATCCTAATACCTCAGTCTTGGCTTGATATAGAATAGAATCATCATAAGAATCTCTGATCTCACTGATCACATATGGTTTGACCATTTGACCCCCATTAAATAATGCTGTATAGGCTTGTAGTAACTGGATCGTATTGATCGAAATACCTTGTCCGAAAGTAGTAGTCAACTTCTCGATTCCATAGTCATAGTTGATAGAACCATTGACTTCTCCAGGAACATCGAAGTTTATACTTTGTAAGAATCCAAACTTTGTTAAGTAATCACGCCATGTAGCAGACATATTCTGGGTAACGAATAAGTCTACCATACCTGTATTAGAAGACCTGATCAATGCTTCATCATATGTAATAGTACCCCAACCCTTACCTTGGTTGAAGTCTTGGATAGTACCTACATAGCCACTACCACCCTTAGTATTTAATCTAGTAAATGTCCCATTCTTTAAGGCAGCATGATATAGCCCTGATTTAAAGGCAGTATTTCCTTTATATACACCAGTATCGATAGCTGCAGCGATCAGGAATGGTTTCATAGTAGAACCTGGTTCGAAGGCATAGCCGATCGGTACGTCTACATAACTTACGATATCTTTCTTATTTAAGTCATAGGTAGGGTATGCCGCATAGGCTAAGATCCTACCTGTTTTCACTTCCATGATAACGCCCCATGCTTGCTCACATTCGAAAGATGTCATTGTTTCATTAAGACCATTTTCTAAATAAGACTGGATATTAGAATCGATCGTTAGATAGATATCATTCCCATTCTCTGAGGCTTGAGAGATCACTTGCGTACCAGGTAACTTGATACCTTCATTATTCGTCTGGTATTCAATATATCCATTTGTACCAGTCAAGTATTCATTATACGCTAGTTCGATCCCTGTACGACCAGTGACTTTTCCTTTCCCTGCATCATATTGGGCAAAACCTACTAAATGAGATGCGAAAGTACCACTTGGATAAATACGACCAGAATTTTCAGTAAACTCGATACCAGGTAGATTTAATTCATCGATACGATCTTTCGTAAGTTGAGATAAGTTTCTCCCCTTACTACCAAACTCTACTTGATATGCATCTGGGTTACTTGTTAGATACGCTAGACACTCTGCCTCACTCATAGAAAGTAATGGGGCTAATGCAGCAGCTGTAGTCTCTTTATCTGCTACATAAGCGATCGTACCAGGAAGTGCCTGACGATTCTCATCAATGACTGCGTATATATTATAGGTAGTAGTATCTTGAGCGATTATTTCTTTATTCGTATCATAAATAAAACCCCTACGTGCTTGAAGGGTTTGTTTATATGTTGTGATGTTATTACTGTAGTTAGAGATATCTACTCCACTATTGATATGGATACCTACAATACTCACTAGGAAGACGTTTCCTACGATCACGCAGAAGATAATGAAGAAAGTGAAGAAGATGACTCCTACTGTCTTATTACTCTTGCGCATGTTTATCACCGATCGTTACTACGTTTGCTTGGTTATAAGCAAGATCTTCTTCAGCTACGATCGCCGTAACACGATTCCAGGAACTTAATTCACTGATCTCTAATTGTAGTGTTTCTTTTTCTTTACTAAGTGTACGGATCTGTGTTTCTAGGGAAGATTGGCGTGCACTTAAAGATACGTTATAAGAACGTAGTAAAGTAGAAGATGCGATAAAGCTCAACCCAAATACAACAAAAGTAGTAAAGGCTAAGTTTAAGATCTTGATTCTACGTGCTTTTTTAATAATTCGGGTCATAAGCTTAACATCCTTTCTATTTGATACGTTCAATGATACGTAGCTTAGCACTACGAGAACGAGGATTGGCTTCTAGTTCTTCCTCATCTGCTACGATCACTTTACGATTTACTAAGCGATAGTTACATTCCATATCCTTGGCAAGTAATGGAACATTCTTTGGTAATTTAGGGGGTGTCGTACGTCTAGCGAAACTTTCCTTGACCATACGATCTTCTAGAGAATGGAATGTGATCACACTCATTCTTCCTCCTACCGCTAACATATCCAAGCATTCTTCTAACATTTGTTCTAAGACATCCAGTTCATGATTGACCTCTATGCGAAGAGCTTGGAACACTTTACGAGCTGGGTGTTTTCCAGCATGGAATTTCTTAGGGATACCTTCTTTAATGATATCTACTAACTCTAATGTCGTTTCGATCGGCTTTTGTTGTCGATGTACTTCGATCCTTTGGGCGATCGATTTAGCAAAACTCTCTTCGCCGTATTTATAGAATATTCTAATTAGATCTTCTTTAGAATAATTATTTACTACATAATAAGCATCTAATGCTTGTTCTTGATTCATACGCATGTCTAAACGTGCGTCATAGTGATAAGAGAACCCTCTTTCTCCATCATCGAATTGAGGAGAAGATACTCCTAGGTCGAACATCATGCCATCTACTTCAAAGATACCACGACTTCTTAGTTGTTGTGGGATATGGATGAAATTGTCATGGATCAATTCATAGCGATCAGAGATCTTGGCTAATCTTTGATCTGATTCAATGATCGCTTGCCTATCTTGGTCAAAAGCATATAACTTACCCTCTTTAATAAAGGATAACAAGTAAGAACTATGTCCCCCTCTACCCAATGTACCATCTACATAGACACCATCAGATCTAGGAGCTAAGCCCTCTACTGTTTCCTTAAGCATAATTGAAATATGTTCCATACTAGATACCAAACACGCTTAATCTCTCAGCGATCTCCTCATAACTATTTCCTTCATAACATTCATCTTCTTGAACAGCATCCCATAACTTATCACACCAGATCTCAACATGGTCACCCACACCAGCGATCACAGCATCCTTTTCAATAGCAGCATCCTTGATCAAATTCTGTGGTAATAAGATACGCCCATGAGAATCAAACGTACACTCAGTTGCCTTAGAAGTCGTTAGACGAACATACATACGAGCATCACGATTCGTTGTAGGAAGTGTCATCAACTTCTCATAGATCTTTTGCCATCTCTCCTGTGTATACACATTCAAGCAACCATCAAGACCTCTTGTCACGATCACACATTCCCCTAATTCCTCACGCATCTTAGCAGGTAGAATGATACGTCCTTTAGCATCGACAGAATGTCGAAATTCACCCATGAACATATCCTCACCCACTTTCTCCCACTAGGAACCACTATCTACCACTATTATACCTAAAAACAGCTAAAAAGAAAAGAAATATTTTAAAAAATATATAGAATATTTTGACAGATTTTGTAGTGGAAATTATTACCATTTCATACTGTTTAGTTATGTTTGAAAACATTCATGAAATAAAGGTTAGTAAATAATTTGTAAAGTTAGTTGATGCTTTGATTCTTAAGTGTTATAATGACCCTAGGTTTACTGAATAATGGAGGGAAAATTAATGAAAAAGTTATTAACAGTAATGCTTGCATTCTTAATGCTTGTTGGTTGTTCAACTACTAACAACGGTGGAACTAACACTGACAGCAAACACATCGAAGACTTAGAGCTTCAATTCGTTCCTTCAAAGGACGCAGACGTAATTATCACAGGTACTAAGAACCTTCCTGAATTATTACAAGCTGCTCTTGCTGAAGAAGGTTACACTGTAGACGAGATCAACGTAACAGTTGGTAACAGCTACGATGCTACTGGTGAAGCTATGGCTGCTGGTACTGTAGATGTAGGTTGGTTACCTGGTGGTACTTACGCTCTTTACAGCGATGAGACAGAAGTTATCTTAACTTGTACTCGTAATGGTCTATCTAATGACTCTGAAAATCCTGCTGACTGGAACGGCGAAGAAAACAAGACTTTAAAAGATGGTCCACAAGTTGGTTTCTATCGTTCATTGATCTATGCTGCACCAACTGAAAAGGGTAAGGCTTTAGCTGAAAAGGTTAACAATGGTGAAGCATTAACTTGGGAAGAATTAGATGCTGCTACATGGGCAGTTCAAAAGACTTCTTCTTCTGCTGGTTATATCTATCCAACTCTTTGGTTAATGGAAAACTATGACAAGAAGATCTCTGATCTAAGCAACGTAGTTCTTCTTGACTCTGGTTATGGTACTGCATTTGCTCAAGCTGCTGCTGAACAAGTTGACATCATCGTTTGTTATGCTGATGGACGTAATGACTACGAAGCTTCTTGGAACATTCCTGTAACTGAAGCTGATGAAACTGGTAAGGCTGGTCTTGGTCGTGAAGTTTCTATCTGGGAAGAATTAAATGTTATCGGTGTTACTGATGGTATCTATAACGATACTGTAGCAGTATCTAAGGCTGTTGAAGAAGTTTACAACGAAGAATTCATCACTGCTCTTCAAAATGCTATTATCGCAGTTATCAATACTGAAGAAGGTAAGGCAATCTTCGATGTATACTCTCATACAGGATATGTAGTTGCAAAAGACTCTGACTACGATGGTGCTCGTGCAGCATTAGAACTAGTTAAATAATTTCAACTAACTTGTTTTATGGAGTAGTTTGCGTATCCAAACTACTCCATTTTTAAACAATCACAAAGGAGAATTAGTATGATTGAATTTATTAATGCCAGTAAGGTATATCCTAATGGAGTACAAGGCTTGAAAGATGTTAACTTACGTATTGAACAAGGTGAATTCGTAGCGATCATCGGTCTTTCTGGTGCTGGTAAGTCTACATTGATCCGTACTGTTAATCGTATGCATGATGTTACATCAGGGCAAGTTTTAGTCGATGGAGTAGATGTGAATACTCTAAAAGGAAAAGAATTAAGACGTTTTAGACGTAAGATCGGGATGATCTTCCAATCTTTCAACTTAGTATCTAGATCTTCTGTCATCAACAATGTATTAGCTAGTATGGTTCCAGATATGCCTTGGTATCGTACTTTATTTGGGATCTACACGAAAGAACAAAAGATCAAAGCATTAGAGGCTCTTGATAAGGTAGGGATCTTAGAAAAGGCATATACTCGTTGTGACCAATTATCTGGTGGTCAACAACAACGTGTAGCACTAGCAAGAACTCTAAACCAAAATCCTTCTATCATCTTAGCCGATGAACCAGTAGCAGCATTAGACCCTATTACTGCTAAGGCTGTTATGAGTGACTTCAAGAGGATCAATAAGGATATGAATATTAGTATTCTATTAAATATCCACCATGTCGATCTTGCTTTAGATTATGCAGATCGCGTGATCGGTATTCGTGCTGGTGAGATCGTATATGATGGTCCTACAAGTGCTGTTACACAAGACGTTCTAGATTTGGTATACAATGGTAAGCCAATTCCTACTAGTGAGAATCATATTTAGGTGAGATCATGAATAAAAAGAAAACTCCTTTATTCGATAGGATCTTTAAACCTGAACATATTGTATTGCCAAATGGTCACTGTGTTGATCGTCCAAAGTCTCGTGTACCACTGATCTGTTGTATTTTATTAGTTGTTGTGATTTGTGCTATTTATTTAACTGAATTCAATCTTCTTACAGTCATTCAAAGATTCGATCAATTCTTCGTGATTCTAGGTAAGATCTTTAAACCTGATCTAGAATATTTCGACAAGGTAATCGATCCTTTACTAGATACTGTTAAGATGTCATTTCTAGGTTCTAGTGTTGGTTGTTTATTAGCATTACCTTTCGCGATCATTGCTTCTAGTAATATTAATAAGAATAAACCAACATTAATGGCCGTTCGTCTATTATTAGGTGTCATTCGTACTATTCCTACATTGATCCTAGCTAGTGCCTTCTCATTGATCTTTGGGCTTGGTACTTTTGCTGGTACTGCTGCGATCGTGATCTTTACGTTTGGGGTAGTTGGTAAGATGTTATTTGAAAGTATCGAAACTATCGATCTTGGTCCATTTGAAGCATTAGAATCTATGGGTTGTAATAAGTTTGAAGCCTTCTGGAGTGCTTGTATGCCTCAGATCCTTCCTACTTATTTAAGCCATTGTTTGTATTGCTTTGAGATGAATGTCAGAGCTGCTTCTATTCTTGGGTATGTAGGAGCTGGTGGTCTTGGTATTCTGATCAATGAGCGTGTTGGTTGGCGTGATTATAATGGACTTGGTATGGTATTATTATCATTATTTGTTCTAGTACTTGTTATTGACCAAATAAGTACTCATTTCAGAAGAAAGTTGAGTTAAGCTTATGTCTGTTATTGAAATGTTTGAGAAACGTCCACGTAAATGGTGGGTATATCTTCTTAGTGCAGCTTTCATGTTCATTGCTATTGTTTGGTCAACAAATGGTATTGAATTTAAGGGATTAGCTACTAAGGGTACTGAAGTTGCTTGGGGTTTGGTATATGGTCTTACACATCCTGATAAGTCTATGTTATTTAGTTTAAGTAAGGAAGCTGTTCCTTATCTATTATTCCAAACTATTTCTATTGCGATACTAGGTACTCTATTTGGAGCGATCTTAGCTGTTCCAGTTAGTTTCTTGGCTTCCGAGAATATCGTAGGTCGTTCTGTAGCATTCGTAGTACGTGCATTCATTCTATTGATCCGTACGATCCCATCCCTAGTATGGGCCCTTATTTGGATCCGTGTAACTGGTCCTGGTCCTTTCTGTGGTGTTGTTACACAGAGTATATGTTCTATTGGTATGATCTCTAAGATGTATATTACTGCTATTGAAGATTTAGATAATGGTATTATTGAGTCTTTAGATGCAGCGGGTTGTAATACCTTTGAGAAGATCCGTGTAGGGGTATTACCTCAATTATATGCTAGTTTTATTTCTACTACGATCTATCGTTTCGATATCAATTTAAAGGACGCTAGTGTTCTTGGTATCGTTGGGGCTGGTGGTATTGGTGCTGCTTTATCACAAGCGATCAATTCTCGTCGTTGGGGTATTGTAGGTGCTTTCTTAACAGGTCTGATCTTATTAGTTATTATTATCGAATTCGTATCTACTCGTATTAGAAGAAAGTTAACTACTGGTGAATAAGCATACACAAAGGCTGAAGCAAATGCTCCAGCCTTTTTCGTATTCTCTATAATACCTTTATACCATTTCATTTGATACTCTACTACTTGTTCCACTCTTATCTCTTCATCTATAAATGATCATTGTAGAGGTGAGAAATTCTTTTCAATATTATACCCATCATCTTCCTTATAGGACATGCCAACACTACCATATGGGAAATAGTGGATCGTATAATACACTCTATCATCTACATATCCATCTATATATACAAATAGTGGTAGTAAAGGAAGTCTATTAGAATACACTCCCTCAGATTGACTCTCTATAGCTTCAATATACTCTTGTGGTATTTCTTCCTTATTAAGAATAACAGGATCATATTTAAATGCACCATACAATATGATCAATGCTATTAGAAAACTTATAATAATATGCTTCATATCTCTACCTCCTTACTATACACCATAGATAACTATTCCCATTATTGCTGAAATGACAATTAACCCGATCGGGGATGACTTCTTCTTAAAGATATATTTATACACTACCATATAACATAATAGAATACTAGTAATCGTCATTGCCTTCAGATCCATTACTCTATTACTAACATTCAAACAATTATTCACTACCATATATATTCCAGTAGCCAATACGATCCCCACCACACAAGGTTTCAAACCATGTAATATAGCTTGTATATATCGATCTTTCAAAAGTGTTTTCAAAGATATAGTGATCAATAGAATGACTAGAAATGACGGAAGAACTACTGCTGAAGTAGCTATGATAGCACCCATTAGACCAGCTTGATCACTACCAATATAAGTTGCTAAATTGACCATGATCGGACCTGGGGTACTTTCACTGACTGCGATCATATAAGATAACATCTCATCACTTAACCAACCATAAGACAACACAACATCTCGGATCAATGGAATAGCACCATACGCACCCCCATATGCAAAGCATCCCACCTTTAAGAAACCTAAGAATAGATCAAGACAGATCATTTCGTAACACCTACCTTCACCATTTCTATTTGTAATATATAGACAACTAAACTTATAACTCCTGCGATCAACATCAAACTAATAGACGAGAAATCTAAAGCTAAGATATTGATACATAACATACTAATACAAGAGCATATCATAATAACTCTAGACATTATTCCCTTCTTCATCTTTCGGATCATTGTAATAGAAGCAGATAAGATCAATATTCCGCCCCCTATCTTGATCCCTTTAAATGCATTCGATATGATCGTGAATTCTAAGAAATTATCTAAGAACATGGATATTAGATAGATAACAATAAAGGAAGGTAATACAATACCCAATGTTGAGGAAATAGAACCTATTAGACCTCCTACCTTATATCCCGTATATGTTGCGCAATTAATCGCGATAGGTCCTGGGGTAGATTCAGCGATCACTGTGATATCCATCAATTCATCATGTGTGATCCATTTCTTCTTCTCTACACAATTATGTTCGATCATTGCGATCATAGCATATCCACCACCGAATGTGAAAAGAGAGATCTTAGCAAATATCAGAAATAATTCTAGTAATATATTCATTAAGTTAGCTCCCTTCTATCACCTTTACATGTATTATACAGTAACTCTTCTTATAAAACAAACCCTATGGTATACCATAGGGCCTTATACTATTTCTTAAGTAATCTTTGTAACATATATTCTCTAGCTTGATCAGATAAAGAATCATTTATCTCTTGTAACTCTTCCGTAATGCCCTGTCTAGCTAATGCCATCTTAATGAAATGATCTGCGATCTTGGGATTCTTAGGTAGCAATGGACCATGCATATAAGTTCCTAGAGTCTTTCCATCATAATACCCCTCATACCCATTCTTCTCATTTCCATGACCAAATAACACCTTGCCCCATGGCTTACTTACCTCATAAGTCTGTCCACCATGATTCTCGAAACCAACTACTTGAATAGTCTCTCCATCACACTCACACTCCACTGCAATATTCCCAATAGAACGTGTTCTACCATCAGCCACAGTATAATACTCAAAGATCCCAAGACCCTCTAAACGCTTACCATCTGCGTCCTCATAGTACTTACCAAACAACTGATATCCCCCACAGATCAATAAGCATACCATACCATCATCCATAGCCTTCTTTATATCCTCTTTACGAGAGATCAGATCCTGATACATAACACCTTGCTCACGATCAGCTCCACCACCCATAAATAGAATATCGATAGTTGAGAAATCTACCACATCATTGATCGAACACTTAACTACCTCTAACGGGATCCCACGCCACTCACAACGCTTCTCAAATACTTGGATATTTCCTCTATCTCCATATAGATCCATAATATCTGGATACATCCATCCTAGTCTAATAGGTCTCATCACTTACTACCTCCCTTCAACACTCTTCTAGTAGGTTGTAGTGAAGTATAATTCGCTATTACGAAACACTCTACATCATCACTATTTAAACGTACCTGCAATTCCTCTAGATCCTTCAAAGGAATGATCTCTCCCTCATATCCAGCATATTGCATACGTAAGGCCATATCTAAATAACGAGTACCACAAGTATAGATCCTCTTCACATTCTCTTTACACAATAATTCCATACGAGCATCATAGATCCAAGACACATCATGTCCATCAGCATCTAGATCATTCAACACTAACCCTACTACACAAGGATCACTATATCTAGCCACGATCTTCATACTCTCATTTTGACCAGTAGGATTCTTCGCTAAGTTCAAGGTACATGTATGACCATTCTTCAGTGTATAGATCTCCATTCTACCATTATTCATGGCAAATGAAGATACACTCTCTTGAATAATAGAAGTTGATACTCCTAACTGTAATGCCATTGCAATAGCACCCAATTCATTATAGAACGCATATAAAGCACGATATGGAGAATGATAGGGAACTCCATTGACCTCATAGATTCCTTGATCTACATCTACTACAGTTCCTTTGTATTCAATACTGTGCTTTCCAAAGTCATCCTTCTCACAATAGAATCTACCAATATGAGAATACTGATAATACACATACTTTAACTCACTAGCACAGATCGGACAGAATCTTCCCTCACTCGCCTCTTTAGACTGTTCCACACTACCTTCATACGCATCAAAGCCAAAGTAATGTACATCTGCCTTATTAGCACTTAAAGATAATCTTGCAACAGAGGGATCATCCCCATTCAGTAATAACTTACCTGTATAGTCCCTCACACAAAGTTCCATTCTACGAACGATATTCTCCATCTCTCCCGCACGATCTAATTGATCTCTGAAGAAATTATTGATCACGATACAAGTAGGGGTAACATCTTCCATCACGCGTAGTACACTTAATTCATCTACTTCTAGTAATAGAACATCTCCACTTATTCTTCCCATAAAAGAAGAATGCTTCAGTAATAAAGAAGCAGCCCCTGTCTTAAGGTTATTCCCCTCTCTATTACAGATCACTGACTTACCAGACTTTTCTAATATTTCGCATAATAAATTCGTAACAGTACTCTTCCCATTCGTACCCGTTACGATAATGATCTCTTTAGGATATGTAAAGGCTCTTAACATCGTAGGAGCTATTTTCAGTGCAATTGTACCAGGTAGAGTACCTCCACCTCTCTTCATCATCCATAAGATCCTTTGGATGATCTTTCCTATCATAATAGCGATTTTGCTCATTGTATCCACCTCAGGTATTAGTATACCATAATTCTACTTTAAATGCCTAAGAGAGTACAAAAAAAGAGTAGTTAATCTCTACTCTTTTTATGCAACTTTCTTACCGTTGTAATCTCCACAAGATGGGCAAGCGTGGTGTGGTTGCTTTAATTCACCACAAGCAGGACACTTAACCAAAGTTGGAGCTGTAAGCTTGAAATGAGTTCTTCTCTTTGCTTTTCTAGTCTTAGATCCTCTTCTTTGTTGAACAGCCATGATAGCACCTCCTACTATTCTTCATTTTTTAATAGCTCTCTGAGCTTTGCTAGACGTGGGTCGAATTCTTCTTGTTGGTTTTCAGCTTCTTCTTCACTAAGTAGTACCCAACCATTTCCTTGACGTTTGATCTCAGCTTCTTTACTGACTACCTTCAATGGAACTTCACAAATGATAGTTTCAAAGATCACTGGCATTAAGTCTGCGATCCCTTTCTTAGCTTCTAAGATCTCACTATCACTGTCTTCAAGTTTCACGAAAGAAAATACAACGTCACGTTTCTCCGAGAACGGATACTCCACATCCACATTTGTTAACGCGCATGGAACGATCATAGTGCCTTCAACAACGAAATTGACGCGTAATTGCTCTTCATTCGTATAATATTGGGCTTCGCCCCAAACACGCACATCTCTCAAACTTCGAAGACCGGAAACAG
This sequence comes from Erysipelotrichaceae bacterium, assembly GCA_015058845.1. GTDB lineage: Bacteria > Bacillota_I > Bacilli_A > Erysipelotrichales > Erysipelotrichaceae > SIG230. The sequence continues at coordinate 13,216 of SVBO01000005.1, forward strand.
TAAAATACATATCTTTTGGAAACGTTACAGTTTCTTCGAAAGGAACAGGAGCCCCTCCATGTTTCTGCAATTCACTTTTCAGGAATTTCAAAGTTATCACCTCACAGGTTAACGTAATTATTATAAAGAATCCTATTTGTAAAGTCAATGATTAAACCAATTTTATTTACTTTTTTGATACATTTCTCACTATAAAATCCTTGATTTCTTCGAAAATCAAGTCCTTTTCTACCTCTAATAAGATCTCATGACGAAGAGTTGGATATAACTGTACTGTAACATTCTCAAAGCCTTGGGTACGCATATGCTCACTTGCCTTAACAATTCCTTCTCCAAAGCCACCACATGGATCTTCTTTCCCACTAAAGAAAGCGATCGGTAATGTCTTGTTTATACAAGTCTTAGGATACTCAGTATATACCTCTACCATACCACTAAACAAGTCATGATAACTCTGTACACTGAATAAGAAACCACAAGCATCATCTGCTACATACCTAGCCACATTCTCCTCATTCTTACTCAACCATTCAAAGCCATTTGACTTATCACCTTTCTTTACAAAAGAAGTGCTCATAGAACCAAAAGCTAGTGTATTGATCAAAGGACTACGATGTTTATTTCCCTTACATACTCCGATCATCTTAGCAAGCTTAGCTGCTATACCTGCTGCTGGATTGCTAGAAGGAGCTCCACTTAATACAAGCATATCAATATCATTTGCATACTGACTTCTTAAGTACATTCTCGCAATGATCGTACCCATACTATGTCCCATCAATACATATGTATACCCAGGATATCTATCTCTCAAAATATGCATCAGATCATGCGCATCTTCCATAGCCATATGTAGACCATCACTACCCATATAGCCATAATCAGCCTTACAAGCAGCTCCCTTATGCCCCCTATGACTACTTACCGCCACACTGATCCCTTGCCTCATAAGATATCTAGCAAACTCTCTATATCTCCCCTTATGCTCAGCCATACCATGTAAGATCAATACCACTACCTTCTGAACATTCTTCTCTGCTTCATAGAGATCATAGTGGATCTTGACATTCTCGAATCGAGAATCAAACTGTAGATCTAACAATATGCTCATATATCTCACCTCTTATCTTCATTATACTCAATCCATGTACGATCCTCAAGGTTTTCTTCTGTTCAAGATTTCTATTCTTTGGTATACTAATAGTAATTAAGGAGAATGGTTATGAAGAGCTGTGGTATTGTTTGTGAGTATAATCCGTTTCATAGTGGGCATGCGTATCATTTACAACAAGCTCGTTTGCTCAGTGGGGCTGATGTGATGATCGGTGTGATGTGTGATCATTTCGTGCAACGTGGGGAAGTACCTTGTGTGAGTGCTAAGGAGCGTAGTTTAGAGGCTCTTCGCCATGGGATGAACTTGGTAGTAGAATTACCGTATCCGTATTGTTTAGAGAGTGCTGATCATTATGCTCAAGGAGCTATACAGGTATTAGAGAGATTACAATGTGATATGGTATGTTTTGGAAGTGAGAGCAATTCTTTAGAGGTACTACAAGAACAAGTTGCTAAGCAAGAAGAGATCGAATATGATCCTAGTCTTTCGTACTTACAACAAGGAAGTCTATCTACTAGTAACGATATCCTAGGAACTGCTTATCTTAAAGCGATCCGAAATACTACGATCACACCTATTACCATTCAAAGAACGAACACTTATCAAAGTCATGCATTAAATAGCACACACGCCTCTGCCACAACACTCAGAGAGTCCAAAAGAGAAGGCAAAGATATCTCTCAGTATACTCATTTACAAGAATACATGGAATTCATAGACTTAGAAGCCTATTATCCCTATATTCAGTTATTACTATTTACACTTCCTCAAGAATATCTATCTAATATATTCCTAATGAATGAAGGTATTGAAAATCTATTGGCTAAGAATGCTAGAGAATATGCTACCTATACTGAATTCTTAGAACATAGCATCACTAAGAAATATACGAAAGCTAGGATCCAACGTACGCTGTGGCATCTATTACTACAAACAAGCCAAGAAGAAGCTGAAATGTTGAAGAAGTTATCCTTTGTAAGAGTATTAGCAGCCGATGAGAAGGGACTGGCTTATTTAAATAGTATCAAGAAGAGTGAGGGACTACAGTTAGTCTCTAAGTTCTCTGCCCTTCCAGAAGAGTATCAAAGATATATTCATAGAGTACATGGTCTACTACATACACATCAAAGTAAATGTTGGGAAGAAGAACTAGCATTTCCTTATATAATCAATCATGGAGGTAATTAAGTATGAATGATTTTGTTTACAACAATCCTGTTAAGGTCTATTTCGGAAAAGACCAACTACAACACCTAGGAAGTGAAGTAAGTAAGTTTGGTAAGAGAGTACTTCTTACATATGGTGGTGGTTCGATCAAGAAGACTGGTCTATATGATCGTGTAATGGAAGTTTTAAAGGCTTCTGGTCTAGAAGTATTCGAGATGAGTGGGATCGAACCGAATCCACGTATCGAGACTGTTAGAAGAGGCGCTGGAATGTGCAAAGAACATGAGATCGATGTGATCTTAGCAGTAGGAGGAGGCTCTACGATCGATTGTTCTAAGTGGATCGCTGCAGGAGCTTGTGTAGACTTTGATCCATGGGATTTCTTTGGTAAGAATGTAGTCGTTGAGAAGGCTTTACCATTAGTAACCATTCTAACACTCGCTGCTACTGGTTCAGAAATGAATATGGGTGGTGTAATCAGTAATCTAGAAACTAAGCAAAAGATGGGTAGAGCTTCTGTACATCTATTCCCTAAGGTATCTTTCTTAGATCCTACTCTTACATATACTGTAAATCAATATCAAACAGCTTGTGGTTCTGCTGATATTATGTCTCATATTATGGAAACATACTTTAATCCGAATGAGAGTATGTATATGATCGATAGTTTCATGGAAGGCATGATGAGAACTGTGATCAAGTATGCGCCTATTGCGTACAATGAGCCTGAGAATTATGAAGCTAGAGCGAATTTGATGTGGGCTGGTAGTTGGGGGATCTCTCCTCTTCCTAGAACGTTCCAGAAGCATGCCTGGAGCTGTCATCCGATGGAGCATGAGTTATCTGCTTTCTATGATATTACACATGGTCTAGGCTTAGCGATCATTACTCCTAAGTGGATGCGTTATTGTTTAAGTGAAGAGAATGTAGATCGTTATGTTCAATTTGGTGTGAATGTATTTGGGATCGATGCTACGTTAGAGCCAATGGAGATCGCATATACTGCTATTGAGATGTTAGAGGATTTCTTATATAATCAGTTACATTTAGCAGATACTTTCACGAAGATCGATATTGGTGATGAAGACTTTGAAGCTATGGCGTATAAGGCTTGTGGTGGTAATAGTATCAAGGGATTTGTTGAGTTAGATAAGGAAGATATCGAGGCTATTTATAGAATGTGTTTATAAGACTTAAGAGACAGGGAACTGTCTCTTTTCTTGTGGTAGAGCTTTTGTTGTAGTATAATGCTCGTAGAATAGTAGTAAAGATTACAAGGAGGTAGAATATGACGGAGAGAGAAAAGGCTTTAGCAGGGTTAGTATTTAAGCGTGGGGATGTGACGTTGAAGGCACAAAGAGATCGTGCTGAGTTATTATGTTTCGAATTAAATGCTACTTCTCCTAAGGAGAGTGCGAGAAGATGTGAGATCTTACGAGAGTTATTACCTTCTTACAAGGAAGATAGTTTCATTAAGCCTCCTTTTATTTGTGAGTATGGGGATTATATCTCTTTTGGAAAGAGTTTCTTTGTGAATTATAATTGTAAGTTGATGGATGGGGGTAAGATCACTTTCGGAGATAATATATTGATTGGTCCAGATTGCACATTCGTAACAGCTACTCATCCTACTGATCCAGTAAAGCGTTTAGAGGGATATCAGCAATTCAAGAATATTACAGTGGGGAATAATGTTTGGTTTGGTGCTGGTGTTATAGTGTGTCCAGGGGTTACTATTGGTGATCATTGTGTCATTGGGGCTGGTAGTGTGGTAGTGAAGGATATTCCTGATCATAGTGTAGCGGTAGGGAATCCTTGTAGAGTGATCCGTAAGGTAAATGAGTAATATGAGTGAGTTATTAGATAAGTATCATATCATTACCTCTGTACCTCTTGTAAAGGGATGGTCTAGGGATCAGAAGTATATTCTAGTAGATGAAGATGGTAGAAAGTATTTACTAAGAATCTCTACTCAGGAATATTATGAGAGAAAGAAAGCACAATTCGATCTACTTCGCAAGATAGCGTCTTTAGAGATCTATAGTACACAAGCGATCGAGTTTGGAGTATTCAAGGATGGAAGTGTATATATGTTGCTTTCCTATCTAGAGGGAATAGATGGAGAGGAAGCGATAGATACTCTAAATGATCAAGAAGCATATGCTCTAGGAATAGAAGCAGGCAAGATCTTACATCAGTTACATAGCATAGAAGTTCCTAAGCAAGAGCACACTTGGTGGGAGCGATATCAAACTAAAATGTATCGTAAGATCGAAGCATTACAGAAGTGTCAATATACGATCCCTAACCAAGAAAAGATCATTCAATACTATCAAGAACACTGGAAATTAATGCAGAATAGACCTGTAGTATTTACTCATGGAGATTATCATTTAGGAAATATGATCGTGCATAATGGGAATATAGGGATCATTGATTTCGATAAGGCGAATATAGCTGATCCTTACGATGACTTCAAACCATTCTGTTGGAATGTACGTAAGAATGCTTACTTTGAAACAGGTCTGATCGATGGATACTTTGCTCATAAGATCCCTAATGATTTCTGGAAGATCTTGAAGTTCTATACAGCAGAGAGCTTGATCTCTCAACTACCCTGGTCTGTATCCTTTGGAGAAGAAGAGATCCAGACTGCGTTAGAGGTAGCTAAGCAACAGATGCTGTGGTATGGTGATTTTGAGTTAGAGATCCCTACTTGGTATAAAGGAAGTGATATGTAGTGAGATATGAGAAGTCTTGTGGTTTCGTGGTATATAAGCAAGTAGAGGGTGTGTTGTACTATCTAGTGATCTTGTCTTCTAATGGAGATCTAGGGTTTCCTAAGGGGCATGTAGAGCTAGGAGAAAGTGAGTATGAGACAGCGATCCGAGAACTAAAGGAAGAAACGAATGTAGAGGCAGAGATCTTAGAAGGATTTCGGTATGAGTTCGAGTATAAACTACCTTACAAGAAGAATGTGATGAAGCAGTGTGTATACTTTGTAGGGAAGTGTGTGTCAGAGGATATATGCTGTTTAGAGAAAGAGGTACTGGATGCGAAGTTCGTTAGTTTAGAGAGAGCTGTGAGTGCTCTTACATTTGACGATACACGTAAGCTATTAAAAGAAGCTGATGCGTATATCAAAGCCCATATAGAATAACCTAAAAAGACATTGGTCATAATGATCAATGTCTTTCTTATTATTTATGATAGTTTACTAAGCTCTCGATCTCTTCTGCAGTAAGTTCTCTCCACTTACCATACTTCACGCCTGCTAAAGTAAGATTCATGAAACGGACTCTCTTCAGAGAAATTACATGGTAATCAAAGGCCGAACACATACGTCTGATCTGACGATTATACCCTTGTGTTAGAATGATCTTGAAGCTTCTCTCTCCTGTTTGCTTGATCTTACATGGATTAGTAGTAACATAACTATTCGTAACAGGATTATAGATCCTTACTCCTTTACGCATCTTAGCTAAGAAATCCTCTGTGATCTTACGATCTACATTGACTTCATACTCCTTCTCATGTCCATTCTCTACACGTAATAATTGATTCACTAGATCTCCTTGGTTAGTTAATAAGATCAACCCTTGGCTATCTTTATCTAATCTACCAATGGGGAATATTCTCTCAGGATAATTCACATAATCAATGATATTCCCCTCAATATGTCTCTCTGTCGTACAAGTGATCCCCGTAGGCTTATTCAATAAGATCATGATCTGTTTCTTTTCAGGCTCTACTACCTTACCATCAAGCAACACAGTATCATTCTCTTCCACAGTATCACTTAACACAGCTACCTTCCCATTGATCGTAACTCTCCCCTCCTGAATGAATTCTTCAGCTTTTCTTCTAGAACACATTCCAGAGGATGCGATATACTTATTGATCCTCATTCCTAACACCTCAAATCTTACTATATGCCTCTTCTACTACACTCGCTAACTCTTCTACTAACTCATCATGATATGACAGAAGATTATACACAGCATCTTCACTTAAGACACCTCTCTTCATATCCTGAGGGATCTTCCCAGCCTCATCATCGGCAAAGTCTTGTTTCCAAGTATCACTCTCATAATACGCTTCTAACTCTGCTAACTCTTTACAAATATCCTTATACTTTCCAAGTGCTTCTTCTAATTCAAAGATCACTTGCTTAGATCTATCTAGAATATCTTCCATATGTTTGATTCTCTCTAATTGTTCCATATATATTCCTCACTTATATGTATAAGTATACTACAATTCTAACTGTTTTGGGAAAGCTTCTTTACGTAATATGCCCCACATCTTATCAATATACGCTAATGTATAGAAATTCTCATAATAATGGTAATAGAAAGCTCCCTTCAATGTCATAGTATATACCCCATTTTCTACCGTCACAAACCCTAACATCTTAGCGAACCATAACTCTACCCCATACATCTTTCGTAAAGGCACTTTAAAGAACCTTTCAAAGTCTCTCTCATCTACCTTCGTACTATATGCGCTCCAGAACAAATAATAGATCATTCTCTGTCTTAGGGTAAAGTGGATCGTAAGTGAGGTAGGTAGTTTGTGTTCTTGTATTCTCTTACAATACTCTTTCACAGAGAAGGTATTGATCTTGAATCGATCTTTCAAAAGTGTAGTGGCTGAGCAACCAAAGCCTAAGAAATTCTCTCTTGTCATAGAGGAATACTTAGCATCTTGTTTACTAGCAAAGGTCCAGATCGATGTTCTTTGATAGCCTTTGGATAGACAATACTTCGTGATGCTATCTAGCAAGTTTCTCTTCTCCCTCTTTCCCATAACAGGCACTGTACTACTAGTAAATGTGAAATCTATAAATGGGTAGATAGCCACATGATTAGCACCATACTGAAAGGCTAGATCGATATCTTTCTGTAGATCTTCATAAGTTTGCGTAGGGAGTGCAAAGATAAAGTCCATGGATACTGTTTCAAAGGATACTGCTTGTAATGCTGTATACATATGCTCTATATCCACACTACTTCTTCCTAAGATACTTTGAAACTTCTCTTGGAAGGATTGGATCCCGATACTTAGCTTAGTTACTCCCGCTTCTTTCAAAGTCTGTAAAGTAGGTATATCTACATTATCTGGATGTAGTTCTACTCCTATTCCCTCTGTAATACTATAATACTTCGAAATAGTATCTATGATCTCCTTGAGTCTATCACTTGCTAGAGAAGGTGTACCGCCTCCAAAGTATACACTAGTTACTACCTTCTTCTCTAATAGAGTACTCCCTACCATCTCGATCTCTTGTAGTAGCGCATCAATATACTGATCACACATCTCTTTCGAATATATGACCTTACAATACGGGCAGAAACTACAGATCTTCTTACAGAATGGGATATGGACATATAGCCCTAGGTGATCTAAGTCTTGATGCTCTAGTACTGCCTCATACTCATTTGTAAATCTAAATGGTTTCAAAGAACGAGTCAACCACATTCTAGTTAATGTCGTGATAGTACTCATAATTCCTCCTAGATATATTTCAAATAGGTCAATAACATTTCTAATATGATCTTGATATTTCCTCTAAATAACAATGTATACTCTGCTACAAAGAAGTATCCACACTTCTCACACAGTCCCTCTACTTCAATACATCTACCACAAGTAGAGATCTTACCATTCTCTATGACTACGCATTGATGACATGGAGTGGGAAAGGTATTATTGATCAGATATGGGAAAGCACTCTTTAGATTGAATACAGGAGCTCCTTGCTTCATCATCCGGGAGATCACATCACAACACTCTTGTTTCTCTTCCTTAGTAAGTGCTAGTTCTTTGGTATCTGGATATGGTGTATGGAAGTTAAAGGATACTGCTCTGACATTCTTCATATCTCTAGCCGTCATACATACATCTTTTACTTTATCTTTATTGATCTGATTGATGGCCATATAGAAGCATATATTATCACTTGTCGCATGCTTTATATTCTCCATGATCCGATCATATGTATCTCCTCTGATCTTGTTATGTGCTTCCTTGTCTCCATCTAAGCTTAGTAAGATCAGATCTGCTTCTGGTAGATCGATTGGGAATGTTCCATTAGTTACCACATTCACGATCAGGAATCCCATTTCCTTAGCTTCTATCACAAGATCTCGTAAGGTCTTATCTTGATCTCTCCAAAGGAAAGTTTCTCCTCCACATAAGAATAGAATACGGATCCCCATATCATATAACTTCACCATCTCTTGTTTGATATGGGTATATGGATATACGATCGCTGTAATATTATTTACGGAACAGTGTTTACACTTGAGGTTACATTTATCTGTGACTATGATAGTACCTAGGATCGGATCTTTTCTTCTAAATAGGATCGTAGTGATCCCGAATAGAGAAAGGTCTACGAAAGATGAAAGCTTCATACTCTTTCCCTCCTCTTAGTTCTATATTTACTAATTGGATATGCTAGTATGATCCCTAGGAATATACATACTACAAAGCCATAGATGATCAACCAAGCAAATCGATCCCAACCCGTAGTCATTTGACAAACTATTTCAAGAGCTATTACTCCAATTATAGATAGTACTACTAGATATTTACTGATCCTAGGATACTTCTGTAATAGAAACATGTGGATCCCCATAGGAATCAATATACATAGGAATATCCCTAGTGTTAGAAGTATATTAGACCAGTTAAAGAGACCGGCAAAGAAACCTATTTCAAACAGTTCTATAAACATCATGGATATACCCCCTATCTTTACTTTAATAGTATCATATTTTGAGTATGATTCCTATCTATGAATCCAAAATAAAAGGCACATGATCTTCATTTGGGGATTTATTACAACAAATTGGGGGGATTGTAATAAAGAGATCATGTGCATCTTTATAGTAACATACCTCTGCTTACTACGCAAGGAATTCCACTTAATTACTTCATATAATACATATATTGTACTAAATCATCACTAACAGCTATAAATGAACCATTGATAACTTGTGAGTGTTCCGCTTCAAAAGCCTTATTCTCATCACTCACCCAGATCCCCATAGCTCCTACACTATCTAGTAGTGCACTACCCTCTTCATAAGGTAATACATATACCGCTGTAGATAAGATATCTGCTAAGGCAGAGTTCTTGATATTCACGGAAGTAGAGCGATATGTATCGGCTGGATATAGCGTAAATGGAGAGATCAAGTGATGGTATCTAACCCCATCTACCATATAGTATCTTTGATAGTCTCCACTAGTGACCATCGACATGGAAGCATGATAGCGAACAGAATCTAAACTACCCTCTGATTCCGGATCATTGGGATCTTGGATCCCTACGCTCCATGCCTCTCCATTAGGCTTCTCTCCAATCGTACGGATATTTCCACCAGCATTCACGATCCCGCTAGTCAGACCCATACATTCTAACTCCTGAGCTACTTTCTCAGTAGCATAGCCCTTCGCTACACCCCCTACATCTAAAGAAGCATTCGCATGATTCAAATAGACAGTCATATTCTCTTCATCTAATTCCACATACTGCCATCCTACAAACTCTGACGCTTCTTGTAATTCATCATACGTAGGAACATTGCCATCAAGCCCTAGTAAAGCTAATTCATTCGCTTCTTCTCGATAGTTATGCCATACACTCAACACAGGTCCTAACGTAATATCAAATGCCCCATGACTCTTCTCATACCATTCTTTAGATAATACTAGAAGATCCATCAATTCCTCATCTACTACCACAGGAGCTATCCCTGCTTGATCATTGATCGTCTTGATGTTATTGATCCCCTCATAGGTATTGAACTTATCAAATAACTGATGATAGTATCTAAACTTTTCTTCTAATACAGCATAATATTCATTGAACTTAGTAGTAGAATCTGTATAGGCCGTTAAGGAGATCACTGTATCAAACCCTAGATCTAGCGAATAATTAAAGAAACGATCATATACCTTCAGCGTACTAACATCTAATACCTCACACCCACGCTCATTCACATCTACTACTTTACCACTGCTACAACCACTTACTAATACTAATAAACAACAAAGTGTGATCCAATATCTTCTCATCTCACACGCCTCCTTAGTTATTTTCCTGATCTACTAGAACAACCATTCAAAGCCATATAACCCTAATAAACAAAGAACAGGTACTCCAATATAGAACTTAGGCTTTCTAGTCTTATGACGGAATACATACATACCAGCGAAGACACCAACACCTCCAAATAAAGCCATCGTTAATAATGCCTTCTCACTAATACGCCAACCACCACGCATACTTTGGAACTTATCCCATCCCATCATTAAGAATCCTGCTATACAACATACTCCATATACAATAATATCCATAATTTATACCTCCAATAAAAATCCATACTCTTGTAACATCTTCTCTACTTTACGATGATCTGGGATGATCTTTTCTAATTCCTGATGGAATCGTTTCTGATGATCTGGATAGTAGAAGTGTAGCAGTTCATGTACGACTACGTATTGGATACATAAGTATGGTACATGGACTAACTTACTATTCAATGTGATCTTACTCTTACGATAGGCACAAGAACCCCATCTAGTACGCATCTTACGCACTTGTAAGATAGGTTTAGATAAACTAGGGAATAGTACCATACATTCCCTTAAACATTGCTCTAACAGCCTTTTAGCCTCATTTCTAGTGAAACTCTCTAACACATCCGCAGCACTCTTACTACTATACTCAATACACACAGTATCTTCCTGAAAACTCACATGATCTCTCGTACTCTTTACACACACCTGGGTATATGCTTTCCCTAAGTAATAGTACCTAGGATCTAGTTTCCTACTCTCTTTTCTTTGATACTCTAATAGTAGCTTTGCTAATCTATCCCTCTTACGATCTATAAACTCCTCGATCATTGTTTGAGAAGTGAACCAGGGAACACGGATCTCGATAGTATCTAGATCTATGACACGTGCACTAATGCTCTTACGTCTTTGTCTGACTACTACGATCTCCACATCCATCACCCTCTTCATTGTATCATAGAAAAGGATCGAAAAGTAGTAGCAAACTATGAAGGTTTTCTTTGCATTTTCGAAAGTATTTGTTATACTTGCTGTAGGTGATAAGTATGTTAGTATGTCCAAAGTGTAATTGTAAATTAGTGAAAGAGAATAGAAGTGCTAAGTGTTGTCATGGTCATTGCTATGATTATGCGAAAGAGGGGTATTTGAATCTTCTTTTAAAGAACAGTGTGAATCATGGGGATAATAAGGATATGGTGGTGGCTAGAAGATTGTTTCTAGAGAAAGACTACTATGCTCCTTTATGTGATCGATTGATCGAATTACTACAGAAAGAAAAGATCTCTACGCTATGGGATATGGGATGTGGTGAGGGATATTATACCCATCGTATTGCACTAGCACTACCAGATACGCAAGTATATGGGAATGATCTATCGAAAGAGGCTATCAAATTAGCGGCTAAGAGTGATAAGAGTATTCAATATGTCATTGCTTCTAATGCTGCTTTACCAATAGAGGATGGGTCATTAGATGTGGCTTTATGTTTATTCTCTTTCTGTGATTATAAGGAAGTAGATCGTATTCTAGAGAGTCATGGGAAGTTATTTGTGATAGGAGTGGGGCCTAGACATTTATATGAGTTAAAGGAACATGTGTATGAGGAAGCGTATTTGAATCCTCTACCTGAGGTAGATAGTTCTCCTTTGGTATTACGTGATACGATTCAAGTGACTTATACCTTTGAATTACATGAGAATAATGAGATCAAGGAGTTATTTGGTATGACACCGTATGCCTTTAAGACAAAGAAAAGCGATAAGGAGAAACTGGATACATTAGACCAGATCACACTTACCGCTGATTTCATGATTCAAGTATTTACGAAAGAAGCCTAGTGCTTCTTTTTCTATTACAGGATCTCTACTTTCTCCATGACATCGCCATTACGCATAGCCTTAACAGCCTTCATATTGTCAGTCACTTGACCAAATACAGTATGAACACCATCTAGATGAGGTTGAGGATCATGTACGATGAAGAATTGACAACAACCAGTGTCTTTCCCTCTATGTGCCATAGATAAAGCACCTTCTACATGTCTATGAGGATTTCCTTTTGTTTCACAAGGAATAGTATATCCTAGATCACCCATACCATTACCATAAGGGCATCCTCCTTGAGATACGAAATGAGGGATTACACGGTGGAATGTCTTTCCATTATAATATCCTTCTTGAATAAGTCTTACGAAGTTAGCTACTGTAATAGGAGCCTCTTCTTCAAATAATACAAATGGGATCACTTCGTGATTAGCCATTGTAATTTGTCCTTTGATCATAATCATTACTTCCTTTCTTATAAATTAACAAGTATATTCTATCATTTCTAATATCATTTATACAAGTCCTTTTCAATTTGTTGTATAATATAGCATAAGGAGGTGTTGAGATATGAGTAATAAGATCTTAGTAGCAGAAGATGAAGCACATCTTAGGAAATTAGTATGTGACTATCTTACGAAAAGTGGTTTTGAGGTAGTAGGTGTGGCAGATGGGCAAGCTGCCTTAGATGCCTTCTATGCTCAATCATTTTCACTGGCTATTCTAGATATCATGATGCCTAAAGTAGATGGATTAACTGTTCTTAAGGAGATCCGTAGTGTTTCATCGATGCCTGTGTTGATGCTTACGGCTAAGAATACAGAGTTTGATGAGTTACAAGGGTTTACTAGTGGAGCAGATGAATATGTGGCTAAGCCTTTCTCTCCTGCCATTCTATTAGCACGTGTTAGGGCTTTATTGAAACGTAGTGGAGTAAACTTTGATAATGTGATCACTTTACAAGAGCTTTCTTTATATCAAAGAGAGCGAGAAGTATATGTGAATGATGTGAAGGTGATCTTGACACCTAAGGAATATGAATTATTATTACACTTTATTCAGAATCCTGGGAAAGTATTTTCTCGTGAGCATTTGTTGAGTAGTGTATGGGGATTTGATTATGAAGGAGAAGAGCGAACTGTGGATACGCATGTTAAGTGTTTAAGAGCTAAGCTTGGTGTGTGTGGAGACTTTATTAAGACATTACGTAAGGTAGGATATAAATTTGAAGCTTCCCATGAGATTTAAGATCCGTTCTAAATTGCTATGTGTCTTATGTGGTATTATTCTAGTAGATACATTAGCGATCTGGTTCTTAGGAAATTCTTATATCGATAGTTATTATAAGTATCGAAGAGATGAGGAATTAGCTGAAACAGCACAACATATCAAAGAGATCACGAATGAGAATCCATTAGAACGTAGACCTTGGTTCTCTTATGTAAAGAGTGCTGAGGAACAGTATATGGACTTCCTGATCTTCGACTATGTAGACCAACGTCCTTCGGTATTATATACAACCGATTCTTCTGCTTCTTCTCTCGTAAGTAATAAAGTAAGTTATCAATTATGGATCAATAAGGCAAATAACAATAACGTATTTGCTTCCTTAGAACTAGCCCCTGATATCTTATTCTCCCATGAAGATAATGATTCTTTATACCTATATGCGAAATTAAAAGACAACCAATTTCTATTTATCTCTACCCCACTAGATTACATCAAGACAACTTCTAGTATCGCTATTGAATTCTATTCCTATATCTTGATCATATCTGCTTGTATGGCATTTATCTTGATCTTTGTCGCATCCTCTACGATCACGAAACCGATCGTTAAGATCTCTAAGATCACACAGAAGATCTCTAAGATGCAATTTGATGAGCGATGTGAAGTAAGTGGTAATGATGAGTTAACAGATCTTGCTAAGAGTGTTAATATGATGTCTGATCAGATCAAGAACTATTTAGATGTATTGATCGAGAAGAATGAGATCTTGAAGAAGGACTTAGATAGACAAGAAGAGAATGAACGTTTGAGAAGACAATTCGTGGCGAATGTGTCTCATGACTTCAAGACTCCATTAGCTCTGATCCAGGCATATACAGAGGTACTCAAAGAGGATGCTGGGGATATTGATCAGGAGACTTGTACGATCATTCTATCGCAAGTAAAACAGATGAATATTCTAGTGAATCAGTTATTATCTCTGACTCAATTAGAGAGTGGTCTTGTTACGTTACAGTATTCTTTCTTCTCTTTACATGAGGTGATCTCTTCTGTTCTTAGAAATCTTTCTATTCTAATGGAAGAGAAGGATCTTACGTATAGTTATAGTAAGGATGAGGAGTATATTGTAAGTGGGGATTATCAACAGATCCATCAAGTGATCCAGAATCTGATCGAGAATGCTGTGAAGTATACTCCTCAGGGTTCTAGTTTCCATATTCATGTTAGATCGTATTATTCTAGAGTACGTATTGAGATCAGTAATCCTGCAAATGAGGATCTAACGGATGAGATATTGCCTCATTTATTTGATAGTTTCTATATGACTGATCGCACTAGAAATGCTACTTTAAAGAGTTATGGTTTAGGGTTAGCGATCGTGAAGGCTATTATGGAGTTGCATGAGCAGAGTTATGGGGCATATTTAGAAGATGGAAATGTGGTATTCTATATTACTTTAGATATTTATTCTCTATCCGATGATGAGGAATAAGAAAACAAGGATGTAAGTGTGATCTTACATCCTTTTAGTTATATTTCTTAGTATATCCAATACCTACTGTACGATTCCCAGTGTGAGCAGCAATGATCGGTGTGAAATGATCAGCAAATACATCCTCTCTTCCAATCACTTCTTTAAACATATTTAGTAATTCTTGTTCTTCTTCCTTAGTAAAACCAATACTTAAGAATAACCAGTTTACCTCATGCTCTGGAGCAGAGTTCTTCACTTGTTCCATAGCCTCTTTATACGCTTTCTTTAGAGTACGTACTTTACTGTGTAGATCTACGTTACCATATTCGATCTTCAAGATCGGTTGGATCTTTAATAGTCCTGCTACTGCCGCAACGGCAGGTGTGATCCTTCCTCCTCGTTTTAATGGTTCTACTGTTTCAGGTACGATACAAGCATAGGTAGAGCGGAAATCTGCTTCTAGTGTTTCTTTGATCTCTAGGGCACTCATTCCCTTATCTACCATCTTCTTAGCTTCTAAACAAACATATCTAAGAGGACTCTCTACTGCCTTAGCATCTACTACGACTACTCTACCCTCATATTCTTTCGATAATGTATAAGCATTCGCACAGCTTCCACTTAATCCACTAGATAATGGAATATAGAGAACAGTTTCATACTCTTCTAAGGCTTCTTCCCAGATCGTTAACATTTCTTTCACTAATGGTTGTGCTGTTTTGAATACTTTCTTTTCTTGTAAGAATGTTACGGCATCTTCATAGAACATATCTATGCCATCTAAGTATTCTTTACCATCAACTACGATCGGCATGGGAACTACACCGATCTGTAATCTTTTCCCTTCTTCTTGGGAGATACCACTGGATGAATCTGTAATAATCTTTATTTTCTTCATGGCATAATACTCCTAACGTACAGCGTATTATAGCACAATAATTTAGGAATTACACTACTTTTTTGTCGTACTGAAACAATGGGCCTGTGTTTGTGTCTTATAAGGAACTTGAAATGGTGTGTAGTGCTTAGTTAGATAGCCAATCATGGATGGAGTCATAGAGTACGAATACAGCGCTCATGATAAGTGTTTCTATTATTACTTCCTGTAGATCTACTGAATGATGGCGAAGTAGGTCTATGATAACAGATACAGACACATATACAGGTATATATCTTAGAAATAATTCCCACTTGATCTTGAACTTATGGATCTTCATACACATCACTCCATTTTAATAAAAATACCATATATACCCATATTTTAAATACCAGACACTCATTTCACATAAATTTACACATTTTCTTCTCTTATTCCCCAATAATTCCTAAGAAATTTATAGAAAAAGTCAAAAAGATATTTACAAATCTTCGAAAATACTGTATCATATATAAGCATTATGCGATACATGGCGACGGTGGTGAAGTGGTTAACACATCAGATTGTGGCTCTGACACTCGAGGGTTCGATCCCCTTTCGTCGCCCCATTTTAAAAGATACAAGGCTATGCCTTGTTTTTTATTATCTATAACTCTCTTTTACAGGGAGTTTTTTTTGTTTTCTTAGACTCATTTTTCTTCATTTTCGCACCTTTTGTAAACTTTTTTAATTTTTTTGCATTATTTTTTAAACTTTTCTAATTTTCTTATAATAATAAATATGAAGGGAGGTTAAGAATTATGTTGTTTCCAATTAGTGTGATCGTTTCCCCATTTCTGATCTGGCTGATCCAACATGCTCAAAATAGCTAATGAAGAGTGCATATCTAAGTTTCATGGCAGCTATAGGGGGCATCATCCTCTTTGTCAGCATAGCGATCATCTTTCAATACACAACTGTGTATAAGAATCTATCCTTTGAACTTCGAAACGCTCTGATCCAAGCAGGAGAAGAAGCCATGGTTCCAGAGGAAGTATGTGAGATGATAGCTTGTAGTGTTGAAGAGATGGAAGATGCAGAGTCGTTTGGGTGTAATGAGGAGGGATTTAAGGAAGAGTGTGTCGATGTGTATATGGATGAGGATGAGTTCTTTGAGGTGCTAGTAGGCCATCTAGAAAGACTAAAGAGAACGAATCAGAATGTAAGCATTACTCTACATGCTTACCATAATCCCCCCTTCATTGCTAAGGCTAGTGTTAGAGTAGATCTAGTTGGTTCTTTCATTAAAGTACCGATCATGATCGAAGAGATCTGTTTAGAGAGTTGAGGTAGATTATGAAGAAGAGGTATGTAATTGGTTGTATTGGCTTTATACTCATTGCAGTAGTGAGTTATTTCTTATTCCAAGTAGCCCTGGATAATGCAGTAGACTTAGTAGAAGTACCCTTTGCAAAGAAGACCCTCTATGCTCATCAAATGATCCAAGAGGAAGATATCGAGATGCGTGAGGTACCTAGGGTATATGTGCAAAGTGATGTGATTCAAAAGAGAGAAGATATTGCTGGTAAGTATGTGGATCTGTCTAGTAAGATCCCTAAGGGATCCTTGTTCTATAAGGATTTTCTAGTAAGTGATGAGGAGATCAAAGATCTACCATCCTTGTTACTAAAGGAGGGACAAATGGCTTATCCAATCAAAGTAGATCTACTGAAAAGTAGTGGTGCCACTTTACACGTCAATCAACATGTAGATATCTATATGACGTATGCAAGTAAAGTCAATAAAGTTAAGGTCACTACGGTAGAATGCTTGATCAGAAATGCTAGGATCATTAATGTGAAAGATCGCAATGGGCTAAATGTAGGAGAAGAAGATGCGAAGAGCGTTCCTTCGATTGTAGTACTAGCGATTCAACTAGAACAAGTAGACTTATTACGTAAGGCACAAGAGATCGGTGAGCTTGATATCTATGCTCCTCGTAGTGAATATAGTGTAGAGGAGGAAGCAGTGTTGAATGAGGAGAGTACATTGCTGCAGGTGTTGAAAGATGAGTGAGTTTGATTTCAAGGCTTTGACTCCTTATATTGAGGATAACTTGATCACTGATATTAATTACAATGGTAGAGAACTATGGATCGATCATTTAAAGAAGGGTCGATATGCCTGTGAGGACTTCTTTATGGAAGAGCGTTTAGAACAATTCTGTTATCGATATGCGAACCATGCGAATCTCTTATTCAACGCAACGTATCCAGTGCTAGAGAGTGAGAATGAGGCTCTACGCTTATCGATCATGCATGATTCAGTAGCTCGTAGTGGATACAGTATCTCGATCCGTAAGACACCTACATTGATCCGATTGAATAGGGAGAAGATGTTAGAAGAGAACTATGCTACTACTGGTATTCTAGAGTTCTTAGAAAGAGCAGTAAAAGCTCGTTGTAATATCTTGATCTGTGGTCTTCCTGGGGCTGGTAAGACAGAGTTAGTGAAATATCTTACTACTCATATTCCCTCTAGTGAAAGAGTGATCACGATAGAGGATACATTAGAGTTACATTACTCTAAGCTTCATCCTCATAAAGACTGTGTAGAATTGAAAGTCAATGATAACTTTACGTATGTAGATGCGATCAAGGCTTGTCTTAGACAACGACCAGATTGGTTATTGGTATCTGAGGTAAGAGGTGCAGAAGTTGTACAGATGATGCAGGCAGTGAGTACAGGGGCAAAGTTGATATCTACACTACACTGTGATGATGCTTCCGCGATCCCTTTACGTTTACTACATATGTTCCCTGGTATGGAGTTAAGTAATGAAAGGATCTTACATATGATCTATGAGAGTATCGATATTGGGATACATATTTCTTCCACTATTACAGATCAAGGGGTACAACGACAGATCGAGAAGGTAGTATGTTATCAGATCTTAGATAATAATATCTTAGATCAAAAGGTCATCTACCAAGATCATAAGATGTGTAGTGAATACCCAGAAAAGATCAAAGTGAAGTTCGATAAGTATGATAAGCGTATGAAGCTTCAAGAGAAAGGAAGTAAGAAAGGAGATAAACGAAATGAATCTAAGAGAAGTTTACGAAAGATATCGTAAGAGGATCGAGGCATATGGTTTCGTATATCGTCCTTATCTACATACACTCTTACTGATCGCTATGTATCTAGGTGTGATCTTATTTGGTTTCTTCTTTCGAATGCATACTCTTCCTTTATTGATATTGCTCCTCTCTGTTACACTCGTGATCCCTGTGATCCTATATCTGCAATATGAATATAGCTTTGAGGAAGCTTGTTTCAAAGAATTTACTAGTTATATCCAACAAGTAAGTGCTGCCTTCAAGATGCATCCTAAGATCCATACAGCTATGCAAGAGGCTCTTCCTTTGGTCAGTGGGGAACTACATCATTGTGTGAGTGAAGCTTTGTCTAAGATGAATGAGGGAGAGAAGTATGAGGATGCTCTAGCATGTATAGAGGATAAGTATTCGATCTATATCTTAGAGAACTTACATCGATTAATGATCGCGGTAGAGGTACATGGAGCTAAGCGTTTTGAAGAGGGGATCCATTTACTGCAAGATGATCTAGATGATCTGATCGAGGATATGTACTTACATCAAAAGGAATTACTAGCGATCCAGAAGAAGGTATATATCTTATGTTTACTCTCTATCTTGATCTGTGTGTTAAGTAAGAATATGTTGATGGATCTATACGCCTTTGAGAAGGAATTGATCTATCAGGGTGTATTACTACTCTTTGTCTTCTCTCTACTTTGCTGTATCATACTCTCTCAAGTATTCTTACGTCATTCTTGGCGGATATGGGGGAATGAGAGATGAGATATGTGATTTGTGTACTATTATTTGTAGGTATTCTATTACTAGGTATATATGTGCTTCCTAGAAGAGTATATCTGTTTAAAGAGGATAAACGATATAAACAATTGATGTATGTTTGTTCCCTATTGATGCTTTGGCCTCTAGCAGATTATTCTTGGATATATGCTACAGGAATAGGAATAGCAGGGATATTCGTATACTTCTATCCTGTATATCAGAAACAGAAAGAGGAAGAGAATAGTCTTAGAAGATTACGCTATGATTTCCCAATATGGTTAAGACAAATACAGATCTTGTTACAGAACAACAATGTGCAACATAGTTTAGAGAAATCCCTTCCACAGGCCCCTATGATCATGCACGAGGAATTACGAACTCTGATCGATCGGTTGAATCAGAATGCCACTGATCTAACTGCTTATCTAAACTTTATGAGTGAGTATGATATCTATGAGATCTCTAGAGCTATGAAGTTATTGTATCGTTACCATATGGTGGGTGCTGAGGAGAGCTACCATCAATTCCATCGTATGTTAGAGTCTACGGGTAAGTGGCTTAGAGCTGAGCGAAAGAGAGATAATGATTCCTTGATCATGATGTTGAATTGGATCGGGTTGATTCCTTTGTTGGGGTGTACTGTGATGTTTGTTAGTATGATGATTTTAATTGTTATGAATATGATGAAAGGTGGATTAGTATGAAGATTTTCTTTGAAGAATATGGTATGGTCATCGTGGTGACAGTGTTAGCACTTGGTATGATCACATTTGCCAATGATTTTAAGGGTACTTTAGGAGACTCTATTGAAGAACAATGGGAAACTATTGTGAGTGAAGCTGAAGGTGGCGGAGGAGGAGAATAGTCCTTGAAGATTGGATTTGAGGCTATGTTACTATCCTTCTTCTCGATGTTCTTTCTAGCGATCGGTCTATATTTCATGGACATCTTGTTCACACATCAAAGTGCTCTGCAGTTACAGGAGTATGCAGTGATGATGATCGAGCATCATGATCGGTATGATTCCATGGTAGCTGAGGCGATCGAACAAAAAGCGAATGCGAGTGATCTAGCTGTGTCTGTAACTGAGGTGGGAGATACTTATGGGGTAGAAGTGACTTACTCTGTATCTCTTCCTCTTTTAGAAAGACATTTATCCAATACTTTATACACTATCTGTGCTTCACGTTAGAATTTAAAAATGCGAAGATTCCTTCGCATTTCATTATAGAATACTATTAAATATTTATAGCTAAGATCTCACGGATCACATATGGATCATACATATACTCTTGTAATACACTATGATCCTCTACTGTAATATCTTTAGCACTAAAGTACTGATCGATCTTATGATAGATCTTTTGAAGTTCAGGATCTTCATGTTCTAATTCCATATCATTTGCAAGAGAGTGGAAATATACACACATCATACTACTAATGAAGTTACAACAAGTACTCTCGATCCAGAAGTCTACCTTCTCATGTTCTGGTAGATATCCCTCTAACATCCTTTGGATCATTTCAAATCCATCTCCATTAGATTTCCAAATATCTGTAAAGCAATAATCGTACTTTGATAAGAACTCTTCATTGAAGTAATCAAACGCATCTCCATGAATGATCTCTACATCTCCTCCACGAGGAAATTGTGGTAATAAGTACTTAGTAAACATATCGATCACTTCTTGTGAATACTCTACTACGCATACTTTCTCAACATTCGGATTCAGTAATGCATTATACACAAAGTATCCGATCCCAAGACCAAATACAGCTACCTTACCATGTGCTTTCTTAGCAAATGGATCGATCGTATTGGCTTCTTGTGGCGTATCACTCATCCAGTATTCCCCATCTTGTAATAAGACTGCTGCTTCATAAGGAGCATCTAGAGCACGTAACATAAGAGAATCATTAAGTTCTCTGTTAGGATCTTCTTGGATCACTGATACGTTGAATAATGTATAAGGAGGCATTGTTTGTTTGCGGAATTCAAAGGTATCGCTCTTGATCTGATCTAATTGAATATGACTTTGATACGCTGTCTTTAAGTATTCTTCAGTAGAGATATATAAAGATGGCCATTCACTTTCTGGTCCTTGGAATTCAATAGCACCTACTTCTGCTAATTCATATTGTAATTCTTTTTCTTGTTCTGGTAAGAATGTGACTCCAATATAGTCATTGATCTCTTCATTTCCCATATGGAAGAAACAACGTTCAAAGAATGCTTGCATTTCAGGATTATTATTGATCTTCATGTAAGTTACCCTCTTTCTTCCATTCATAAGCATAACGTGGTTGATGTTCATTTACATATACGATACCACAGTATTTGAAATTCTCTTTCTGAATACATCTCTGCATTGGTAAGTTAGCACTATGTGTATCTACTCGTAATACATCATTCATACCCCTAGCAAACTCAAAGAAATAATGAGCAAGTCCTTTTCCTCTATACGCTTCATCTACAGCAATACGATGGATCACATGATATGAACCATCTGTCAACCATTCTCCCTCGATCTCTGCATACCATGGATCTGGTCCTTCGATAATAGCCGCATATCCTAATACATATTCCTTATCATCTACTAGTACATACCCTACACCCTTCTTGATATCACTAGCAATAGTATCGGCATTGGGATATCCATTCTGCCATTGGTTACTGACCTTTCCCATCATGATCTTTGCTTGATCAATGATCTCCATGACTCTTGGGATCTCATGTTCTACTACTTTACGGATATACATACTACTACCTCCTACTAGACTACTCTAGTGGTATTATATAATAAAAAGCGATGGATATCCATCGCTTTTTCTATAAAGTTACATTTACTGTAGAACCATCTGGTCCAGGTGTATTCGCTAGATACTCTATAATTGCTTCTCTAGCCTCTGGTTTACTTGGCTTACAACCAGTGACCTTCTTAGCCTCACCTTTTACTAGAGCCTCTGCAAATCCAGCACATCCAGCATAGCCACAACCACCACAGTTATAATTCGGTAACATTCCTGTTACTGTTTCTACACGTGGATCTGCTTCTACACGTAAGAACTTATCAGCTATTCCTAAAGCAAACCCAAGAAATGCTCCTAGTACTAGCATCATACCTACTGCATTTACTAAACTTGACATCCACTTACCCTCCTACTCATTATGAGAAGGATGATTCCCACAGGCAATATCACGACAGCCTTGGCAACTCACCTTCAGATCCTCGCACCCTTCTGGTACAGGAGTCATACGATTCATAGTATACACGATCGCAAAGATCGCTCCTAGCACACCTGCATATAAGAAAGCAGTCAGCATATTTCCCATTATACGAGACCTGCCAATCCACTAAATGCAAGTGCCATCAATGCACAAGTAATAAGAGCGATCGGATTACCACGGAAATACTTAGGAGTATCACTAGCCTCTAATCTTTCACGGATCTTAGAGAAGATCACAATGATCAATAAGAAGCCTACAGGAACTGCTGTAGAATATACTAACATATGAAGGAAATCATATCCCTTAGAAATATTCTCTAATACTACATATAATACTGCACAGTTCGTAGTGATGAGCGGAAGATAGATCCCTAGTGATTTATATAAACTAGGAGAGAACTTCTTGATCACCATTTCTACGAATTGTACTAATGATGCAATGACTAGGATAAAGGAGATCAGTTTCATGTATTCGATCTCAAGTGGTACTAATACTTGATAATACAGACCATATGTTACCAAAGAGGCACTTAAGATGACGAAGATGACTGCCATACCCATCCCAATCGCACTACTAGATTTCTTAGAAACTCCTAGGAAAGGGCACATACCCGTAAACTTAGTAAGAATAATATTATTGATCAATGCTGCTGAAATAAACAATGTAAATAGATCCATAATTACTTACCCTCCTTAGCAGCGGCAGCCGCTGCCTTAGCAAGTGCTGCTTGTTTCTCAGCCTTCTTGCCATTATACAGAGCCATGAGACCAGATAACACACCAAATGTTAAGAAAGCACCCGCTGGTTGTGTGAATAAAGAGATAACGAAATCACTAGGAATGATCTCAATATTGAAGAATACTTGTGATGGATCAAATGGATTAGACATACTTAATACACCAGTACCTAGTAATTGACGGATCAGAGCCAATGCCACTAATGCTAACGTATATCCAAGACCCATACCAAGCGCATCTAAGATCGAATCAAATACACCATTCTTACTAGCAAATGCCTCTGCACGTCCTAGAATGATACAGTTCACAACGATCAAACTAATAAATGTACCCAGTGATTGAGCAAGCGTATTCGCATAAGCATACATCAACATTTCTACGACTGTCACAAGAGTCGCAATGACGACGATATACACAGGAATACGAATATCATTTGGAGTGACTTTACGTAATAATGAGATAATGATATTAGAGAATAATAGTGTAATGATAACACATACTCCCATACCGATCGCATTATCTAGATTGTTAGATACCGCTAGTACCGAACAAATACCTAAATATAGACCAAATACTGGGTTTTCACGAACAAAACCCGAACTAAAATTCTTCCATCTGTTCATATACTCACCCTCCTATTTAAAGTTAGCAGCATAATGTGCACCCACTTCTGCTAACGTATCTACCACTGCTTTAGATGTGATCGTAGCTCCAGAGATCGTATCGATCTTATTCTCAATATTACTGCTAGTAACTACTGCCTTATATTCAGGTTCATTGACCTTCATACCAAAACCTGGTGTATCTGCTAACTCTAAACACTCAAAGCCTAAGATACTACCATCTTGTGCCACACCTACGATATACACGATCTCTGATTGATAGCCATATGTTCTTACCTTATATGCATATCCCATATCACCAGCTACAAAGATCTGTTCGATCGAACTGTCTGTAAGATCGAATTCTACTGCCTTATAATTAACTCCCTCACCAAAGATCTTGGCAAAGTTAGCAGCTTCTGCTTGTGCTTTATTGTATTCAATGATTGGTGCTGTAATATCATTCACGATCGATAAGATCCCTCCTGACATCACACAGATCCATGCTAAGAAAGCCGCTAGATATAAACTCTTCTTCATACTTGCGCCCTCCTATTTTCTATTAGCGATCTCTAACATCGCTGACTTTACTGCTGTAGAAGTAGTTGTTTGAGAGAAAGTAGCCCCAGATACAGCATCATTCATGAAGACATTCTCTAAAGTAGCACCCTTCTCGATATATGGACCAACGATCGCATTCTCAGCATAACTATCGATTCCCTTAGAATCGCCCCATTGCTCTACTTCCCAGCCGATCAAAGCATGTGTAGTAGCATCAAATGTGAATACAGCAATATTAGGAATCGCACTCTCATTTCCCTCATGCTTAAGATCATACGCCATATAATACCCATTATACACCACTCTGACCTTGATCACATCTTCATCCTCATAGATCACTTCAGACTCATTCATATACAGATTCACAACTTCTCTAGCCGCACGAACAGTAGAACGTACTGTACCAGTAGCTCCACTTACCACATCATCTAATACCTCGATCTTAGAGAAATTATCTAATGCAATACCTTCAAATTGTGCTAGATACTCAGGATCCATTACCATCTCAGCAATGCCTGGTGTATCCCCTAAAGAGATCACTTCCATCTTACTAATACTCATCGTATCTTCATTCACATATACTGCAAACACATTTGCTTCCTTCTCCTTATTACTAGAAGACTGTGCTCCATCTGTCCAAACAGTATACTTGATATCATTGCCTACTTGCTCAGCACCAATAATATTCGCACGCCATTGTAGGATCTCAGTAGTATCTCCATTTACAAAGACACGTGGATCTTTCGCTGTTACTTGACTACCCACTAGACCAACAACTACTGTACCTACTACGAAAGTAGTGGCTACGATCATAACATTCTTCTTAAGATTCTTAATCACACTACCACTCATTACACTATCGATAAGAGGAGATACCATATTCATGATCAAGATAGAATATAATACACCCTCTGGTAGATTTGCCTTAACACGGATCAATACTGTTAGAATACCACACCCTACTGCATATAGAACTCTACCAGCAGGATGCGTAGGATTTGTTACAGGGTCTGTTGCCATGAATACAGCACCAAATAATAGACCACCAGTAAGAATACTGAATACAGGATACCAAAGACCAGTTCCATGAGAGAAACCAATAATAGTGGTTAATACAAATACAGTACCTACATAGAATACTGGGATCCTCCAATCGATCACCTTACGGATCGCCAGGAAGATACCTACTGCTATAATAGCCAATGAGAATGTTTCACCAATAGCCCCTTGATAGAAACCAAGTAGCATATTCCACATACCACCAAATTGCTCTAATAAACGAGTCCCTAATACCTCTTGTTCTACGACCCAACCT
Source organism: Erysipelotrichaceae bacterium (assembly GCA_015058845.1). Lineage (GTDB taxonomy): Bacteria > Bacillota_I > Bacilli_A > Erysipelotrichales > Erysipelotrichaceae > SIG230. The sequence goes on from SVBO01000005.1 coordinate 39,296, forward strand.
AGTTGAGAAGCCATATACGTAGTAGGAGTTACTGTAGTAATAGCATCGTTAATGATACCACTTCCTGTTAGAATACCACCCGCTGCATCTGTTAAATATGGTACAGTCTTGCCAGAGAATGCTGCGAATACGACTGCTCTACCAATACCTGCTGGATTAAAGATATTACTACCAAATCCTCCAAAGATCAATTTCCCAAAGAAGATCGCAAAGAAGCTACCTACTCCAATGACATATAATGGAGTTCCGATAGGACAAGTCATTGCGAAGATCACTGCTGTGATAAGCGGGAAAGACCCTGAGATATGTTGCTTAATATTCTTCTTCATCATGATCGCCCAAGCTACCTCAGTCACAATAGCAACGATACAAGAAGTTAATAGCATCATGATCACTTTGATCCCATAGGCACTTCCATGTACTGTATAGTTAAAATACACACTGAAACATGCTACGATCAATAAGCCAAAGGCTAATTCCTTCATGATCTGTTTCGTACTTTGTGGTTGACGATAGTTAGGAGAAGTTCTAAATGTGAATTTCATTGCCTTTCCTCCTATTTCAATAATTGAATACGACGTTTCGCACGACGTACACTCTCAGTAACATCTAATTTAGATGGACATACATACGTACATAGTCCACACTCGATACAAGACATCACATCCATAGTCTTAAGACCATCGATATCTCCTGCCTTCTCTAATTGGCGAATACGTACTGGTTGGATCCCTGCTGGACAATGATCCGTACAACTACCACAACGAAGACAAGCTACACTATCAATCGGCGTTGTCTTCAAGATTGTAATAGCATTTGAATAAGAAGAGATCACGAATTGATCATTGATCACAGTCTTACCCATCATAGGTCCCCCAGCGATCAATAATACATCTTCTGCTAAGTAACCACCTAGCTTCTCTACGATCTCTTTTACTTGCATACCCACTGGTACCCAAACATTCGCTGGTTTGATAGCATCTCCTGATACTGTAACCATCTTATGTGTAATACCATGGCCCTCTAACATAGCCTGAGCAAAAGAGATAGCTGTAGTAGCATTACTTACGATCACCCCGATCTCTCCTGGTAAACGATCATAGCGCTTCTTGAATAACTCAAATACTACAGTTCTTTCCCAACCCATTGGATATACATCACGTACTTCTGCTACACGTACATTCTCTACCCCTTGTAAAGCTTCACGAACATGTTTGATCAACTCTACTTTCGTACTCTTAATAGCGATCACTGCTTCCTTAGCCATAGCCATCTTGACCATCGTAGAAGCGCCGATCACTAATTCCTTTGTATATTTCTCCATCATCACAGCATCTGCCGTAATATAAGGCTCACACTCTACCCCATTGATCACCACAGTATGAATATCCTTAGCGCCCTGATACTTGATATATGCTGGGAAACCAGCCCCACCACAACCAACGATACCAGCGTCCTTCATGAAAGTGATCAACTCTTCACGAGAACTATGAGGTGAAATAGGATCAAAAGATGGTTCTTCTTCATTAAGTCCATCACTAATGATCTCTAGATGTGGTTGCACACGAAGACTAGGATGCATAATATTCACGATCTTACCGACTGTTCCTGATACACTACTGAAAACTGGTACAATGAAGTTATCATTACGTGTGGCAAGTTTCGTACCGATCTTGACATGATCTCCCTCATTCACATGTACTTCAAATTTCGTAGAATTCATATGGATCAATGGTATATATACTTTAGATGATGCTTGTACTGTCACTACACTCTCATGCGCAGTAAGCTCTTTCTTACCATCTACATGTTGACACATTGGTCCTGTAAAAATCGCCATAACTTCATCTCCCTTTCTCTTTGCACTTACGCAAAGATTATACCATATATCTCTGCATAACTGATACTTATTTCGTATTTATTATATTATACAGACGTTTTCCGATCTGTCAATATGTGAAACATTTCGCAATCATTATTCGACATACCTAATTCTATCTATTTGATATAGTTGACATCAAAAGGAGTCATACCTATGAAACGTACAACTCAATCTACTTCTATTCTACTATATACATTTAGCTACATTCTCTTTGCCCTATCTCTTCTCATTACTCTATATACAACCACACTTAGTCAACAGATCTTTACGTATTCATTCATTAAGCAAGAAGATGTACTATTACTTACTTGTAAAGAAGAATACCTAGATATTTCTAAAGAAGATGCGATCTTATACTATGACCAAGAGCATATCTTGAAAGATACTATCACGCAAATGAATCATCCTAAGTATCAAATATACTTAGAAGATACATATATCCTTCCTTCTAACTACATAGGAACGATCCTTTATGAATTTCCTGTATTCCCTTCTATCTCAGTGATCAATACGCTATTAACACTTTTACTGATCCCACCTACATGGATCATACTATACTTTCTTAAGAAACATATGAAGAAAGTATAAGATCGTATTTACTTCTCATACTAGTGGTATGTGAGGTAGATATATGGAAACTAAGATAGCGATCATTGGTGGTGGTTTGGCTGGGTTACATACGGCTTATGAGTTAGAGCAGCGTGGGTTCAAGAACATTGTGATCTATGAGGCTTTAAAGATCGGGGAAGGGGCGAGTGGTCATAATACAGGGAAGGTCACGATCCAACAGGCAGGAAAATACCACTGTTTGAATATAGAAGATGCAAAGACTTTCTATGAAGCGCAAGTAAGAGCTCTAGATAAACTTACTAAGATCATTCAAGAGCATGATATCTCTTGTGGTTTTCAAGAATGTTTAAGTGCTTTGACTTCTCATAGTTATAGTGGACTTACGCAAGAGTGTACTTGCTATGAAGATCTTGGACAGAGCTATACCATGGATCAAAGTCAAGATATTACCCTACAGATCCCTTCTCAGTATTCTTATCAACCCAAAAAGTTCTTATATGGTCTATCAAAGATCCTACGATATACTCAAATCATAGAGAATTGTCGGATCCTGAAGATCACTAAGAACTCAGATCACTATTTACTACATAGTACACATAATGAATTTACAGCTTCTCATATCATCATCTGCACGAATTACCCGATCTTTCCCAAAACATTCTCTGTATACCTACATCAGATCGGTCAGTACATGATCACTACTAAGCAACCACATACCTCAGATCGATACACCCTATCCAACGACCAACCAAACCTCTCTTACAATGCCTCTAGTATTGAGACTCGTTATACGGGATTTGGGGCGAGGGTGGGGGTATATAATGATCTAAAGAAACTCTCCCAAGCATTCTCAGACACCTTCCATACACCCATTGGAACTATCACCTATATCCAAGATACTCTCACAAGCGATGGTCTGCCGATAGCAAGTCCTGCTCATTTATATCAGAATATATATGTGGTAACGGGATTCAATAAGTGGGGTAATCTGAATGCTTTAGTATGTGCTGAGGTAATCGGTAACTTGTTAACAGGTCAAAAGGATTCAGTTAACAAGTTACTTTCATACACTCGTGCTTCTTTGTATAATGGAACATTTTGGTCAGAAAATGTACGTACCATCTCATCATTACTACAACGTACTCCTTCTACTTGTATATACATCGATGATGTACCGTATGGGGAATATACTAAGAATCATACTACCTATCTAGTATCCTTGGTATGTCCTCATTTAAAAGGAATACTACGCTTTAATCCAGTCAGTGAGCAATATGAATGCCCAGTTCATGGATCAGTATTTAATTACGATGGTAAGGTACTACACTCTCCTGCTGTTCAAGCATTATCAACGCCCTCTCAGGGAAGCGAATTTTCTTCGTACTGATAAGAAGAATGATTTACTACTTGGAAAGTAATATGATATACATATATATACCAAGTACCATAGATAGATTACAGTTAATAGTAAGAATAACGCTAATGCGACTTGTGTTGTTAGATTCATAAGCTCACCTCTCATCTATATAATAGAGGGAAGTGTCTTAAAAGAATGTCGAATAATGTAGAAAAATCTAAAGAATATGCGAAAATATCAAATAAGTAAACTTTTCTTAATTCAATTAGTTAAACTTACTTTTAAAGAGTATATAGATCCGAAAGGGACACTGGTAAGAAACAACATAGCCTTCTCTATATTACTCTCTCTAGCCCCGATCATTGCTCTACTATCACTCTTCTCCTTACATATCCTCCATACAACATCTTGGGTATTAGATACCCTAAGTCATTTTATTCCACCGAATTATCTAACCACATTCATGGAAGTAGGTCTTAAGACTTCTAGCTATAGTTTTATTCCCTTCCTCATCACTCTACTCTTCTCTTATTACACAGCTACTAGAGGATTCTATGCCCTCATGTTAGCCTTCTCTCCCCTAGATCATGAACAGTTATATGATCATAGACTCTTACTTACCATTCATTCCATCTTCACTCCATTACTATTCATATTTCTAGTACTCTTAGCCGTAGGATCGATCACCTTACTTCAATACATCCTCCCGAATACTTCTATCTACCTAGTATTACTGGCCTGTTTCAGTATCTACCAATTCCTCTCTCTTTGTTTCTTCTATATCATGACATATCCTAGGACATCCTTATCTTTCCTATTCCCAGGCTCTTGTTTCTTTGCATTGGGTCTTACTGGAATGGGTATATTCTTCTTTCTGTATATAGAAATGTTTACGAATTACCAAGATATATATGGCTCTATTACTTCGATGATCGTATTATTACTCTCTGTGAATGTGATATCGGTATTGATGCATATAGGAATATGTATCGATCGGGTGTATAAACAAATAAAGGAAGCGAGATAACTCACTTCCTCTTTTTACCTAGGGATCGTATAACGCATTCTAGGATTCTCTATTCCTACTACTTTGCCACCTCTACGATAGACTCTTGGTACACGGTCTGTTAATAGGCATACTACCTCATAACTGATCGTTCCTAATTCATCTGATACGCGTTTTAGTGGGCAATGTGGTCCGATCAATTCTACTAACGTATCCACAGGATATTCTCTATCTAGTCTGATCATAGCTTGGTCCATACAAATACGACCCACGAATTCACAGGCAGTATCTTCAATGTAACATACTCTTCCTTGGTTGGCTCTGACCCAACCATCGGCATATCCAATAGGAACCGTTCCGATCCACTCGGGTGTATCACTATGATATGTTTGAGAGTATCCTACTCCCTCTCCCTCTTCCATCTTATGTACATGTGTTAATCGTGTATATAAAGATAGGATCGGTCTAACATCTTCATCAAAGTCACTAATCCCATACATCACTAGTCCCACACGTACAGCATTGGTAATATCTTCTTTTACTTCTCTCATCGTGGCATCTGAATTAGAAGCATGGATATATGGGAATGTATAATTACTACCCTTCACGATGCTTGCAAACTCTTGATACTGTTTCAGAGTAAATGTACCTTCTACTTGATCACTACAAGCATAGTGCGTAAAGATGCCATCTACACAGATCCTCTTTTCCCGTAAGATATGGATAGCTTCCACTACCTCTTCCACACACCTCATACCCAAACGATTCATCCCCGTATCTACCTTGATATGGACTTTTAACTTATCCTCAGGCATCATTCTCTCTAATCTACTACACCACTCTACACTAGGTGCTGTTAGGGTAATGTTATGATACATGGCCAGGGAAGCATCCATGGGACGAGTATATCCTAATACTAGTATATCTGCTGTGATCCCTTGTGAACGTAGAGTCAATGCTTCATCTAAAGAAGAGACTGCTAATGTCTTACAACCCAATCGTAACACTTCTTTAGCGATCTCTAATGCCCCATGTCCATATCCATTCGCCTTGATCACAGCGATCATTTTCTTATCCTTGATCTTATCTTGAATACACTTTAAGTTATGTTCCAAGAGATCTAAATCTACCTCTGCAAAGGTATCTCTATAGAAATTCATCCAATCACCTACACAATTCTAGATTGCTCATATGCTGTCGCTACAGCCCCTATTCTAAAAACTAATCCTAGTATTCCCCATAAAGAAGTAAGGGATGAGAAATAGTTCATCACACTGATCATCCATAGATATGGATTCAACATACCCCAAATACCACCGATCGCCATAGCATCTGCAAGAATGATCGCTACAGCACATAATACAGCTCCTAAGATAGAGAAACGTGTTTGTACACCTCTACCATACGTTCTGATCACATATCCGATCGCATATCCTACTCCTAAAAACATGATCTCGAATTGGATCGGCATAATATTCAGTAAGAACCCTAGCACGATCGCTATGACTAATGTAGCAGGGATCCCATATAATACCGCTTTGACAAAGCGTTGATTTCTTGTTAAGGCACTTTTATTATAGATCTTCATATAAACATCCACCTCCATACCATATTAGTATACCATATTTGTATCAGAAATCAAAAGAATCGTTTGCCTCTAGTCTGTATTATGTAGTATGATACATATAAGGAGTTGTGATGAATATGAAGTATGTTGTAGTGGGACTTGGGTCCATGGGTAAAAGAAGGATCCGTTTATTGAAACAAGTAAGACCAGAAGCACGTATCATGGGAGTAGATTCTATGGAAGATCGTCGTGAGAGTGCTGCTAGAGAATATGAGATCGAAGTGGTTGCTTCTCTTGAAGAAGCATTAGAGTGTGGAGATATTGTGTTTGTAAGTACTTCTCCGCTCTCTCATAGTAGTATTATTAATCAAGCGTTACAGAAGGGTTGTCATGTATTTACAGAATTAAATCTAGTACAACAAGGATATGAAGAGAATATCGCATTGGCTAATCAAAAGGGATGTGTATTATTCTTAAGTTCCACTTTCTTATATCGTAAAGAGTTACAACATTTACGTGAGAATGTAGAACATTCTAATAATGCGTATGTGTATCATGTAGGACAATATTTACCTGATTGGCATCCTTGGGAGAGCTATAAGGACTTCTTTGTAGCAGATAAGAGAACGAATGGGTGTCGTGAGTTATTAGCGATCGAATTACCTTGGTTATGTGAATGCTTTGGGGATGTTGTAAACTATCATGTAGTAAAGAGTAAGAAGAGTCAGTTAGATCTACCGTATCCTGATACTTACCAGATCATTCTAGAGCATGAGAATGGGAATAGTGGTGTGATCTGTGTGGATATTCTAGCACGTAAGGCGATCCGTTCTTTAGAGGTATTACATGAGAACTATCATTATTTCTGGAAGGGTACGCCTGATTCTTTCATGAAGTATGATGTGGAGAGTAAGCAATTGGTGAATATTTCTTGTTATGAGGCGTATGAGAATGATCCTAGATATAGTGAGAATATTGTAGAGAATGCGTATATGGATGAGATCATTGCGTATTTAGAGGAGATCGAACATGGAACTCAGGCTTTATATAGTTTCGAGAAGGATCTCAAGATCTTGAATCTAATTGATCACTTAGAGGAGGAATAGAGATGAAAGTAGCTTTTGTAGGGCTAGGGAGTATTGGTAGAAGACATCTACAGAATCTTCATACAGTAGCACAGAATCGTAATATTCCGCTAGAGGTACATGCGTATAGACATAGTCAAAGTAGTGATATTCCTTTGGTAGATAAGCAATATTGTACGACTTTACCGCAAGAAGAGTATGATTTGGTATTTATTACCAATCCTACTTCTATGCATGAGGAGAGTATCCTACATTTCCAATCGCATACTAAGATGATGATCATAGAGAAGCCTATTGGGATCGATATGGTAGATGAATCTAAGTTATTGAGTCATGTGACATACTATGTGAACTGTCCATTACGTCATACACCTGTATATGCTTTGTTACAAGAGCATGTAAAGGTAGAGGATGTGTTTGCTGTGAGAGCGATCTGTTCTTCTTATCTTCCTAATTGGCGTAAGAATGGGGATTATCGTGAGTGCTACAGTGCTAAGGCTGAGCTTGGTGGTGGTGTGGAGTTAGATCTGATCCATGAGATGGATTATCTAGTATCTTATCTAGGATATCCTAAGTCTATGACTAAGATGGCTACTAAGGTCTCTGATCTAGAGATCACTAGTCATGATTTCGCAAGTTACTTGATGCAGTATGAGGATAAGGTAGTAGAGCTACATTTAGATTATTTTGGTAGAGTGACTAAGCGGGAGATGGAGTTATATACGCCTTATGATACATATACATTAGACTTTGTTAAGAAAGAACTACGTGGTAGTGGGAATACTTGGAAAGCTAGTGATGAAGATATGTATGTGAGGGAGATGAATTATATCTTTGATCTGTTTGAGAGTAAGGTAGAGAATATGAATTCTATTTCTCATGCGAATCAGGTGCTTGGATATAGCAAAATGTAATATTTTAGGAGAAATTAGAGGAAATTATTGTACTTTTTTCAAAAAGTGCTTGACGTTCCTCTTTCTTTTTGGTATATTTATATAGCGCCAAGTTAATGGAGGTTTAGCTCAGTTGGGAGAGCATCTGCCTTACAAGCAGAGGGTCAGCGGTTCGAGCCCGTTAACCTCCACCATTTGCTGGCTTAGCTCAATAGGTAGAGCAACTGACTTGTAATCAGTAGGTTGAGGGTTCAATTCCTTTAGCCAGCACCATTTGTTAGATACATCGCTTAGGCGATGTTTTTTATTTATATACTTGAGATATTTAGAAAATGGCACTTTCCTCTATAGGACAGTGCCATTTCTTATTTACTTCTATATTCATATAGTTTATATAACTTACTTGCGAAACTACCCGCATAAAGCTTCTGGAAGATCACTCTCTCTACTCTTTGTAATTTCTCGATCAAATACCTAGGAGTCAATTCATGTTCTCTAACATACACCATACCACTCTCTTCTAATACCCTAGGATCATCGATACCATATACCACAGTAACTCCCACATCATTAATAGGATTCTTATACTTAGAAGCCTTAGCCGCTAGTACAGTATATTGATCCATAAGGATATGAACACTCTCAAAGTGATCATGGATACGCTTCATCACACCTCTTAACTCTTCTACAGTAAGATACATACTGATCCCTTCCATGATGACAATAGCATTCTGACTAGGAATATCCTTTAACCATGCCTCTTCTCTTACATCACTCTCTATCATATGATAGTGCTCATTCTCTGTATAATATTTCTTCCGCTCCTCTATTACCTGAGGAAAATCTACATCATACCATAGAGTAGTTCTATTCACTCTCTCCACTCTACTATCTAAACCACAACCAAGATGGAGCACTACTGCATTCTCTAGTGTATCGATCTTCTCCCTTACCCACTCATCAAATACTCTAGAACGCATTCCCATGTAGTAGGCTAACCACTTAGAACTAGACTTACCTTGTAGTGTAAATCCTTCTTTACTCCAGATCTCTTCTGCCTTCTTATCCTCTAATATGATCCCCTTTTGGCTCACATAAGCCTTACCATATAAAGGAATATATAACGTCTTATTTACCTGATCCATACACTCACCCATTTCTATACTCATTATATATATAATCAATATACACAGCAAGTAAAAAAGAAGACCTAAGCCTTCTTTCTACATATGTTTTCTAATAATAGAAGCAACCTCACTAGCAGCACGTAACACATCATCATTACATACTACAAACTCATATTCCTTCTCTAACAACATTTCCTTCTCAGCCTTAGCAAGACGCTCTTGGATCACTTCCTCACTCTCACTCTTACGACCACGAATTCTTCTCTCTAATTCCTTCATTGAAGGAGGTACGATGAAGATCGTTAAGGCATCAGGACATTTCTCTTTGATCTGTAACATACCTTGTACTTCGATCTCTAATAGAACATTCTTACCTTCATTTCTAAGCTTCTCTACATAATCAAATGGTGTTCCATAGTAGTTTCCTACAAACTCTGCATACTCTAATAACTCACCATTCGCAATAGCCTCTTCAAAACGCTCTCTAGTCACAAAGAAATAATCAATACCATCTACCTCACCCTTACGTGGTTGACGTGTAGTCATAGAGATAGAATATGTGATCTTTAATTCAGGATCTGCTTGGAAATACTTACGAACAGTTCCCTTACCAACACCACTTGGTCCACTAAATACGATCAATAAACCTTTTTTACACATAACTAATTCCCTCTTCTAACTTCTTAAATCTTATACATATCAGAATACTTATTCTTTAAATATTCTACATAATACATTGGATCAAATTCCTCACCAGTAGCCTGTACCATAATTTCCTTAGGATACCTAGAAGAACCACACCAATGGATCTTTTCTTTTAACCAATCATTGATCTTCTTAGTTGTCCCCTCACCTAAAGAAGCCTCAATATCTAGATCCTTACTCATAGCATGATAGAACTGAGCTGCATAAGCACTACCTAATGCATAAGTAGGGAAATATCCAAATAATCCTGTACCCCAATGGATATCTTGTAATACACCTACAGCATCATTTGGTACTTCTATACCAAAGTATTCCTTGAATCTCTTATTCCACTCTTGTGGTAATTCATCCACTGTGATCTCATCATTCATAAGAGCTCTTTCAAGATCATATCTAAGCATAATATGTAGAGGATATGTTAATTCATCAGCCTCGATACGGATCAGAGAATTCTCTACCTTATTGATATGATAGTAGAACTCTTCCTCATCAAGATCTACCCCACAGATCTTATTGAACTTAGGTAATAACACCTTTACAAATGCCTTACTTCTACCGATCATATTCTCATAGAAACGAGATTGGCTCTCATGCATAGCACTACTAGCTCCTCCACCTACAAATGTATCATCTAACTGTGGATCGATCTGTTGCTCATATAAACTATGCCCTAGTTCATGCACTGCAGAGAAGATAGAAGATTCAAACTTATCTTCGTGGAAATGATTTGTATAACGTACATCATATGTACCACTACCCGTTGTAAATGGATGCTCACTCTCTTTAGATAGCCCTCTATTTAGATCATAGCATAAGATCTTCTCGATCTCTTGGGCTACTTTTCTTTGCTTATCAGCTGGGATCACTAACTTAGTTAGATCTTCTTTACCAGGATATCCCTTCTCGATCACTTTCTTAACAAATGGAACTAATTCTCTCTTTAAACAATCAAAGAACTTATCATATTCCTTTGTCGTAAAGTCATGCTCATATTCATCTAATAGAATATCATAACCCTTAAGTGCATCACTCTCTTGCCATTTCACATACTTCTTTTGATAGTCTACTACCTTTTGGAATAATGGAGCAAATTGAGAGTAATCATTCTCTTTCTTAGCTTTCGCCCATACTTGTTCCGCATTAGCCATCAATGTAGCATAGGATACATACTCTTCCATAGGAATTCTATTTTGTTTATCATTAGAGCGTTTGATCTCAATGATCTCATGTCTAAGAACTGGATCTAATTCATCCTTATGTTCATATAACTGTGCGATCAATTGCTTATACTCATCACTCGTTTCTAATGTATACAACATTTCTGATAAGACACCACTATACTCAGCACGCTTCTCAAAACAACCTGCAGGAGCTTCTGTAGCTGAATCCCAGCTAATGATGCCCATGGCATAATGATATGCTTTGATCTTTTGACGGATCTGTTGATATCTTTCAATAATTTGTTCTAAATTCATGGGTATTTCCTTTCTATTTGTAGTATTCTCTATAGGAACTAAAAGGCATCCTTAGGATACCTTTTCGATCATCTTTTCTTGAATAATTTACGTAACATAGTAGAAAAGTCTTCTTTGGAGGAGAGATCAAAATAGTCTTTGTTCTGATAACGAGATCTAGGAACATAATTAGATGGATGTGGCTTCTCATACATAGGATTGACCCCCATCTTTAGTCTATTATAAGACATATGACGCATCCTTCTTTGTTGAAGTACATAATACACCAATACCCCAATCAAGATAATGATCACAAGGACTAGACCCACGATCCATAAGTTCTCTCTAATAAACTCCATACTACACTTCCTCTTCTATACTATTTAGTCATTTCTAATAATTTTGCCTTAAGTTCTCCCTCGATCTCACGAAGCTTCACTTCAGCAGCAGCACGTTTCGCACGACCTTCCTTTTGAATAGTCAATACTTCATCAAAAGTAGAGATCAATTGCTCATTAGTATGCATCAATGTCTCAATATCAACAATACCACGTTCACTTTCCTTAGCCACTTCAATAGTAGCCATCTTCAATGTATCCGCATTCTTACGAAGTAATTCATTCGTCATTTCAGTAACTTCACGTTGTGCTTCCATTGCTTCCTTAGCATGGTCAACACCTAGTGCTAATACCATTTGAGACTTCCATAAAGGAATCGTATTCACGATCGTAGATTGGATCTTCTCAGCCATCAATGTATCATTATTCTGGATCAAACGGATCTGAGGAGCCATTTGCACAGAGATCATACGTGTCAACTCTAGATCATGTAACTTCTTCTCGAAACGATCACATAATTGAGCATAGTCATTAGCCTTTTGAGAATCCTCAGGAAGACCAGTAGCTTGTGCCTTAGCCGCTAATTCCTTTAAAGTAGTAGCACGGCATTCTTCTAATCTCTTCTTACCAGCTAGAATATACATAGATAGTTCTTTAAAGTTTACTAGATTCTTTTCATACATTTGATCTAGTAAAGCAATATCTTTAAATAAAGTGATCTGATGATTCTCTAGAATACCCACGATCTTATCTACATTTACTTCAGCCTTAGCATAACGAGCCTTTAAAGATTCGATTCTATTACTAGCCTTCTTGAATAGCCCTAAGAATCCCTTCTCTTCCTCATCAGCATCAAAGCCCTTTAATTCTACTAATAGATCACTAATATCATTTCCTATTTCACCTAGGTCCTTTGTTTGTACATTATTTAAAGCGACCTCAGAGAACTCAGACATCTTCTTTTGAGCATCAGCCCCATATTGAAGGATCATATTCGTATTCTCAATATCGATCTTCTTAGCAAAGTCATCGACCATTTGTCTCTCTTGCTCTGTTAAGATAGATTCATCAAACTTAGCAGGTTCAACCTTCTTCTCCTCAACAACTTCTTCTTTCACCTCTTCTACAGGTTCTTCTACCTTAAAAGGTTCTAATGTTAATGTTGGCATTTGTTGTTCTAATTTCTCACTCATAGGACACATCTCCTTTACCATACTTATATATCACTATTTTAGCATACATTTTTGTATTTTTACTACCTTTTTTGTATCATTCTTCAATTATTATGTGTTATGATTAGAGAAATCAAATACAAGGAGGTATTTCTATGAGTTGTGATGGACTATTACTACATCGTATCCATGAAGAGATCAAGCAATTCTTACCCGCTAAGATCAATAAATTATACTGTATCAGTGATACAGAGTTATTACTACATTGTCGTGGTAGACATGAGAACTTCAAGATCTTGATCTCTGCGCATTCTCAATATGCTCGAATGAATATCACTACTCGTAGTTATCCTACTCCAGAAACTCCCTCAAACTTCACTATGTTACTAAGAAAACACTGTGAAGGAGGTGTGATCTTGGATCTACATCAAGTGGGACTAGATCGTGTGTTCTACTTCGATGTACAAGTGCGTAATGAGATCGGTGACTTAGTAGTATCTCGTTTATATGTAGAATTGATGGGGAAATATGCGAATATTATTCTCTGTGATGAGAAGGGTAAGATCATTGATGCTATGAAGCGTATTCCTCCTTTCGAGAATACTAAGCGTATCATCGTACCCACAGCTATGTATACCCCTGTCGAAGTACAGGATAAGAAAGATCCACTAGGAGATAATATTCAAATAGATGATCTAACTCCTTTATATAAGCAATTCCATGGATTCTCTCCACTACTAAGCAGAGAATTTGAATATCGTATTCATAATGGTGAAAAGTTTGAAGATATCATGCATGAATTAATGTCTACTGATAGAATGTATTTCTATGACCTAGGAGATAACTTTGAATACCATTGTCTACCACTACTACATCTGGATCAGAAAGCAGTAGAGTATGATCTTATGGAAGGCTTTGATATCTTGTATTATCACAAAGAAGAGAAAGAGCGTATTCGTCAGCAAACAGGTGACCTATTTAGATTCGTAAGTAAAGAACTTAATAAGCTAAGAAGCAAGCTCCTTAAGTTAAGAGATACACTAGAAGAGGCAGAGAATTGTGAGAAGTATCGTATTTATGGAGAACTTCTATATGCCTATGGATATAGTATCGAGAAAGGGGCTAAGAAAGCATTACTTCCTTCCTTTGAAGATGGGAAATTAATAGAGATCCCACTAGATCCGAAGTTTGATGTGAAGTATAATGCTAAGAAGATGTATCAGAAGTATAACAAAGGAAAGAATGCTCAAGTGATCGTAGCAGAACAAATAGAGCTATGTAAGAGTGAGATCGCATACTTTGAACTACTACAAACACAATTAGAACAAGCTACTTTCGATGATGCTCGTGAGATCCGAAGTGAACTTGCTTCTAAAGGGTATATGAAGCAATTAGTGAGCAAGGTACGTAAGAAAAAGAATACAGTGCCTGCCTATGCTACTTACAAATTAGGAGATACATTGATCCATGTAGGTAAGAACAATATCCAGAATGATTATCTAACATGGAAACTAGCCAAGAGAGATGATTATTGGTTCCATGTAAAGGATATGCATGGTTCTCATGTGATCGTACAAGGAGAAATGAGTGAGGAAGTGATCCGTGCTGCTGCCAATCTAGCTGCCCTATATTCTCAAGGAAGAGCTTCTTCTTCAGTACCAGTCAACTATACTCAAGTACGTGTTTTAAAGAAAGTACCATCTTCTGCTACAGGATTCGTAGTATTCCATACCTACAAGACGATCTACATCGATCCAGAAGAATCTTTAGAGCAAACATACCAAAGAATCAAGTAAAAAGGCAAGGACTATACAGTTCTTGCCTCTTCTTTATAGAGTATTCATGAAATTCGTATAATTAGGATACGTCATTGTAGAACCACCAGAATATAATGTAGCCACATTATTAGGCTCTACTACATCTTCTGTAGTATATCGATAGTTCGTATATACTCTTGGATAGAAATTATGATGACGAACAGTACGATTCTCGATTGGTTGGATCACAGGTTGCTCATGATAATGACAACTATGTGCATAACAAGTAGATTCTGGTAAAGTGATCGGTGTTGTTTGCGGTACGAAAGCACATCCACAACCAGTTCCCATACTACCTAAGCCAATAGATGTTCCACCACAACCACATCCACTCCCCATCGTATTTCCACAGCCACAACCACAGCCTCTATTAAAACCACTAGAATTACAGAACATAGAGAATTCCTCCTTTCTAATATAAGGTATGAGAAGAATCAGAAATGTTCTATGCACAATCCCAATACGACTATCTATATTTTCACTTTCATATACTGTTGTATGAGGTGATGATATGTGGATCACAGATATAACTTTACTAATACTATTTATACTCTCTTTCTTTCAAATGAATATCATTATAGAAGTATCTAGACAAGTACTACAGACCTTTCTAATAACTATCTTCCCTTCTTTGTTCTTTATGTTAGTACTCTGTAAACTCCTATTACAAAGTGGTATGTTACAAAGAGTACTACAAAGATCTTCTTTACATTATGCGTTATACTTATATGCTCTACTAGGGATCATTATAGGCTTTGCAGGAAATGCCTTACTTCTTAAAGATGCGTATCACCATGATCAAATAACCTCTCGTGAAGTACAGATCATTACTCTATGCTGTTGTATCCCTTCTTTCCCCTTCTGTATCTTTACATTAGGGAGTTTACTAGGAGATATGCGATATGGGGTATTACTATATGCTACACAGTGTATATTTGCTTGTGTAATGCTTAGTTTCTATATCCCTAGTACTAAGTTATCTCTAAAAGAAAACACTGCTCTAAGCTTACAAGAAGCCCTACAGAGCAGTGGGAATGGTTTATATATGATGTTAGGATATATTCTATTAGTCAGTGTTATGTTAGCTCTAGTAACTCCATTACTTCCTCAGTATCTCCAAGAGATCCTATTCTATATCGGAGAATTTGCTTCAGCAAGTATTAAAACCGTTACTTCCTCAAACACCCTCTCTACTAAGCTATATACTCTTTCTATCATACTAGGATTTGGAAGTCTCAACGCACACTTACAGATCTATGCGATCACACCTGTAGTACCGAAATATAGTACATTCCTACTATATCGTATCTTACAGATGCTCTTCTCTATCAGTATCCTCTACTTATTTCTGAAACTTCTTCACTAACATTTCTTCAACTGGTGTAGGTACTAGATCTGTTAGTGCTACATGCGCCATAGCGATCTCTTTGACAGTAGTAGATGAGATAAAGGATAGTTCTGGTTTAGTAGGTAAGAAGATCGTTTCGATATCATCATCCATGAACATATTTGCAGATGCTAATTGGATCTCGTATTCAAAGTCCATCGATACACGTAATCCTCTTACGATCACACTAGCGCCCTTTTCCTTTGCATATAATACTGTCAAACCATGACCGATCTCAGCCTCTACATTCTCAAGTCCTGCCTCTTGAATACTCCTATTGATCATTTCTAGTCTTTCTTCTTCAGAGAATAAACTACTTTTCTTAGTATTATGCATAATAACGATATATACCTTATCAAACATCTTAGCAGCTCTTGTTAAGACATCCATATGTCCTAATGTAATAGGATCAAATGTTCCTGGATAGATCGCGATTCTCATGGTTATTACCTCCTAATGATAATTCTTGTATAAATGTGTTAGAAGAGGGCATTCTACTAATGCATCTAGATAGATGCTTATTATCTTTGTTTCTCCTCTTCCCTTTTAGAAATAGCCTGTTATACAGGCTATTTTATATGCTTTGATTGTACCATTGTTTGATTGAAAAGAAAAGTATCATAAGAACATTTGTGCCATCGAAGCTAACTGTCCTACTCTCTCTATACGATCTCCAAAGGTCTTATGAGTATCTACCTTATAATGCTCTATGATCTCAGTGATCATTGTATCATCTCGATAGACTTGTCTTATATAGTAAGGATGTACTCGCATATATTGAAAGAATTCTAGATCACTATCTGCCATAGCTCTTAACTCATCCATTAGTCATTATACCTCCTGAATACTTGATTCGCCTTCTCACTCTTCACATCTCCTTTCCCCACTACATCCTTAGCCATAGATACCATTCTACTTAGGTTATCTACGGTATGAGAGATGGCTCCCCAATCTAGTGTAGTAAGTGATAGTAAAAGGGGATTGATCCCTGATAATGATGTTGTATTCGTAGGAGTAGTGGTTGTAGTAGGTTGTTCTACTGTTTCAGTGAATGGTTGTAATGATTGTAATTCTGGTGCTTCATTTCCATATAGATCAAAGGCTTCATAGGCTTTCTGCCAAGTGATCTTTCCCTCATCTACTCCTTGTTTAATGTGAGGATTGTTCCTCACATAATTCTTGAATTCCTCTTTAGACATAGTGCTCACCCAGTATAGTATATGCTTCACTTGTCATCCTGAGCGAAAGAAAAGGAGACCTATACGATCTCCTTACGATTAAATCTCACTATGATCGCTTGCGCAACTCCTAGGGATAACATAGCATTCAGTGTAGAACTACCTCCATAAGAGATAAATAGAAGTGGTACACCTGTGATCGGGATCAGACCTGTGATCCCTCCAATATTTAGAACAAAGTGTAAGAAGAAGTAAGTAGCGATGCCTACTAAGATCATTCTAGCACTAACTGTCTGGATCTTCCAAGCATACCTAAATAAAGTCCAAAGGATCAGGAAATAGGCAACAGCGATCACTAAGAATCCACCAATACCTAACTCTTCTACAATGATCGGTAAGATAGAGTCTGTTAGAGCAGTCGGTACATATCCATACTTATAAGAAGAATTTCCAAGACCTACACCCTTCCAACCACCTTTATGGAAAGCAACTAAAGAAGAAACAACTTGCCAACCCGTATCTAAATAATCCGTAAATGGATTTTGAGCGATCGCGAATCTTTGTACTTGATATGCCTCTTCTCCCGCAAAGAATGTAAGCAACTTGACCCCTAGTGGAGAAAACATAAATAACCAACTAAAGAACGCACAGATCACGATACATGTACGAATAAAGTTACGGAAATCTTTCAACACTGGATGTGTCGTTAGAATACACATGATCCCTACGATCACCGCAATGATCATGATCGCTCCAAAGTCATCTTGCTTCAGAATAATGAAAGCAGATGTTCCTAAGAGTACCATTGGAGCTAATAACACATCATTACGTGAATAATTGATCTTAGAAGATAGAGATCCTAGATAACTTCCGATATAGATAATAAGTGCTAGTTTCAAGAACTCAGAGGGTTGGATCGTTAGACTAAATGGACCTATATTGATCGGGATCCATGCACGAATACCATATTCATTAGGAAGGAATAAGCAAGCAGTACATAAGATCAATACAAGTACTACTAGCGCAAAAGAATACTTCTTAGCAAGCGTAAGGGAGAAGAAACGGGTAATGAATACCATAGCCACATAACCACCCATAAAGAACACTACTTGCTTGATCAATGTCTTATATACTGCGAAAGAATCACTCACAGCATCCTTAGCATTTACAGATAAGATCATGATCGTACCAAACATACATAAGAATAACATGGAGAAAAAGATCGTCTTATCATACTTAGCAGGCATACGCAAAGACCACCATTTACTTTTCATAATACTCTTGAAGTTCATGCTCTCTCCCTCCTTTGTCTATCTATTATACCTTGTTTACTTTGAAAATTCTACACCTTATAGGAGGTTCGCACAGAAACAGTTCTCCTATATGCATATCGTATGAGTAGAAAGGAGGTCTCCTCATGTATTATTATGGCTATGGAAATGGAGGTAACAACTGCTGTCCTCCAAATTATTCTTACAATCCTTGTTGCAATCAATGTGGTGGCGGTGGTGTTGGTCTAGGAGGTAATATTAGTTGGATCGCAGTGATCTTGGTTATCTTCTTGTTATTAGTATTATGTGGTTTCGCTCGTGGTGGTAATGGTTGTGGCGGTTGTATGTAAATAGTATGAATAACGGACGGGAAACTGTCCGTTTTCATAATTTAAAAGGTATATCTTTTAATATACCCTATTTCCACTTATTCAATAACTTACGGATCTTATTATCCATCTCTAAAGAGATCTCTAAGCCATCCTCATACAACATACTATTCACATATAACATATACGCTTGTAAAGCAAGATGCGGATACTTAGAAGTAGGATTATAGATCTTATCTCCTACTAAAGGATGCTTATGATGAGATAGATGTACTCTGATCTGATGTGTTCTACCAGTATCTAGTGTACATTCTACTAAAGATCGATTCTCTTTACGAGAAGATTCTAAGCATGTTACATAGGTAAGAGCACTCTTACCAGTCTCACTGACTCTATACTTATTAGATACATGTCTATCTCTACCAATAGGGGCATCTATCGTGATCTTTTGTCCTTTACGATAATATCCATCGACAACAGCATAATACTTACGACCGATCTTCTTATCCTTCAATAAAGCATCTAGATATGGTTGTAACTTAGGACACTTAGAAAAGATCACCATACCACAAGTATCTCTATCTAAACGATGTAATGGTCTTACTGTAGTCATGACTCCATTAGATTGATAGTAATAGGCTACTCTATTGGCTAGTGTTCCTACACCATCCTTAGTATCAGGATGTACCATGATCCCTGCTGGTTTATTGACTACTAATAGTAGATCATCTTCATATACTACATCTAATTCATCAGATTCTGCTATGAAATCCACTTCATTCTCTTCAAATACCTTCATCCATACGACATCACCATTCACTAAGGTAGACTCTTCCATGAACTTATTCTTGCGAGAAACTCTGTATTCACACTTCAATAATAACTCATTTAGAAGTGCTTCTACTCCTACTGGTTCGTTTACCTGTAGTAGTAACCATTCTCCCTTTCTCTCATATCCCATAAATAATCTCCCTATTAATGTGAAAGGACCTCAAATCCATCCTCAGTCACTAATACCATGTATTCCCATTGCGCAGATGGCTTCTTATCTACTGTAGTAACAGTCCATCCATCCTTACGAGATACACTGATATTACGTGATCCCATGTTCAACATAGGTTCGATCGTAAAGATCATACCTGGTACCATTACCATACCAGTATTTCTCTTACCATAATGTAGAATATAAGGATCCTCATGGAAAGCATTACCTACCCCATGCCCACAGAACTCACGTACAACACTATAACGATTCTTAGTAGCATGTGCTTCGATAGCAGCTCCAATATCTCCTACATGACCCCAAGGCTTTACTTCTTGTAGACCTAGTTCTAAAGCATCCTTAGTAACTTCTACTAGTTTCTTCTTAGCAGCTGGTACCTCTCCGATCAAGAACATTCTAGAAGCATCAGAGAAATATCCCTTATAGATCGTAGATACATCTACATTCACAATATCTCCACTACGAAGTACTCTAGTTTTACTAGGGATCCCATGACATACTACCTCATTGATAGATACACATACACTCTTTGGATATCCTTCATAGTTTAGCGGAGCTGGTACAGCTCCATGAGAAGTCGTGAAGTCATAGACTAACTTATCGATCTCTTCTGTTGTGATCCCTTCTTTCATGAAAGGAGTAATATAATCTAGTAAAGCAGTATTAATCGCAGCACTTTCACGAATTCCTTGTAATTGTTCTTCTGTCTTGATCAAAGACATAGGAGGAACGATCTTTCCTTCGGCTTGAAGCTGCGCTAGCTTACTTCTTAATTCTTTTCTATCCATATTTATACCTCATAAGTTTATACCTATATATTGTAATACTTTTTAGGAAATTTCTAAAGAACTATTTCATTTTTCTATAAAATCTTATATAAGAAGTGAATTAAAAAGGGGCAGAACTCTGCCCCATTGATTATTATTCTTCTACGATCTCAGCTTCAGGTGCATTCTTCTTAACAGACTCGATACCATTGATGCAATTATCATGAGTAGTGTATCCTTCACTAACAGCAATGATCTGACCATTCTTAGCTTTTAAACGGAAACGGAATTCACCAGCTTTGTCCTTATACACTTCAAACTTAGGACATTTCACAGTTGCATATCCTTCCTCAGTTTGATCTTCGATACCAGCCACTACTGCATTAGTCTTAACACTATTGATACCATTTAAGCAAGCAGGCTTACCAGTATACACTTCAGAAGTAGCGATCACTTGACCATTAGTAGCCTTTAAATCAAATTTAATTCCAGTTTTAGTATTCTTTACAACAAATTTACCCATACTATGTCCTCCTGTATGATTCTCTTTGTAATAATTATAAATCATTCATCGATATAGGTCAATAATCTTTACATACACTATATAAGTAACATTTTCAAATTCTTATTTTACTTTTTGACGCACAGGTTTATAATAGTTACTAATAAGATAGAGGGTGTTACTAATGGAAAGAGGATATAGATTACAAGATAATAAAGATATATTGTATCAAGGGATCAAGGATGGGATCCCTATTGGTCTTGGATATCTAGCAGTCTCTTTCTCATTGGGAATTGCTGCAAGAAATGCTGGTCTATCTACTTTCCAAGCATTCTTATGTAGTTTGCTGTGTAATGCTTCTGCTGGAGAATATGCAGGCTTTACAGTCATTGCGGCTTCTGCTAGTTATATAGAATGTGCTCTGGTAACACTTGTTACGAATGCTAGATATATGTTGATGAGTTGTGCGATGTCTCAAAGAGTAGATCCGAAGATGCCGTTTAAACATCGTTTAGTAATGGCTTTCTATATCGTCGATGAGATCTTTGGGATCATGATCTCTCGACCAGGTTTCTTGAATCCATATTATATGTATGGTGCTATTTTAATGGCTGCTCCTAGTTGGGCGATCGGTACTGCACTAGGGGCTATTGCTGGTAGTATCTTACCACCTCAGTTAGTGAGTGCTTTCAGTGTGGCTTTATATGGAATGTTCATAGCAGTGTTTATTCCTCCTGCTAAGAAGAATAAGGTCATTGCTGCTTTAGTAGTGATCAGTTTCTTCTTAAGTTATTGTGCTACTTTAATACCAGGGATCTCTAGTTGGAGCGATGGTACTCGTACGATCGTCCTTACAGTTACTCTATCAGCCTTAGCCGCTGTATTATTTCCTAGAAGAGAGGTGAAGGATCATGAATAATATGTATGTATATATCTTGATTATGTGGGGTGTAACTTACTTGATCAGATCTCTTCCTCTCACACTATTCAAGAAACAGATCGATAATGAATTCATTCGCTCATTCTTATACTATGTACCTTATGTTACCCTAGCCGTCATGACATTCCCTGCTATTCTAGATGCTACCCGTAGTCCTATTTCTGGGGCTGCTGCATTGATAGTAGGTATTATAGTAGCTTGGATAAGTGAGGATCTATTCAAGAGTGCGGTGTCTTGTTGCTTGATCGTATTGGTATTAGAAACATTCTTATTCTAAGTAAAACAACAAGGTAGGAGTTATCTCCTACCTTTCATTAATCCTTCCATACAAAGTTATAATTAATAGACTCTCCCCCATCTACTAGAATATTCTGCCCCGTACAGAACGTATTCACCATAGTTAAGAAATACGCCCAATCAGCGATCTCTTCTACGGTAGCCCATTTCCTTAAAGGTGTCTCATTCATGATCTCTTCCCATAATACAGGATCATTCATAACACATTCATTTAACGGTGTGATCACACCCCCTGGATCTAAACTATTACAAGTAGCTCCATAAGGTGCAATACGCATAGCAACATTCTTTGTATACGCTAAGATGCCACCCTTACTAGCACAATACTCGGGAAACTCTGCTCCTGTATGACCACTAGCAGAACCAATATGTAAGATCGAATGGATCTGATCTTGGATGCCATATTTCTCTGTAATACGGATCACAGCCTTTAGATTGATCTCGATATCATCTTCATTCTGTGTACCTGCATTATTGATCAATACATGGATATTGCTTAATTCTGGTAGATGCTCATAGTCACGGACATCCATTTGGTAATGTTGATACATGGTATGTGTGAGTGTAGAGGCTTGTCTATCAATACCAATTACCTCATGTCCCTCCATCAGAAATCTCTCAGCAATTCCTTTACCAATTCCTTGTGATGTCCCTGTAATTAAGATCCTCATTCTTGTTTCCCTCCATTCACATATGTAATATATTCTCTCCCTACTTCATGTTCTTTCCACTTCATTAAGATCTTGTATCCAAAAGGAGAGAATACGATCTCCATGATCAATTCAGCAAAGGCTCCTGTTAATGCACATGTCGTACATTGTAATACGGTCCAGTGAAAGCCATCCCAGAATATAGGAGCAAAGCCTACAAAAACGATCAAGGAGAAGATCAGATTGTCGAAGAATTGACCAAAGAATGTAGAGATATAGGATTGTATGGCAAATGTTACTTTGCTATTCCATTTATGGGAAATAGCTTTCCCAATGCTCCAATTCAAACAGTTATTGATCACTGCAGATATTAAGAAAGCGATCGTACTTCCAAGTAGAATGAACCAAGTACCTCCTAAGATCTCATCTAGGGCTGTGTAATCATTCGCATTAGAGGGGATGATACTAGCTATATAGAAGATAAAGCAGGTAAGTACGTTGATCGAAGAGGCTAATACTGCGATCTTATTCGATGCTTTAGGTCCAAAGTACTTAGTAATAATATCCATACACATAAAGGATAGCCAAGAGATCAAGATCCCACCATCTAATGCAATATAGTAATTCTGGAATAATGTTTTATTCGCTAGTAAATTCATACAGATAACACTTACTACAAACAAAGATACAGTCGTAGCAGGAATACTTCTCAGTAATACTTCTGTTTCTTCTTTTTCTTGTATGATCCATTCTTTTAGTAAGAATGTTTTATTTTTCTTATCATTCATATTGTATAGTTTCCTTCCAATAAAAAAATAGTTTTACATCACATAAAACTACCTTCCAACAAGACATAGTAATACTATGTCTTTCTATTAGATGAGTAGCCCTAGTTTTGTTTTACGACAGGATGGTACAAATGAACTGTCGTTCCTATGTATTCTACAATAGATCTTGTAAAATATCAATTCCTTTTCTATAACTCCTATACTATAAAGGCATACTCTTACAAGTATGCCCACTATACTAATTAATAATTCTAGATAAGAACGCTTTCGTTCTTTGATGCTTAGGATTCTGAAAGATCTCCTCTGGAGTACCTTCTTCCAGTACTCTACCTTGATCCATGAAGCATACACGATGAGATACATCTTTCGCAAAGCTCATCTCATGTGTTACTACTAACATCGTAATACCACTATGTGCAATATCACGCATGACATCTAGTACATCTCCTACCATCTCTGGGTCTAATGCACTAGTAGGTTCATCAAATAATAAGACTTCACAATCCATAGCCAATGCTCTAGCGATCGCTACACGTTGCTTTTGACCACCAGATAACTGTGTCACACTCGCATTTGCGAAATCCTTCATACCTACTTTTTCTAAGAAGTGCATCGCTTTCTCAGTAGCTTCTTTCTCACTTCTCTTTAATACCTTAGTTTGCCCGATCGTACAGTTCTTTAAAACTGTCATATTGGCAAATAAGTTAAAGGATTGGAATACCATACCTACCTTAGTACGATGTTCATTCACATCGATCGTAGTGTTACAAATATCTACATCATGATAGTAAATAGAACCACTATCTACCTCTTCTAGTAAATTGATACAACGAAGTAATGTACTCTTACCACTACCACTAGAACCAATGATCGTTACTACTTCTCCCTTAGCCACAGAGAAATCAACACCCTTTAATACTTCTAGATTTCCAAAGGATTTACGTAGATCCTTGATACGAATAATATCCATGTTCTATTCCTCCCTTGCTGGCATCGTTTGAGATGTTGGCATTGTTTGTTTAGGTAGACCAATTCTCTTCTCGATGATCCCTAATAAGAAAGTTGTTGCATAAGTTAAGATAAAGTAGATAATACCTGCTACAAAGAATGGAGTTACATAGTCAAAAGTAGAACCTACGATACTCTTAGCTTGTAAGAATAGTTCTGAGAATCCGATACAGTTCAGAACACTACTATCCTTAATATTAACTACGAATTCGTTTCCTACAGATGGGAAAGCATTCTTAAGAGCTTGTGGTAAGATCACATATTGCATAGTTTGCCAGGAAGACAGACCAATACTACGTGCCCCTTCTCCTTGTCCCTTATCTACACTTTGGATACCACTACGAATGATCTCAGCCATATAAGCACCTGTATTCACTGAAATAATACAAATAGATGCTACAAATGGATCCCATTGTAAAGAAGACTTTAGACCCCAATAGAACAACATTGCTTGTACCATCATAGGCGTACCACGAATGATCTCTACATAAGCTCCAAATACAAAGTTAGCAATCTTCTTCACGATCGTAACACTCTTTTTCTCTTTGCGATCTCTTTGATTACAAATATAACGTAAGGCACCTATTACCAGACCGATCATAAGACCGATCACTGTACCTAATAATGAAACGATCAATGTATTGATAATACCACGAGAGATCAATGGCCAATATTCGATCAGAATCTTCCATGCTTCCCTTAATAACTCCATAACTCACCTATTCTAGTTTGATGATGGTTGATTTGCACTAGCATCTGCCATCATTTGTAAACGTTCTTCTTCACTAATATTTGATAATGCGCTTTCTAAGCTATTTAATAATTCTGTATTTCCCTTCTTAACAGCAATGGATACAGAAGTTTCACTTGGATCTAGTTCAAATCCTTGACCAGGTTGGAATACTACCATAGCAAGTCCCTCATGAGCATCAATAGCCCCTTGAGCAACTGGTGTTTCTGCAGTTAATGCATCTGCTTCATTATTTAATAAAGAAGCGATCATGTATGAATAACTCTCTAATGGTACCATATGATTTACATTCGGAATTTGATCGATCACTGTATCATACATTGTATTTAATTGCCCAAGTACATTCGCACCAGAGAAATCTTCTAAAGAAGTAGCATTTGCATATTCAGAATCAGCACGAACGATCATAACCATTTCTGATTGATAGTAAGGAGATGTAAAGTCTGCATTCTCTCTTCTTTTTGGAGTATCTGTCATACCCGCAACGATCGCATCGATTACATCCTTATCAAGCGCAGGTAATAAAGCATCCCATTCTAACTTCACTACTTCTAATTCCATATCTAAGCTAGAAGCAAGTGCCTTAGCGATCTCAACATCATATCCAGCACAATATCCACCATTACTTTCAGGTACATTTGAATCACTTGCTGTTGTTTCAGTCCAGTTGAATGGAGCATAGTTACATTCCATACCTACACGTAATACATTAGAATCATCTGTATTATTGTTGTTTGAATCATTGCTACAACCTGTAGCTGTTAATACGCACATAAGTGCTAATGCCATCATTGCTAATCTTCTCATACTCTTTGTCCTCCTATTGAATAATGGTATATATACATAAAAACCATGCGTATTAAGCATGGTTCCATCTTACAATAGGTTACATGTTAATAGCGCCTCTTCATATGAATGAAGGAGTGTTATAGATATTCTCTATAACCCCATAGAACATATCTGCCGATACTTCTATTCGGCGGTGGTTGCCTTTCTAACTATGTCAAACATCTGCCGACTTCATAGCTATACTCTTCTACACCGCTACCTCTAATGTTTTTATGCTATTACATTATATGTATTATTTCCCAAAATGTCAACTTATTTCTGAAACTTTCAAATCTTTTCTTACATACTTTACAAAGAAGTAATCAAAAAGCCGTATTACTACGGCTTATAAAATAGCATCTACACTTAATAAGATCTTAGCAAGTAACTTAATACCCTCTAAATATCCATCAATTGGAATATATTCATCAGGTTGGTGTGCATTTCCATGTCCTGGTTGGATATACGCAGGTGCCTCTGCATAGTTCTTAACAAAAGAACCAGTAGCTACTGCATTAGGAATACATCCTGCATAAGTACCACCCTTCATGATCGCCATTTCCATTTCATCATTCTGGAAGTGTTCTTGACAGATCTTAGTGATTGCTTGGATCACTTCACTATTCTTATCAATGAAGTATGGCTTACTTTGCCCAGTGACTACTACATCAAAGTTAGAAGCGTTACTCTTAGTTGTGATACTCTCAATAATACGCTCATTACTATCTGTTACACAATGACGACAATCATTTAGTAAAGATACGATACCATTCTCTAAACGCAATACCGTACCACTAGATACTGTTTGACCAGACACCTCATCGATCTTATTGATTCCTAGATATGTACCATAAGAATCCATATTCACATGATCCAAGAAAGAAATGATCTCACGATCTTCTTCACATAGACCTTGGATCGATAATAACACCTCAGTTAATACCTTGATCGCATTGATAGAACCCTCTGGGCCTGCTGCATGTCTAGATAGACCAAATGTTTCGATCTTGATCAAGTTACCCTCTTGTGTTACCTTCACTTTACACTCTGGTCCTCCAAAGGCTGGTATGCCGATCTTACCATTGTCTTCTAATACTGCATAAGCATAATTAGGAATAATATTGAATACTGTTCCTGCGTGTAGTTCTTTGAATTGGGAAGATAATGGTTTACGAGATACTAAGCGATATTGTACACGACCAAATTCACCACAAGCCCCTGGGAATCCTGCATCTGGTACTAGAGAGAACTTAGGTACTGGATAGTTGGCTACATAATACTTCACATCATCCATTCCTGTTTCCTCACTGGTACCTAGTAATAACTCTACATTGTGATTCATTGGGATCGCTAGATCACGGATCGCTTGTTGGATATAGAAGGTAGCGATCGCAGCACTCTTATTATCTCCTACACCTCTACCAAATAGTAGACCATCTCTTACTACTGGTACATACGGATCACTTAACCAACCATCACCCTCTGGAACAACATCTAAGTGCGCCCAAAGACCAATATTTTCCTTAGCCCCATTGTTTAAAAGAATACTTCCTACATAATTATCATAGTTCTTAGTTTCAAACCCTTGTTCTTTTCCTTTAGATAGCATTCTCTCTAACACATCGATACACCCTTGTCCAAAAGGCTTCACGTCACTCTTGCTATCAGATACACTACGAATAGAAGAGATATCGGATAACTCTGCAATGATCTCATCTCTCTTGCTATCGATATATGCATATACTTTCTCTAATACTTGCTCATTCACCATAGTGGTTCCTCCTTACTACTTGTTGATTGTATTATAATAGATACTTATTATTCGTGCAATGTATTGTGATTAATGAAGTAATGTATTGATTACTAGATTACATATT
Source organism: Erysipelotrichaceae bacterium (assembly GCA_015058845.1). Lineage (GTDB taxonomy): Bacteria > Bacillota_I > Bacilli_A > Erysipelotrichales > Erysipelotrichaceae > SIG230. Next base: position 67,845 of record SVBO01000005.1, read on the forward strand.
CCACATACACACATGACTAAGATCGGACTCCATTTTAATTTACGGATCACTAGGAATCCTGCTAGAAATAATATACCTCCGATCCAGTTTAAATTACTCAGCATCATAGCCTCTCCTGCAAATAATACTTCTAGTAATATAGAAACACCTGCGGATGCGATTAGGGCTACTACAGCTGGTCTAAGGCTTGCTAGGATGCTTTGTAGGATTGATAGATCTTTATATCGATCATAGATATAGGCTAATAGAGTAACTAGGAATAATGCTGGGAAGATACATCCTAGAGTAGCAGCTATAGCGCCTGGTGTACCTGCTACAGCGATTCCTACAAAGGTAGCTGAGTTGACTGTAATAGGACCTGGTGTCATCTCTGCGATCGTGATGAGATCTAAGAATTCTTGCATCGTGATCCATCCTCTTTGTTCGACTACTAGACTTTGGATCAATCCGATAGCAGCATAACCTCCTCCTATGGAGAACATGCCTACTTGTAAGAAACATATAAATAGTTGTAGGTAGATCATACATGTTCCACCCCTACTCTTTGTTTATATACCACTAGACAAATACCGATCAGTGTAGATGTTAGGATGATGTATACTACATTGACTTTATAGAAGAAAGTGGCTATGAATGCTCCGATCATGATACTGTAATATACCCAAGATCTAGTCTTAAGGATTGTACTTCCTAATCCTAATACGACATCAAGGATCATAGCGGCTACTCCTGCTTGCATTCCCTTCAGGACTAATGATACATAGGGATTTGTGGCAAATAGTTCATAGAAGACAGATATGATCGATAGGACGATCATAGGAGGTAATATAGTACCTATTACACTGACTATGACTCCTAGTATTCCTGCTACACGATAGCCTACTAAGATCGCTCCATTGACTGCGATAGCCCCTGGGGTAGATTGCGCAATGGCTGCTAGGTCTAACATCTCTTGCTCATCGATCCAGTGTAGTTCATCGACTAGTTTGCTCTTCATGAGTGATACGATCACGAAGCCTCCGCCAAAGGTAAAGGTACTGATATATAACATAATTGTAAAGAGTTTCCATAGTAATGTATTCTTACGCATTATATCTCCCCTTTCTTGTTAGTATTATACAACATATATTTCTGAATTGTCATTAGTATTGCTATGTAAATGTGGTATAATCAATGTAAGTAAAGGGTGATGGTATGAAGATCAAGATCAGTGTTGTCGATCAATTAGGAAAGCGTCCATGTCATCGTGGGCTTAAGGTAGGAGATACTTTTGATTATGAGGAGGATCGCGGAAAGATCTGTCCGCAAGCATTTCATATGTTATATCCTAAGATCGATGTTCTACGCTATGGGGGAACACTTCCTACGAATGTGTTCTGTTGTCCTGATGTTGATAGTATCTTAGTGTTCAAGATCGAGAGAATAGATGAGTAAAGGAGAGGAAGTTCCTCTCCTTTTCTAATGATTCTTTACCTTGTATGTACATATTCTTCTCTAAGTACTCTGTAATGAGGATGATAGGTATTTCTGTATATATCACTATGACTTACCATGGGATATTGCTTTGCAGCATATTGTTCTAGATATAGTTCTAATTCTTGTAAGGAAAAGTGGAAGTGTCCTTCTGCACATACTTTACGTAAAGTATCTAGTTTCAGTAAGAATCTCTCTTGACTTCCTTGATAGTGACTAGCACTCTTACTCATGAGTTCTACTAATAGATCGCTATCTATTCCAGTATTTCCTAGGTAATAACGAATAAAACCATTGCCAATATACTCGATCTTACTCTCTCCCTCACACTGTAATAACTCTTCTCTTAGATATTCCTTTGCTCTATCTAGATCTTGGATCAAATGCCCTACTCCCCACTCACTTTGATACACTAACTTCACAGCATCTTGTGGTTGCATGCGTGGATAGGTATGTGCATGTTCTCTTAGTATATCTATGATCTCTTTCAAAGTACTCACCTCATCTTCCATATAGCATTAGTTTTAATTCTAATATTCTCTTCTTATCTCCTTGTAGACTTATCATTAGTAATACGACTAGACACCCTAGTGGTAATATATTATGGATCCATGGATTTCTACTATATATAGAACCCTCTTTATAAATATGGATATTTCCTTCTAGGATCCCTCTTGTTCGTACTGGTAATTGATCTGTGATAGTTCCCATACGATCAATGATACAAGTGATTCCTGTGTTTCCTACTCTCACTGTATCTACTCCCTGTTCGATAGAGCGCATTCTAGCATGGGCTACATGTTGTAATGGTTCTTGGCTTCCATCGAACCATGAATCATTGCTAGCAATATAGATCAGATCTCCTGTAGATACTAAATGTGGAAAGATCGATTCATAGCATATTAGGGGAGAAATAGTGCCTATTAAAGAAGTAAGAGTGATCGCTTCTTTTCCCTCACTGATATATCCAGCAAACTGGAAATCATTGAGTAATGGGAATAGATTCGACATCCATTTCGGTATATATTCTCCAAAGGGTACTAGATATCTCTTATGGTAACATTCTTGTGTTTCTACACTACATAAACTGTTATATATGTCATCCTCTCCTTCAAAGGCTCCATAGTATACTGGTAGAGATGTCATCTCTTGATACAATGTACTCTCTTGATATTGTGTGAAAGGGAAGATCGTTTCTGCTAGGAATATAGCTTGAGAGTCATTACTTACTTGAGAGAGTAGTTCCTGATGGATCTCTTCATTGTATCGGAATGCTTCCTCGTCCCATTTCTCTTGTGAGGAGATATTTCCTTGGATCAAGGATACTAGATATGTACTACTATTTTGAGGAGTAGTAGTGAATAGATACCCAATACTGCCCCACAGCAATACTACTACAGTAAGCAATATCATTCCTCTTCTATTCATTTGACTGATACATAGAGCTACTAATAGCCACAGTAGTGTACACAAGAAGACTCCTCCTATAGAAGCTATACTAGAGAATATAGGTGAGAATAGGGTTAGATTTCCTACTCTTAACCAAGGAAATCCAGCATATTCTAATGCTACCTCTGCTAGACACCAACCTAATACCAAGACGATCCCTCTTAGAAATGAAGTCTTCTGGAATTGCGCGATCACAGAGATTACTATATAGAACAAACTAGCCATGATACTCAAACCACCCCAACCAAGTAATAATAGTCCTATAGCTTGGATCCTACTGACTTCTAAGAAACTAAGTGGATACATAGCCCATAGGAAACTTAAACTACTTAGATACATAGTTAGAAAGAATAGAAATTGTAAGCGTATAGCTTCTTTAAATGTTTTCTTCTGAGTACTGATATACATATATACTGCTAAAGGAAATATACTTAACACATAGATCTGGGAATAAGAAAAGCATATGCCTAATAATAACCCTACGATACTGATCTTAACTGCATCACTCTGTATACGTTGCACGAACATTCTCGATCACCTGCTCTAGTATATCTTTACTCAACATACCACTTTGATACCCATAGAATTCATTATTCTTATCTAATACGAATGTAGTAGGTAGAGAAGAGACTCCATATTTATTGAATACAGCCCCTGTTTCATCAAATAGGATCGGGAATGTGACACCCATTTCCTCTAAGAATACTAGTAATTCTTCCTTACTGATCTCTCTTCCAAGATCAGGTGCTACTACCCCGATCACTACTGCCTCTTCATTCTGATTCCATGATTGGTATAATGCTTCTAGCTCTGTTAATTCCATGTTACAGTAAGGACACCAAGAAGCAACAAAGGATAGTACGATTTCTTTTCCTGTATATTGAGATAGGGTATGTTCTATACCATATTGGTCTACTAATTTAAAGTCATAAGAACTTGCATAATACTCTTCTTCTTTAGCAGCTTGTTGAGCAGTATAAGATTCCTTGATCAAGAAGCCTCCTAGAACGATCAAGATCACAGCTCCGATCTTAACTGTATATTGTACGATACCACGATACTTACGCAGTGCATTGAGTACTAGGGAAGAGAATAGTCCCATTAATAAGAATGGGATCATGAACCCTAGGGCATAGACTGTGATATATACTGTTGACATAGTAGGAGAAGAGGCAGCTAGTACGATCACAGAGGATAACATAGGACCAATACAAGGTGTCCATGCGAAAGAGAATGTGAAGCCCATGATGTAAGCACTTAGGAAGTTCATTCGCTTGATATGAACTGGTAGACGGAATTCTCTTTTGAAACTTATTCCCTTAAAGATCCCTAATTGAATGATCCCCATCAAGATCAAGTACGCCCCACCTATGTATCCGATAGTAATACTATGTTGAGTGAGTACAGTAGCTAGGGAAGTACTAAGATACGCTGCTACAAAGAACGTAGTAGCGATCCCTAAGATAAAGAATAGAGTATGTAGAAGTATTCTAGTTTGAGAATACTCTCCATCACTTCCTCTTCCCTTTCCACTTAAGTATCCTAGATACATTGGAATCAATGGTAATACACAAGGAGAGAAGAAAGAGATCACTCCTTCAAAGAAAACTAAGAATATATTTAAAGATTCTGTATTCATACATATCCTCCATTGTTATTTCGTATGTATAAGTTAGTATATCACAAAAGCGGAAAATGAGGTATACTTATACCTAAAGAGGTGATCAAATGAATATTCATGATATTGTTATGCAAGTAAGAGAGTTCTATAATACACATCAAACAAAGGATTATGCATTTCGTATCAATGCTTTACATAAATTACATACTGCTCTTAAGAGTAATGAGGATAGATTATTAGAAGCCTTACGCTTAGATCTTGGGAAGAGTGAGAATGAGGGATATATGACTGAGCTTGGGATCGTGTATGAGGAGATTGCTTATATGAGAAGGTCTTTAAAGCGTTTGATGAGACCTAGGGTTAAGTCAGATACGTTAGTTACATTTCCTTCTAAATGTAGAATATACTATGAACCATTAGGAGTCGTGTTCATTATGTCTCCTTGGAATTATCCATTGAATCTAAGTCTTGTTCCAGTAGTAGATGCGATCGCTGCTGGAAACTGTGTGATCTTACGTCCTAGTGAGAAGACGAGTCATTTGGTCAGTGTGTTACATGAGATCATTGCTAATACTTTTGATGAGAACTATGTGAGAGTGATCGTGGGACCTAATCGTATTGCTACAGAGTTATTACAAGAGAAGTTCGATCTGATCTTCTTTACTGGTGGAGCTAGGATCGGACAGATGGTATTAGAGGCGGCTAGTAAGCATTTAACGCCTGTGGTGTTAGAGTTAGGTGGTAAGAGTCCTGTGATACTAGATAAGAGTTGTGATGTGAAGATGGCGGCTAAGAGGTTAGCATTTGGTAAGTGTTTAAATAGTGGACAGACTTGTATTGCTCCTGATTATGTGTTTATTCCTGAGTGTATCAAGGAACAGTTCATTCATTACTTTGCTGAATATGTAACTCAATTCTATGGGGATCCTATCCAATGTGAGTATTATCCTCATATGATCAATCAGCAACAGTTTGATCGTGCTATTGGCTATTTAGAAGGACAAGAGATCGTTTATGGTGGTACATGGGATGAGAGTTCTTTAAAGATCGCTCCTACTTTAGTAGATCATCCATCCATTCTCTCTCCTATTATGCAAGAAGAGATCTTTGCTCCTTTACTTCCCCTTCTGCCTTATGAAGAGTTAAGTGAAGTAATAGAGTATATTAATGATAGAGATAAGCCACTAGCTATGTATATTTTCTCTAATACACAAGCGAATATTGATCGTTTATTAAAGGAAGTTAGTTTTGGTGGTGGATGTGTGAATGATGTGATGTTTCATCTTGCGAATGTGAATCTACCTTTCGGAGGTATTGGTAAGAGTGGTATGGGGTCTTATCATGGGGCTAAGGGGTTTGAGACATTCTCTCATGCGAAATCTGTGCTTCATCGTCATAAGAGTTTTGATTATTCATTTAGATTCGCTCCATACAATTCTTCTAAATTGAATATATTACGTATGTTTATTAAGTAATATCTTCCAGAAAACTATAAAGGGTGAGCAATAGCTCACCCTTTAGTCTTGTTCTTTATTATTTTCCTTTATATTGGTTCATGCTAGCCATGATCTGTTTGATTTGAACCTCACTTGGCTTACGTCCCATTTGCATAAATAAAGCACGGATCATCTTTTCATTGATTGGTGGATTTTCCTTCATTTGCTTTTCAATATACTTTCTAGCAAAGAAGAAACCAATAAGTGCACCAACGATGATACCTAAAATTAAACTTCCTACTGAAGTTAGAAATACGTCACCCATTGTTTACAACTCCTTTTCTCTCTATTCAATTCTACATGATTTCACTTAATATTACAATACTTTTTAGAAAATTGATGTCAATACGACTGTAAAAGAAAAGGTGTTCGCATATACGAACACCCTAATTCCCAAAGAGCGAGATCTATTCCCGGCGTAATTCCAGGTGGGTAAACTGTACTTATTTTTAGGATTCCTACTCGTAGCAGGCTTTCAACACCAATAAGTAACGTCCGTTTCCCCTTATCTCAAAATGTAGGAAATATGTGTACCCTTTGGATATTTCTATTATACCACAAGCTTGGGTAAATAGAACACCCAAACACATTCTTTATCTGTAAAAATATAGGAAAATGCTTTCTTACTCTTCTTTCTTAAGATCTAAGCCATCCTTAAAAGCACGACCTACCTTTTCGCCTAATGTATAGTACCCATGATTCATAGAATCATATACAATAGGAGCAAACATCCCTACATCTAACTTCCCATCACTATCTAACACACACTCATCTACACAAACATTCATGATCTCTCCAAACATCAGTTCAAACTCATAATCATAACTGATCAACTCACATTCCATAGCTACTGGAAGTTCATCAAATAGTGGCGCATTCACAAATTCACTATGGGTAGTATGCCACCCTACTGTAGCTACCTTATCACTCTCTTCATTACCAGAGATGATACCTACGTAATCTGCTTGCTTAACATTGTCTTTATTCGCAAAGCTTACAGTGAAAGCTCCTGTTTCAGTAATATTCTTTATCGTCTTATGACTTGCATCGACACAGATGACTACTTTATTACTATCTGCTAATCCACCCCAAGCAGCTGTCATAGCATTCGCATTGCCTTCTCCATCATAACTTCCTATGATCAATACAGGTAATGGATACATATAAGGCTTAGGTCCGAAATTCTTACGCATTATGCTTCCTCCCTTGGTGTTCTCTTATGTCTGATTAAATAGAATTCTAATACTGGTTGTACTAATAGGGCTGTTAGACCTGCTGAGAAACCACCATTATATAATACAAATCCTCCATGGATCGCACTAGTAGATGTGCAAATGATCGCACATACTACACCCGCTGCAATTCCATATCGTCTACCAAAGATCCCTGTGATCGGACATAGACCAGTGGCAAAGGCTGCGGCATTGATATAGCCTTGGGTAGATAGAGTCCATGGAACTTCACTACCAGTAACAGTAGATAGACCTAATACAAATAGATATAAGGCTACAAAGCCTGCTAGAATAGGCCATACATTCTTAGGATGTTGTCCTCTGGCTGTGAATGTAAGAGCAGCTATGATCACGCCTACTGTAGGACCAGTAAATCCAGCCCCCTCTGTCAATAAGACTACTGCTACAAAGTATGCTAGGATCATGAAGCCATATAGACCAATATTCAACACTACCATCTGTGAACCATAATCATCAATGAAGTCTGCTCTATGACCACTATCATCCATTAACTGAGCATATCCCTTAAAAGACTTCCCATTCGCATACCAACCCCAAAGAGTATATAAACTAAATACAACCATGAAAAAGATCACACAGAATGTCATATAAGAATTTCCATGAGCTGCATATACCTCATTCGTGATCGTGTACTTTACTGGAGCACTGATCCCTAGTGTCTTATACATAAACGCATAGATCAAGAATCCAAGAAGGCCAAAAGCTAGACCTGCATTATATAAGTCATAGCCCTTATGCATCTTATTGGCACCTGGTAACATAGCTGGGATCGTCATGGTAAGGAATAGTGTAAACATTACTACATATACAATACTTAGGAAAGATACTTGTGGAGTACTAGCTACAAAGCTCTCCCCAAAGGGATAACGGAATAATAGTTCACTGACAAATGGACCAAAAGCAGTAGAGAACATAGCCATATCTAGGTTCTTGCGGAATTTGATATGACGTAATCTACAGTATAATAAGATCCCGAAGATCGGAGGCCACATGTTCACGAAGTTCAATCCATAGAAACAGTGAGCTACAACTAGGAAATATCCTGCAATAGTATTAGTGTGGTACTTATTATCGAACATTAGCATTAAGGCATTACAAGCTAGTCCACACATAGCTGCATTGAAGAAAGCAGAGGCTAGGTTACCTAATTGGAAATAGTCAGTTACTAGAGGGGATGGAGATGTTAATATCTTTAACCAATCTACTAAGAAAGTATCCCATACCTTTAGATAAAAGGCGGCACAAATAGAAGCTCCTAAAAGACAAAGCGAAAAGAAAAGACAGATGGACTTAACGTACCAACTTCCCGATTTCTGTGTGATATTCATAATAATTCTCCTGTGAAATGATTTATAAATTGATTATATCATATTATTTGGGTCATTCAAATAGTGTAAAGATAAACTTATTCTTGACTTTTGTATAAACAAAAGAAAAGCGATCCTTGGATAGGATCGCCATATCTTATTTCTTATTTGCTAATGCAATATGTAATTCTCTTAATTGCTTATCATCTACTGTATTAGGAGCATCACTCATTAAACAAGCAGCAGAAGCAGTCTTAGGGAATGCTACTACATCACGGATATTATCAGTACCAGCTAAGATCATGATCAATCTTTCTAGACCAATACCTACACCACCATGAGGTGGAGTACCATAACGGAATGCATCAATGAAGAATCCAAACTTTTCCTTAGCTTCTTCCATAGTCATACCAATAGCCTCAAATACTTTACCTTGTAGTACTTGATCATGGATACGGATAGAACCACTTAGTAATTCATATCCATTTAGAACTAAGTCATATGCACGAGAATAGCAGTTTTCAGGGTCAGTCATCAACTTATCAACATCCTCTAGGTTAGGAGATGTGAATGGGTGGTGAGCAGCCATATAACGATCTTCTTCTTCGCTATATTCAAACATAGGGAAGTTAGTTACCCATAAGAAGTTATACTTGCTCTCATCGATCAATCCAAGTTCTCTACCTAACTTAACACGTAGAGCACCCATAGCAGCTTGAGTAACTTTCTTCTTATCTGCTACAGCTAAGATCATATCATTTTCTTGAAGTTCTAACTTCTCGATCAAGGCAGCCTTTTCAGCCTCACTAGTTACCTTAGCAATAGAACCAGTTAATTCACCATTACTATACTTTAAGTAACTTAATGCCTTAGCCCCATAGATCTTCACGAATTCAGTTAACTTATCAAGATCCTTACGAGAGAACTTATCTGCACCATTCTTAACAACGATCGCATTGATCATTCCCTTGTTCGCTAAGATATTCTTGAAGATCTCGAATTCTGTATTGGCATAAATATCAGAGATATTCTTTAATTCCATTTCGAAACGTGTATCTGGCTTATCAGAGCCATAACGATTCATACATTCATCATATGTTAAGCGTAAGAACTTTTCAGGTAATGTCACATTCTTTACCTTAGTAAAGATCTCTTTCATTAATCCTTCTACTACACCCCAAATATCTTCTTCTTCAATGAAGCTCATTTCAATATCGATCTGAGTGAATTCTGGTTGACGGTCTGCACGTAAGTCTTCATCACGGAAACAACGAGCGATCTGGAAGTATCTTTCCATACCACCTACCATTAATAATTGCTTATAGATCTGTGGAGATTGTGGTAATGCATAGAACTTACCATCAAAGATACGAGATGGTACTAAGTAGTCACGAGCACCTTCTGGTGTAGACTTACATAGAATTGGTGTTTCTACTTCTACGAAATCTAGGTTAGATAGATAGTTACGAGCGATCATACATACTTTATGACGTAGCATTAAGTTATTCTTGATCTGATCTCTTCTGATATCTAGGTAACGATATTTAAGACGTGTGTCTTCTAGAGCACCTGCATCTTCAGCGATCATGATAGGTGTTGTTTCAGCGCTGTTAATGATCTTTACTTCTTCTACCTTGATCTCGATCTCACCAGTAGCGATCTTAGGGTTCTTATCTTTTCTCTCTAATACTGTACCAGTAGCTTGTAGGATATATTCATTACGAACTTCACTCACTTTCTCTTCCATTGTTTCATCGAAAGTTAATTGTACTAGACCTGAACGGTCACGTAGATCAATGAATACTAATGAACCAAGGTTACGTCTCTTATTGACCCAACCTACTACTGTTACTTTCTCACCAGCATTGCATAAACGTAATGCACCACAATTATGTGTTCTCATCTTCATATTAGTTCTCTCCCTTTCCACATGTACAGTTTGGATTTCCACATGTACATACATTCTCTGTAATATCATAGAAAGAATCGATATGATCGATCAATTCTTCCCAGCGTACATTCTTTTGTTCTTGTGTTGGAATGTGCTTCACACGTACTTCTCCAGCATTCATTTCATCTTCTCCTAAGATCAATGCGAATGTAGCTTGTGTACGATCTACGCTCTTGAACATAGCTTTCATACTACGTCCTTGCACATCCATGTCAGCAATATATCCATTAGAGCGTAACATGGTTGTTAGTTCTAATGCTTTTGCTTGGCATGCTGTAGATAATGGCATTACATAAGCATCTAGTGTTTGTACTGTAGCTAGTTCATTTCCTTCTGCTTCTGCCATCATGATCAATCTTTCCATACCAGCAGCAAAGCCTACACCACTCATCTCTGGTCCTCCAAAGTATTTTACTAGGTCATCATATCGCCCCCCAGCAAATACAGCTAATTGAGAACCTAGGGCATCAGAAGTAGCGATCGCTTCGAATACTGTGTGTGTATAGTAGTCAAGTCCACGTACTAGTCCATCATCGATCTCATATGGGATCTCTAGGGCATCTAAGCATTTCTTTACTTCTTCAAAGTATGCTGCACTTGCTTCATTTAGATAATCTCTCATCTTAGGAGCATTCTGCATGATCTCTTTTGGTCCATCTACTTTACAGTCTAATAGACGTAGAGGATTTTGTTCGAATCGACGTTTACAGTCTGCACATAGTTCTTCTAGATGTGGAGCAAAGTATTCACGTAGTGCATTACGATATGCATCACGGCTTTCTTGGTCTCCTAGTGTATTGATATGGATCTTGATGTTAGAGATACCCAATGCTTTCACAAGGGTATATCCTAGTGCGATACATTCAGCATCCAGTAATGGAGACTTAACGCCAATGCATTCTACTCCAAATTGTGAGAATTGACGATATCTACCTTTTTGAGGTCTTTCGTGTCTGAACATTGGTCCCATGTAATACATCTTAGCTGGTAGTTCTGCTGGATTACCATATAGTTTCTTTTCTACGAAACTACGTACGATCCCAGCTGTTCCTTCTGGTCTAAGTGTTAGTGAATAGTCTCCCATAGAGAATGTATACATTTCTTTGTTGACCATGTCACTAGAGTCATTATCTCTCTTGAATACTTCTGTGTATTCAAAGATCGGTGTTCTTACTTCTTGGTATCCGTATACTGTTGTGATCTGACGGATCAGGTCTTCTAGAGTTTGCCATTTACGACAATTTAGGCCCATGAAGTCTTGTGTTCCTTGAGCGATTTGATACATATTTTCTCCTCCTTTACAAGCAATAATAAAACAGCATCCAAAGGACGCTGTTATGCGCGGTACCACCTTAATTCATGAGAAGTTTATTCCCATGCTCTTTATAGTTAATAACGCAACTACCCGGCTCTCCCTACTCTCTTTCAAAAGAGCTTCTCCCAAGTGTCAATCTATCATCCTTACACAGAAGCTTGCACCATCCGCTTCCTCTCTACGCTGCATTAGATCATAGACCTCTTGTTCTTTGAAGTTGCTTTTATACTACCATATTATACTCATTTATGCAAGTATATTTAAACTTTGCGTGTATAGTATACAGTCTATTTAATCCATATATACTACTTCGATATTTTCGTTGCAAGGTTCTTCAAAGAAAGCATCTAAACGCTCTCTTAGAACAGTTGGGATCACATACTCTCTTTGATCAGATCGTAGTAGATCTTGATTTCTTTTCTCTAATCTTTGTATTCTATTCTCTTCACTACATGTGATGTATAGCATAGTATATGGTACATTGTATTTCGTTAATTCTGCAGTGATCAGGCCTCTTTCCTCTTTTGTCCAGAAGCCATAATCTAAGATCACAGAGATCTCTTGGTCAACTAAAGAAGCTGATAGTTTCGCATAGTACTTCGAGATCCTTTTAGCTCTATCTACATGGGCTGCTCTTCCTTCACAATCATCCGCTAATACTAACATAAGATCATCATGACTTAATAGTACACACTTTTCTTCTTTCGCTTTGTGATCAGCCCAGGTAGTTTTACCAGAAGCGATCTTTCCGACTAAGATATATACTTGGTTCATATAGTTACCTCCTATTTGAAGTCAAACATATTGGTATGTGTTTGGTATTCGATATTCTTACTATCGACAAATACACTTGGGTTATATGCTACGATGACTAGATCTGGTTGGTATTGTTCGATGTATGTTTCTACACTGCCTGTAAAGTATCTTAGGTCTAGTGAATGGATACTTTGAGTGGATAGGGATAGGAATGGTACTAGAGGTACTGAGAAGGAATCTCTTAGGATCAAGATCTTCTTATTGTTAGTAACTAATTGATTCTCGATCTCAATGACTGGTCTATCTCCATAGGCATATGTATGGTATGGGGATACGTTATAGTAATCATCACTTCCTAGTTTACTAGGATCGATCAATGTGTCATAGAAGCTACCACAAGTATCGATACTACGATCTGGTATATAAGCACATACATTACTTTCAAAGTTTGGTAATAGTAATGTGAAGTCTTCTAACTCTGTCTTAGCAAGTGTTACTTTACGTCCTCTAGAACCTAAGAAAGAGTCTTCATAGACTTCTGTGGTATAAGCTTCTTCTACTAGATTCTCTGTATGCATATCATATCCATATGTTTCTGCTAGATATTCTGCTGTGATACTAGCTGCCTCTAGGCCTGTTTCTATTTTCCAGTGATGGTCTGTTTTGTAGAACAATGGTAATAGATCTTGGTATCTGTTAGAGAATTCTTCTCTTAGATCTAGGGTATCTACATTACTTTGATGTAGTAGAGATAGTAGTGTATCTGAGTTCTCATTGGAATAGTCTCTATATAAAGCACTTACTTCCTCTTCTTCAGAGATCTTGTAGGGTACTTGGATATATAAGAACTCTGCTCCTTGTGTTTCCACATAGTCTTTGAATGCTACTAAGTTACTAGCGGCTACTGTCATGTCCTTATCACCATTTAAGGCTGTTAGATACCCTTCTCTTAACTCTATAACTGCACTATCGTCTTGCATCGATATGATATCTAGGTTTAGAAGGTCTTCAAAGGCATAGCCACCTTTCATGAAGTCTAGTCTAAATAATAGGTTCTCTGATGTGTAATCTTCGAATACTGTTTGTAGTTTTGATACTTTAGAGAGGATCTTGTCGAATGTGCTTTGTGATGTTTTAGTTTGTGTTTCTTTAAATGGATAATTGGCTTGATGGTTTACATATACGATAGGATCTTCGATATTCTTATACTCTGAATCATCTTGTAAGAAGAATGCGACGATTTCATTGTCGATATGTAGGATGTCATATACGATGTTCTTGACTGCGATCTTACTGACTACTAATCCAAAGAATGAGAAGATCGTGATCAGGAAGAAGATCGTGATTATCTTGTTAGTCTTACGCATTCTCTCACCTCCTAGAAATTAAAGTAAATAAATGGGTTATAAGTAGCTTTGATACAGATCAGTACAGCAAAGATAAAGATACTTGCTACGACTGCTACATAGCCCCAATGAGTAGTATCTCTTGATTCCATGTATGCAGTGATCTTATGATAGAGTGGTGTGGCACATAGCATAGCGATCACTAGTAATACGCCACCTTCTTGAAGATACGCCATGGCACTTGGTCCTACTAGGCTTCCACTCATTCCTAGCATATAACTAATATATTCTACTGCTAGTGTAATGCTCTCTGCTCTAAAGAATACCCAAGCTATACATACAAAGAAGAGTGTATATAGATGGGCAGCCCATGTTGGTAGTTTCTTGATCGCTGGTGTGAATTTCTCAAATATTAATAACACGAAGTATAATAGACCCCATAGAATGAATGTCCAGTTAGCACCATGCCAAAGTCCAGTTAAGCTCCATACACATAGGATATTCAAGATATGTCTGTGCTTAGCTACTCTATTACCCCCTAGTGGAATATATACATAGTCTCTAAACCATGTACTTAAAGAGATATGCCATCTTCTCCAGAAGTCTGTAATGTTCTTGGCGATATATGGGTAATTGAAGTTTTCTAAGAAATGGAATCCAAACATTCTTCCCATACCTATAGCCATATCAGAGTATCCACTAAAGTCAAAGTAGATCTGTAGAGCATAAGCAATGATCCCGATCCAGGCTAATACCATAGATAAGCTCTCACTTTTTGCTAGTAAGAAGATATTATCTGCCATGACTCCTAGATAGTTAGAGAGTAATACTTTCTTAGATAGACCCATGATGAAGCGTACAGTTCCTTCAGAGAATTCATCGAAGCTTTCGCTACGTTCTTCGATCTCATCTGCTACATCTCCATATCTTACGATCGGTCCTGCGATGAGTTGTGGGAACATGGAGATATATAGTCCTAGGTTAAAGATATTCTTTTGGTAAGGTACTTCTCTCTTATATACATCGAAGATATAGGATAAGATCTGGAATGTGAAGAAAGAGATCCCGATCGGTAATACGATATCTACGGAGATAGAAGATCCTGGGAATAAGAATTTCAGGTTATCTAATGTGAAGCCTAAGTACTTATAGACAAATAAGAAAGATAAGTTATAGATCGTAGCGACTACTAACCATAGTTTACGCATACACCCCTCACTCTTGTCCATAATGATTCCTATTACATAGTTTACTAGAATAGAAAGAAGGATCACGAAAACGAACTTAGGTTCTCCCCAAGCATAGAATAAGATACTGACTAGTAATAGGAAATAGTTTCGAAACTTTCTTCCTTTAAATATTGGATTATAATACCCGATCAATGTACAGGGTAGAAATAGGAATAAGAATATTGTAGATGAGAATACCATATGATCACCTCTAGATTGTCTTTATAACTTTACCATAGATCTTTCAAGAAATAAAGAAAAAGGGGCTGTAACGAAATAACAAAAAAATAAAGTGTTATAAAGTGAAACTCACACATGAATAAATAATTAGCAGATGCCGACTCTGTTCAAACAGAAAAGACATCTGCTT
>SVBO01000036.1 GCA_015058845.1 Erysipelotrichaceae bacterium
TTAAGGTTGTTGTAGCTCCTAAGTATGAACGTACTTATGTAAACGGTAAAGTATCAGTATTAAAGGCATTCCACTTAAATGGTAACCTATATGCTGAATACCACTATGACTGGGCTGCTAAGACTTACTCTGCTACATTCTATCAACAAGATGGTGTAACAGTTGGTTCTACAGCTAACGGTACTCTTTAATTCTTAGTTTAAATACTAATAATTAATCTCTAAGAAGGATCTACGGATCCTTCTTTTCGTATTCCTAGAAAAAATTCAAAAGATTTTAAAATATATACTTTCTAGTAGTTCTGATATTAATGCTAAAGAATAGTAAAAAAGTATATTGGAATACAATATACTTTTGACCTTATTTAATGATTTCTGTATTTCCATACACTTCCAACCCAAATTCATAGACTGGATATAATACTTATAGTGTGCTATAATATACACTGTAAGTAGATGGGTACCTCCTGCACTAGCTTTAAATCAATGATTTAAGCTCCCAGAAAAGCTAGGAGGTGAAAGCTATGACAGATTTCGAAATGTTATCTATCGTATTAGGAATCGTTGTTGGTTTCTTTACGGTACAATTTCAAACTGCTTCTTTTTGTAATAAGCAGTTTGATTATAAACATAATGAAACTAAAAATGGCTACCCATCCGACCAAGAGAAGTAGCCAATTTTTAGTTACTAAAATCGTAGGAGGGTAAATCCCTCTGCTTACACTTATAGTATACCAAAGGTCTTGTGTAATATCAACACCTTTGGTATACTTTTTCTTAATTCTAGACACAACTAATAAATCATATGATCAAAAATTGATCTAATAAAACTAAAAAAGTATATCTATAGATATACTCTCTTAGTAATACCGAAGTATTCTGTTCTTCCTTAGTTTGATCAATATAGTATAGTATCTAATTGCTTCAGTTTGTAATAAACAGTCTGATTATGAACATAATGAAACTAAAAAGAACTACCCGTCCTCACAAGATAAGTAGTTCTTTTTAGATGAAGGGTAAACCCCTCTGCTTACACTTATAGTATACCAAAGTATGAGACCTACCAGAATGAAGTTCATAACTTACTAGTTCACTCTCCATCCTCACGCAGGTAATCTCCTCATCAAGATCTCCTGGATCTCCTTATAAGACAGCCCTGTATATTCACTAATAGCACGGACACTATACCCATGCCTAGCCATATACTCGACCAATCTCTCTAACTCAACAGGATACCTATAAAACATGTCATCACCCCTAAGGCGTAAGCAAAGTGTTCGATCAACTAGATAAGCGGAAGTTTGGAAGTGTATCAACAATTACTGTGGAAGTAATAGTATCTATGTTCTCACCCAGATTATCTCACACCCTACTTACACAACTATCATACTACAAATCACACTAATAATCAACATATTAATAATAAAAATGTAATCAATAATGTGGAAATGTACTAACATCATATACAAATAGATGAGGATCCCCAGGAGGTATAAGTTAATTTAAATACACGCTGATACAAGATCACTAAGGAAAGACCTGATCAAACGAGGATCACTCATCTATACTAGTAAGTGGTACAATTATTACAGAAGAAGGTAGGTGTCATGATAGAGTATTCATGACTTTGTAATATATACAACACTTACATTCACAGTATAATACAAAAGAATAAATAATGCAAATGATGGTGGTAGTATATACTTATTAGTATGAATACTAAATATATAGTAATATTCTGTGAATATATATGATAATTCCATATATATTTAGATAAAATAACAGAAAAACCATAAAAAGTAAGAAAATAAAAAAGTTTAAAAAAGTAAAATTATTTGTTGGATATAAAAATAATTGCAAACTTCTAACAAATGGAATATTATATTCATATACTTTATTGGAGGTACTTATATGTCATATAAGAAGATCTTAACTATTCAAGATATTTCCTGTGTAGGACAATGTTCCTTAACAGTAGCATTACCAATTCTATCCGCATGTGGAATGGAAACAGCCATCCTTCCATCAGCCGTCCTATCTACACACACAGCTGGCTTCACAGGCTTTACTGTACGTGATTTAACAGATGACATCCCTGCCATCCAACAACACTGGCTAAAAGAAAACATCAAATTCGATTGCTTCTATACAGGTTACCTAGGAAGTACTAAACAAATCGACTATGTCATCGACATCCTAGCAACACTAGGCAGTGACACATGTGTTAAAGTAGTAGACCCTGCTATGGCAGATAATGGTAAACTATATCCAGCATTTGATATGGAATACGTCAAAGAAATGCGTAACTTATGTGCTAAAGCAGATATCCTAGTTCCTAACATCACTGAAGCATGCTATCTAGCAGATGTAGAATACAAAGAAGTATACGACGAAGCCTACATCACACACCTACTACAAGAATTAACAAAGATCAATTCTAACAAGATCGTATTAACAGGCGTAGGATATAGAGAAGGATATACAGGGGTACTTGTATATGAAAATGGTACAACACAGTACTATGAACACGTGCATATCGCTAAAGGATGCCACGGTACAGGTGACGTATATGCTTCTGCATTCGTAGGTGCTTTAATGAACGATAAGAGTACATTTGAAGCAGCTAAGATCGCAGCAGACTATACAGTAAAATGTATCGAGAACACACAAGATGATCCAACACACTGGTATGGTGTTAAGTTCGAAACAGCTCTTAAATATTTAATGGATCAAACATTATAAGCATCGTATACACGATGCTTTTCTTTTATTAACGAAATATGATATAGTAATGTATAGGTGATACATATGAAACATATAGAAACTTCCAGAACCTATTTCAAATGGTGGAAGAGAGAAGATCTACCCTTAGCAAGAATACTTTGGGGAGATCAAGAAGTTACTAAATATATAAGTGCCAATGGGAGATTCAATGAACAACAGATCCTACAAAGATTAGAAACTGAGATAAAGAATGGAGAAATGTATCAGATCCAGTATTGGCCATTCTATCAGAAAGATACGAATGAGTTGATAGGGTGTTGTGGACTTAGACCCTATGATGAAACAACTCTTGAATTAGGCTTTCATCTAAGACCACAATATTGGAACCAAGGCTATGCTACCGAAGTAGCGAAAGCAGTAATAGACTATGCCTTTGATATCTTACAGGTCCCAAGAGTATTCGCAGGACATAATCCCCATAATATCATTTCTAAGAAAGTACTACAAAAACTCAACTTCACATATATTCAAGATGAATATTACGCTCCCACAGGACTATACCATCCATCCTATGAACTAACAAAAGAAAGTAGAGGAAACACTATGGAGAATAACTATTACTACCAATGCGGAGTCATTGATGCCTTCAACGAGATCATTAGAGCAGACGTAAAGCAACTAGCCCTAAGCCATCCCACTACCAAAGAAGATATCGAGAAAGTAATACCTTTTACCCAAGAGATCACACAAGAATACGGTACTAAGTACGAAGTAGAAGAACACCTACTCATCACAGACCTATTCCCTTATTCTAGTAACCTAGGAAAAACAGTCATCTTATTTTGGAAGAATGATGAAGTCATTCATAAGTATCATGAATTAAAGAATCGTAAACAAAAAGCACTAGAAAATAATACTTATAATGAAATACGTGAAGAAATAGCCCGTGAATTTGGTAGACTCCTATCGTATAGTGAAGAGAGTATTACTAAGTTTATTGCAGAGAATCCAGAGAAAGAAACATTCTAATCCTACTAGAAATATGATAGAATGATTACAAATACACAGGAGGAAATACATATGATGAATTGGAATATTGGTGTTATTGGATTTGGAAACATTGCACAAGCTATGATGGAAGGTCTACTAAAGGTGGGTGCTATTGAACCAAGTAAAGTACATGTATGTGCAGCACACTATGATAAGTTATGTAGAAATGCAGCAAAGTATGGCTTCGTACCACATGCTAGCGCTGAAGAAGTGATCGTCAATAGTGATCTAGTGATCCTAGCCGTAAAACCATATCAAATGGAGAAGGTAGTTACACCACTACAAAACCTATTACAAGATAAGATCGTAACAACAGTTGCTTCTAAATGGACATTTGACAAACTAGAAACAGTATTAGCCCCAAACACACGTCATGTCAGTATCACTCCTAATACACCAGTAGCAGTAGCAGAAGGGATCATCATCATGGAAGATCGCTCTACTCTTACAGTAGAAGAACAACAAGAATTCAAATCATTACTAGAAAAGATCGCTCTAGTAGTCGTATTAGATCAAGAACACATGGGGATCGCGGAAACGATCAGTGGATGTACCCCAGCCTTTACAGCCATGTACCTAGAAGCCCTAGGAGATGCTGGAGTAAAGTATGGTCTTACTAGAGCTATGGCCTATAACCTAGTAGCCCAAATGTTGAAAGGCACAGGAGCATTATATCTAGAACAAAATGAACACCCAGGTAAGATGAAAGATAATGTATGCTCTCCATCAGGCTCAACGATCAGAGGCGTAGAAGCCCTAGAAGAACATGGCTTTAGATATGCTGCTATGGCTGCCATCAATGCTGCTCATAATAAGAAATAAAACATGCTCAGTCTACTGAGCATTTTATTTTTCCCTAATCTTGTTAACACTACAAATTCCTTATCACAAGTATTCTAAAAAGTGATACAATAATAAATATGTAGTAAGTAGTAAGGAGTATCCATATGACAAACAAAGAACTCTTCAAAACAACACCCATTCCTAAAGCATTAGCCACTATGGCTGTACCAACGATCATATCTCAACTCATCACAACTGTATATAATATGGCAGATACTTTGTTTATAGGAATGAGTAATGACCCATATAAAGTAGCAGCCGCTACTCTCTCTGGTGTACTATTCTTCTTCATGAATGCTCTTGCCAATCTATTTGGAATTGGGGGAGGTAGTCTATTATCTAGACTATTAGGTCAAAAACGAGAAGAAGAAGCTCGTAGAGTAGGAGCCTTCAGTATCTATGGAGCCTTAGCGATCTCTGCGATCTATGCTCTGATATGTTTCGTATTCTCTGAGAAACTAGTCATTATGCTAGGGGCTTCTCCTAATACCTTAGAATATGCTCAAAGCTATTTATTCTGGGTAGTCGTAATTGGGGGTATTCCTTCTACCGTAGGTATGACCATGTCACATGTCGTAAGAAGTGCTGGATATGCTAAAGAATCTAGTACAGGACTAGCACTAGGAGGAGTATGTAACATCATCCTAGACCCCTTATTTATGTTCGTATTATTACCAGCAGGCAATGAAGTAACAGGAGCAGCGATCGCTACTACATTATCCAACATCATCTCATTGATCTACTTCATCACAGTATTCCATAAACATAGCAGTACCACAGTCTTATCCTTATCGATCAAAGAGGCTCATCCAGAAACATCCTCTATCAAACAAGTATTCTCAGTAGGACTACCATCCTGCGTATCTTCTCTATTAGCTAATACAACATCGATCATCCGTAATAACCTTACAACAGGCTATGGAGATATCGAAATGGCTGCATATGGCATCGTTCAGAAGATCGACATGTTACCACTTAATATTGGTATGGGACTATGCCAAGGTATGATGCCACTAGTAGCGTATAACTATGCTTCTAAAGATTATAAGAGAATGAAAGGCTTTACGAAAGCAGCCCAAATGGCAGGTGTCACAGCAGCCTTGATCTTCATTGCAGCATGTCAACTATTCGCCCCACAGATCATGCATCTATTCATTCAAGAAGAACAAACAGTACGATATGGTTCAGACTTCTTACGTATCGCATGTATCGCAACACCATTCATTATCTCTAACTTCCAGAAGATCTATTGCTTACAAGCAATGGGTAAGGGAAAAGAATCTCTGATGTTAAGTATCTGTAGACAAGGTCTATTAGCTATTCCGATCTTATTAATATTGAATAAGTATGCTGGTCTATATGGTGTAGTATCAGCGCAACCATTATCAGATGGTATTACATTTATCTTCTCTTCTTTGTTATATCATAAGGTATATACTGATCTAGTAAAGAAGATGGAACAGGAGGCAACCCTATGATCTCAATACTAATGGTATGTCATGGAAATATCTGTAGAAGCACCATGGCCCAATGCATCATGCAACATCTAGTCAATGAAAAGGGACTAGGGAATATGTTCCACATCGATTCAGCCGCTACCTCTAGAGAAGAGATCGGCAATGGGATCCACCATGGTACAGTAAGAACCTTAAAAGAACATAACATCCCAGTACTAGAACATTACGCCAAACAGATCACAAAGAATGATTACCAAAAGTTTGACTATATTCTAGGCATGGATAGTTGGAATATGATGAACTTAGAAAGGATCTTAGGAAATGATCCTGCCCATAAAGTAAAACGTTTACTAGACTATTCCACTAAACCAAGAGATATCGCAGACCCTTGGTATACAGGAAACTTTGAAGTCACATACCAAGATGTACTAGAAGGCTGTAATGCCTTACTACAACACATACTAGAGCAATAATATTAGAAAGGAGAGTATATATGGAATTAACACAGATCACCAAATCTAAGAATAAACTACAAATACTCTCCCATCTAGGGATCCAAGAAGTCAAAGACTTACTTACATACTACCCATCTAGATATACCGTAACAGTAGAAACCCCATGGAATGAGTTTAGAAAGAACGAGAAGGTATGCTTTGAAGCTACTCTGATCTCACCCCTAAAAACAAGTTACTATGCTAAGAAAAGAAGTGTCACTAGATTCACAGTCATCTATGAGGAAGAAGAACTACAAGTATCTGTATTCAATCGCTCTTTCTTAAAGGTTCCAGCAGGCTGTGACCATGTATTCATCAGTGGTAAGTATGAAGGCAATCATAAGGTAGTAGCCTCTACCGTAAACTTTAAACCGATCGAAGAGCAACTTGGCATATTCCCTGTATATCCTCTGAAAGATGGAATCACTCAAAGTGAACTCACTAAATATATTCAAAAAGCTATCACCTTATATGAGAATAAGATCGTAGACGTGATCCCACAAAGATACCTAGAACAATATCGCCTGATCTCTAAAGAACAAGCCATCCAAGCGATCCATTTCCCTAAGAGTAAAGAACTCTTAGAACAAGCTCTGCGTCATCTGAAGTACGAAGAATTCTTGAAATTCCACATCAGTATGCAAGTAGGTAGAGCCCAAGTCAGTGAGTATAGTCACAAAGAAACCAGACACTTTGATCAAGAGAAGATCGAACACTTCATCTCACAACTACCCTATACATTATCTAACGATCAGCAAAAGGCTATCATAGAGATTCTAGAAGACATCCAAAGACCACAAGTCATGTATCGTCTATTACAAGGAGACGTAGGCTGTGGGAAAACAGTAGTAGCTCAAGTAGCTATGTATGCTACGGTATTAAGTGGGTATCAAGCAGTCATCATGGCTCCTACTGAAATCCTCGCAAAGCAACACTATGAGAGCTTCTGTAAACAATTTCCAAAGCTCCATATCACATTGTTATGTGGTTCACTGAAGAGCAAAGAGCGCAAAGTGGCACTAGAAGAGATCGCTAGTGGCCATTCGCAAATGATCATTGGGACGCATGCTTTATTCCAAGAAGATGTCTTATATGCGAACCTAGGCTTAGTCATTACAGATGAGCAACATCGCTTTGGAGTAGAACAGAGAAGAAGACTGATGCGTAAAGGTGATGCAGTAGATCTACTATTAATGAGTGCTACACCGATCCCAAGAACTCTAGCCATCTCCTTATACGGAGACCTAGACGTATCTACGATCAATGAATTACCAAGTGGTCGAAAGAGAACGATCACCAAAGTTATTCCCCATAACAGTATGTCTTATATCCTAGAAGACATCATTACATATCTACAACAAGGAACCCAGATCTACGTCATCACACCTTTGGTAGAAGAGAGTGATTCCCTTAACGCTAAACATGCCCAAGGCATCTATGAAAGCCTCTCTAAAGTATTAGCTCTATATGGCAAAGTAGGACTACTACACGGTAAAATGAATAACGAAGAGAAAGACAAAGTCATGAACGCCTTTGTACATAATGAGATCCAAGTATTAGTCTCTACCACAGTCGTAGAAGTAGGAGTTAACGTAGGAAATGCCAATGTTATGGTGATCTATGATGCCGAAAGATTTGGGCTATCTCAACTCCATCAATTACGCGGAAGAGTAGGTAGAGCCAATCAACAAGGGGTATGTTACTTATTAAGTAATAGCCAAGATCCATTAGCTAAGAAAAGACTAAAACTCATGGAGAAGACCCATGATGGATTCGAGATCGCTAATGAAGATCTAAGACTAAGAGGTAGTGGAGATATCTTAGGCAAAAGGCAAAGTGGAGCCAATGGTTTCATCTTAGGAGATATCGTAGTAGATCATAAGATCTTAGAAGTCGCTAGAAAAGATGCGATAGAGATCATGAAGAACTTCGAGGATCCTGAATATAGAATGTTACGTATTTGGTTAGAGTTAAGTGATAAGCAACGATATATGGACTAAGAGTGCTAAGCACTCTTTTTCTTTTATACATATTCCCCTCCTCACATCCATATATATAAACGATAAAGGAGAACACATATGCACTTTACAAAACTACAAGCCTCAGGAAATGACTTCATAGTAGTAGAACACCAATTAGATATAGACTATTCCATCCTAGCCACAGAAGTGTGTCATAGACATTATGGCATCGGAGCAGATGGACTATTAGTGCTAGATAGTAAGAATAAGAAACTAGACATCTATAATGCCGATGGAAGTATAGCCAAGATGTGCGGCAATGGTCTTAGGTGTATAGGAGCGTATTTAAGTAGAGTAGAAGGAGAGTGTAGTTGGGATATCGAGGTGGGAGAGAGAAGAGTAAGGGTGGAGAGAGAACATTCTCTCTATTATGTATATATAGGGAAGATAGCATCTATGGAGTATATCGAGAAGCAATATCATGATATCCATATTCCAATGTATCTAGTAGACTTAGGCGCTAGACATCTAGTCCTATGGAATGAAGTATCACTAGATCATATCGAAGCATTACAAAGAGAATATGATTGTAATGTGAATATTGTAGAAGTGATCTCTTCCAAAGAGTGTATAGTAAACACTTATGAGAGAGGTGTAGGTTGGACATGGGCGTGTGGTAGTGGCGCTTGTGCTTCGTATTATGTGCTTAAGAACATGTGTAATATGGAGGATACTATACTGATCCATCAAATAGGAGGAGATGTATTAGTACGTATTCAGGAAGAGGAACTGGTATTAGTGGGAGGTGCAGACTATATCTTTGAGGGAGAGTATGTATGAGGATGGAGAAGATCCGTGAAGCACTCCATCAGATCCCAGAGTTAGGGTATCAGGAATATAAGACCAAGAGGTATATTCTAAGTCATCTACAACAAATGCATTGCACGATCCACGAAGTAGGTGCTACTGCTCTTCTAGCCTACTTTGATCTTCAAAGAGAAAAGACCATAGCTATACGCTGTGAAATGGATGGCTTGCCTATCGTAGAGCAAACAGGGGTAGAGTATATTTCCACTCATCCAAATACAATGCATGCTTGTGGACATGATGCCCATATGGCTGTTATAGTAGAACTAGGATATTTCCTAAGTGAACATCCAAAGGAGTGTGTTAACAATGTATTACTCGTCTTCCAAGCAGCCGAGGAATCAAGGGGAGGGGCTTTGGAAATCTGTGAGAGTGGATATCTAGAGAAATACCAAGTATCTATGATGTTAGGGGCCCATATCTGGCCTACTTTACCAGAAGGGGTTATGTATTCTAGAGGAGACGCCTTATTAGCCTCTTCTTCTGAGGTCGATATCCAAGTGGTAGGGAAGAGTGTTCATGTAGCGCAATACGATCAGGGAATAGATGCCTTAGTAGCCTCAGCAGAATTGATCGTATTACTACACGAAGCAATGCATTCATATCAAGATAGTGTATTCCATATCGGAATGTGTCAGGGAGGAAGTGCTCGCAATATCGTAGCAAGTAGATGTTGCTTGTCAGGTACACTGAGAAGCTTCGATGAGAGTAGTAGAGCATGTGTGATCGAGAAGATCGAAGAGTTAGTGAGATATATTGATCAGAAGTATCATACAGTTACTAGCCTAGAGATCCAACCCTGTCATCCTGTACTATTCAATAGCCATGCATTATTCCAGAAGATCCAAAGTGTGTATCCATTACAAGAATGTATTCCCTACTATCAATCCGAAGACTTTGGCTATTACACCCAACACTGTCCTACCCTGTATACCTTATTAGGCTATGGAGACGCACACACACTACACTCTCCCCACTATCTACCCCAAATACACCTACTACAAATCATGTATGAGTATTATAAAGTGTGGATAACTAACTCACTTTAGTATTTTAGGGATATGCTTTCAAAATCAAGTGTGTTATAATAAAAAAGTATGAAAAAAAGGAGGAGCTATTGAGATGGAAACTATCTACAGTTGGTTAGCTCACCAAGGGTTTGGGATCAAGCGTAATGAACTTATGGATACAGCCTTTACTCATTCTTCTTATGTGAATGAGAACAAGAATGTCCACCATGATAACGAACGCCTAGAGTTTATGGGAGATGCTGTATTACAGATCTATTCTTCTACGAAACTATTCGCCTTCAAACCTGAATTAAGCGAAGGGAAAATGACCCTCTTTCGCTCTAAATTAGTAAATGAATCAGCCTTAGCAAATTACGTACGTGTACATGGTCTAGCCCAATTCTTACGCCTAGGAGTAGGAGAAGAGAGAAGCGGTGGTCGTGATCGTGATAGTATTCTAGCAGATATGTTCGAAGCCTTTATTGGTGCGTACTATCTGATCAAGGGATTTGATGAAGTATGTCGTTTACTAGATCATTTGATCGCTTCTTATTTCGATGAGCAAGAATTAGAGAATCTAGAAGATTATAAGACGAAATTACAAGAATTCGTGCAAGCAGATACACGACAAACAGTAACTTATGAGGTAGTGAGTATGACTGGTCCAAGTAATGCTCCAATGTTTGAAGTGATCGTGAAGCTAGAGGATCTAGTGCTAGCTAGTGGTAAGGGATCTAGTAAGAAAAGAGCAGAACAAGATGCTGCTCGTAGTGCTTTAGGGAAGCTCGCTAAATAGCACTTTAGTGGGAATTTCTGCAAGTTATACACTTTTACTTGCTGAAATATCAGATTTAATGTATTATTTGTATGATTTATCGAAAGGAGTCTTTAAATGTTTAATAGCAAGAAAATTATGAAAACACTAGTAGCTATCATGATGCTACTTTCTATCACACTTGGTTCTGCTTTCACAACAGATGTTCATGCCGCAGGTGGACCAAACTTAACTGTAAAGCACACTGTAAATGGTTCATTAGTAACATTGGCGGAAGGTGCTACAGCTACATCTGAAGTAACTATCGTATCGGATGTACCAGCTGTATTCTACTTAAATGGTACTTCTGTTTCTGATGGATATTCTACTCAAAAGAAAGTAGGTGGAACAGGTTCATTCACTGTTTATGCCGTAGACCAAGCTGGTAATATGTCTGATACAGTAAGCTTCAAAGTAGACGCTGCTCCAGCAATTATTTCTTCTTATGAATTAGCTAAGGGTATCGTAGGTGCTACAGAAGTTAATATCAAGACTGGTCAAAAGCCTGTTTACTATGTAATCAATGGTGTTAAGCAAAGCACATTAACTCCTACAGGAACTGCATTAACGCTAACTCAAACTGGTAGTTATACTGTATATGCAATTGATGAAGTGGGTCGTAAGTCTAATGAATTAGTATTCTCTATTCCAACAGTTGGCCAAGTTACAACAACTACAACTACAAAGAAGCCGCCTGTAACAACACCTAAACAAACAACACCAAAGCAAACAACTCCAACTTCTCCAGTAAGTGGTACAGTGGAATTAACTATGAATATTGCTGATGGTGCTACTGTGACAAATAAGGATGTTACATTAGAAGCTAAAGAAGCAGTATACTTCATTGTAAATGGTGTTAAGGAAAGCAAGACTGCTAAGGCTTTAACGATCTCTGAAGAAGGTGTTTACACTGTAAGTGCTGTAAATGCTAAGAACGTGAAGTCTGAAGAATTAACATTCACTATTGATCGTACTTTACCAGTATTAACATTAGAGGTAGCTGGTCTTGCAGTAGAACCTGGTATCTTAGAGGAAGCTGTAACTGTTAAGAGTAGCGAAGCTGGTGTGTTCTATATCAATGATGTAGCTGCTGATACTGTTGAGAAGAGTGAAATGGTGATCGATCAAAGTGGTACTTATACTGTTAAGGTAGTAGATGCTGCTAAGAATGAAGCTACAGTTAGTTTTGTATTAAATATGCCTGAAGTTAAGCCTGGTAAGGATAATGAAGGTGGTATGAGCTGGTTATTATATGTATTGATCGGTATGGTAGCTGGTGGCGCTGTTGTAGGTGGTGTATTCTTCTTTATGAATAAAAAGAAAGAAGAAGAGATCGAATACATCGAAGTAGAAGAAGAAACTACTGAGGATTCTGAAAAGAAATAGTGATCAAAGTTAGATGAGATGAGGACCGAAAGGTCCTTTTCTTTTTACCTTTGATAATATTAAAGGAATGGTTATAGAGTGTTGAGGGAGGCAAAAAGTAGGAATAAAAGCGAGTGATCAGGAAATAAGTGGTAATATTAAACGAATAGTGTATCAAAAAAGAGTTAATGATACTTTTTGGAAAAATAATCAAAAAAAATCTAAAATATATTGACAAAATTGAGGTAGGGTGGTAATATATACAAGCACTCAGCGAGAGTGCGAAGGATCTTTGAAAACTAAACAGAAACAACGTCAATTCAT
>SVBO01000037.1 GCA_015058845.1 Erysipelotrichaceae bacterium
TACTACTTCTTCGCCAACCTTAGCAGTTAATGTTAATGTCTTAACACCAGCTACTGAAGTATCAACTGCATCAGCATTAGAAGTGATAGTAGCTTCAACTTCTTCAGAAGTTTCAGCAACTACATATGCACATGCTTCAGAACCAGCACCACGTAATTCATTCTTTGGAGTCTTACCATCTTGAGTATAACCAGACCAAGGATTCTTAACTAATAGTTCAGTAGCTTCATACCACTTTTCGAAATCAGTTACTGCAACTGGGTTAGCAGCGTTTAGATATGTATCTGATAACTCACCATATTCATCGCCTACTGTAAATTTATGACCAGCATTTTCTGGTAAATCAATCTTTGAAGCAACTTTAACTAATTCCTCTTCAGAATCGAATGCAGGCATCCAAGTATACTTATCAACTTCAACAGCATTTACAACTACTTCTTTATCACCATCATTATAAGAAAGTGTTACTTTACCTTCTTTAGTATTTAATGAAGTATATGGAACGTTTAATAACCACTTACCTGTAGTATTATCAAAATACTTATTATATTCAATTGTAGTTAATCCTAATGTTGCAGTTCTAATTTTAACATCATCTGGTGTGAATGTTCCTTCTGTTGAATCTTCATCTTCCCATTCATGGTTATACCAGTAACCATCAATTGATGTTGTGAAGTTTTCAAATTCTTTAACTGTCTTGACGAATGACCCTACTTCTTCATCCCAAACCATGTCTGCAGGTTGAGTGAATGCCTTAACAACTGTAGGTTTAATTGTTGACTTCTTAACAACTTCGCCCTTCTTGCTTACAACTTCGTAAACAGTGATCCTATCAGTTGTAGGCTTAGGTCCGATTGCAGTCGCAGGAGTTGTATTGTGGTCCCATCCTGTTGTATATCCAGCAGCGGCAGCATCAGCAGCAGAATAGTATACACCTTCAATATTTAATTCGCCTTTATACTCGTCGACGATAACGATTGCACCTGGATTAATTGTACCTTCAGAAGCAGCTTGTCCTGGAGTTTGTACCCAAGTACCTTTAAATGCATATGTGTCTTCGTTTTCTTCTTGTTGTCTAGTGTAATTCACTAAGATTTTAGCAAATCCACCAACACCGTTTGCTTGATCAACACACTTATTAACTACTGCTTCTTTCTTAGCATCTTCTTCACGAGCACCTACAGCAATTTCATAACGAGCAGTTGCAACTTCTCTACCCTTTGAATCAGTAATAACTGTTTCCTTAACGATGATCTTAGTTAAATCACCATCTTCGTCATAAACTGACTTAACTAAACCTTGTTCTTCTAACCAAGCATATACTTCTTCATAATCAGCAAATGTCTTGTTAGCATACTTAGCATAGTAAACGTCTTCCTTAACTTCTTCTTCACCAGGAACAACGATTAACTTATTGTCATACAAGTAATCTTTAACAGCATCTAATTTAGAAGCATAGTAACCACCTTCTGTACCATTTACATAGATTTGTACGTCAGAATAGTTATCATTGTTGTCATCATCAGCAGCACCGTTTGCTGTGTAGCAGTCTTCAAGATCTTCGAATCCTAAACCATCAAGATATGGTTTTTCTTCTGTATCAGTTGTACGAGTTTCCTTTACAACCTTGATTGTAGTAGTTGGAGCTACTACCTTATCACCAACGTCAACCTTGATGATAGTGTCAACTTCGCCCCAAGTAGTAGTATAGCTAGTTGAAACAACTGGTTCAGCAGCAGCTACTGTAGAAGCGAACATTCCCATTGCAGCAGCAACAGCGAATAAACGAACTTTTTTCATTTTTGTTTTTCTCCTTTTCTTTTATTTATCTAGTCACACTTTGTGACATCAATATAATACAGGCAACCAAGCATAATGTCAACAACTTTTTTCACATTTTTTTCATAATTTAGAATAAACTGTGAAATTATGTTATTTTTGTGGTTTTTAGCCTTTTTTTAGCCTGTTATATATGTTTTTAGTAAGATTACATACGGATTTCTTTGACATTTCCGTGATCCACATATATAATTATATTGTTGTGAGTACTTATTTTAGGTCGTGGTTCAGAGCCATGACCTTTTAAATTGTGAAATTCCTTTCACATTTATATTATATTTTATAAAATTGTGAAAAATGTGTGAAAACCGAAACATTTCACACTTTTTTCATATTTTTTAATTTCGTAATCTTTATTATATTTTTACAATTTCTAATACTTTTATGATATTTCTCAGTAAATAACCATAAATTCCGAAATACTATATTTCTATTATATATATTCATTTGTATTTTGGGCCATTATTAACACAATTATAGTGAAGTTATCAATTTGACACTTCCGATACATAAATTTTAAAATTACTCTGTACGAAAGTAAACGTATTATATATTGAGGTGTTGATATGGATCTGTTTCAAATTGGTAGTCTTTCAGCAAAAGTTATCGATATTTTACATTTACCATTTGAAATAAATACCCCTATATTATTAGGTAATTCAAATATTGATCATATCAAGAAAACACACCCACTTGCTTTTCTGAAATGTGGTAATAGAATCACGGAAATTGTTAACACACCCGACTATGTTCGAATCAATCCCAAAGATTAATCTATTGAATTTATTAAAGAATACCAATTCAATAATGAGTATGTTAAAGTTGCTGTCCGAGTAACTACTAATGGTAAACTGTACTTCTGATCAAAGTCTAAATATTGATTTTTTTCTTCCGTGATACTATTGTATTGGGTATAGAGATATCAAATCGATATCTTAATACAGAACTCTGAGGGTAGAACAGGCAGCTACCGCCATTCCAATAATTGGAAGTAGGAGATGTGGACATGTCACTCCACCTAGTTCATTAATGAAACTGTACTGATGTTTATTGGTGCAGTTTTTTATTAGATAAATTTCAATATACCAAATACAAATTAAAATTACACTCATAAGATTCTTTCATTTCTAATACTTTTAACCGAAAGCACATTAAATTGTAGCTAACTCAACAATTCCATATTCTTAATTAATATACACCTTCCAATATAACTATATATTTCACCCCTTTCACCAGCATTCCATCATTTTGACAGTCTTCTCTAATATTACTATAATTCACTCGGCATATAAGTTCTTTATACCCATGACGCTCTATAGATCATATACACAAGATACGTTTTACTTTCGTACATATTTATTGTATAATTTATGTACGAAAGGACAATACTTATGAATATGGATCTAGATAAATTATTTAAAGAGAATGATACTTTAGTATCTTATAAAGTATTATTAGAAAATGGTTATACAAAGTATCAAATCAAGAAGATGGTCGAGAATAAGAGCATTGTTAAGGTATGTCGTGGATTTTATTCTTTATACAATGATCTAGTTGATGAGTTTTATAGTTGTCAACTCAATAACTCTTTCATGATCTATAGTAATGAAACAGCTCTATACTTACACAACTTGACCGATCGTTTCCCAAGTACATTAAGTATCACTACTAAAACTGGATATCATATCAGAAACAAGGACCTGAAAGTGTATTATACAGCCCCTGATGCATTAGATATTGGTATGATCGAAATCTCAAGTCCTCAAGGAAATATGATCAAAGTATATGATAAAGAGCGTACGATCTGTGATATCATCAAACATAAGAATAGAATAGATCCTCAAGTATATGTACAAGGATTACAATCATATTTCTTGAACGGTGATCCAGATTTCAGAAAATTATCTAAGTATTCTAAATTATTAAACATTCAAAGCAAAGTCATGGATATTATTGAACTCTATATGCGCCCATAGCATAGGAGGAACAAGATGAAATATTCTAATATTGATCAATGGAAGAATAGGATCAAAGAACTTGCAGTAAACAATCATGTCAGTGTACAGGAAATGCAACAACGCTACATTCTTGAAGAATTCGCACGGAAGATCAGTGCCTCTAAACACAAAGACTCTATCGTTATAAAAGGTGGGTTTGTTGTCTCTGCTTTATTAGGAATAGATGCTAGAAAAACTAGAGATATTGACTTCACATTCAATTCAACTATCTATAGTATCGAGCAAATCAAAGATATAATCACCGACATCATCCATACTCCTACCGATTGTTTCTTTACATACGAAATATTAGATATTAAAGAACAACAGTTAGAAGATCACTATCACGGTTACAGTTGCACTATAGTAGCTATAAACGAAAAATCTAAGTTACATCTTAAATTAGATATATCCAATAACACACTTATATACCCACGTGGAATAGAAACACCTCTTCATAGTTTTATAGAACAAGATGATATTTATGTCATGACCTACTCAATTGAAAATATTATTGCAGAGAAATATGAAACGACTTTAGACAGAGGTATATTCAATACTAGAATACGTGACCTATTTGATGTATATTATCTATTCACAAAGAATCATTATTTGATCGATAACAAATTACTGGCTAAGACGATCATAAACGTATCTAAGAGCAGAAATACATATAATAACTTATTCCACTTCCAAGAATTAATTTCAGAGCTTGAAGATTCTAAAATATTCAATGATACTTTTAAAAGATACAGAACTAATAACTCTGTATATGAAGAAATAGATCTTAATGAGATCTTTACAGTATTTAAAGTGATCGATCATTATGTACAAGAGGAATTAAAAATATATAGATCCACATTTTGAAAAACAAGCAATTTTAGATATACTACTTATTCAAAACTAATATACCATTATAGATATGGAACTCTGACCACTTAAGGTTGGATATGCAGATCAATGCAGACCCATATCTTTTTTATTTCTCCCAAACTAAAAGAAGAAACCTTACGATTTCTCCTTTAAAACAATAACCATTCTTCTAATTCATTACAGCCTCTCTTATACTATTCCCCCTCCAACAACACCTCTTTCACCTGCTCCACAGGCACATTTACCATATCCACAATAAACTCAATAGAACAACCCCTATCAGCCATCCTCTTGATCACAGCTCTATTTGTAAGATCCACACCTTCCTCATAACCATCATCCCTACCATCATAATACTTATCCAACAATCTCGCCTCACTAATCGACCAAGTCTGATCCATACTTTCCTCCCTTTCCGCATCTGCTACCTTTCGCCTCAACTCATTCGAAGGCATCCAATCTATCAAAGACTCTACACTACTATCCACCATAAACCTAAATAACTCCCTCAACCGATCATTCTCTAATAACCTATAGTTCTTAATATTCACAAACATATTACTATCCCCACGGTAAATCACCCCAGGAACCTCTTCCACGATCGGAAACCTCAACCGCTCAAACACCTTACTCACATCAAAACAACACAAGAATACTACATAACATTCTACAACAGAATCATACCGCCTCTTTTCCTTCTTGACCTCCTTGATCGTACACTTATCAAACATACTAATACTCTGATAACACTTACTTCTCTTCCGAAGATTCTTCTTACTTTGATTCTGCATCTCTAAGATATAAATATCTCCTCTATCATCCCTAGCATAAATGTCACAGGTGATCATTCTATGATCCACAGAAGGCTCAATATTATAATCATGATGCACCTCGACTAACTTCTCTATAGACCACTGCCACAACTCTTCTAGGATCTCTCTTAAGATCTCACCATCCACCAAACAATGCCGAAACAAAGAATCCTCCGTTAAATTAAAAGACTGCTTTTGAACTTCACCAATCATACATATTAAATACCCCCTACTTTATTATTGTAAGAAATATCTAAAAAGTTAAAAAATTATTAAAAAGTTTACCTATCTTCCATCTTTATTCTATCACATACCACAATAAGTGTAAATACACAACTAATATAAGTGTTATACACAACAATATCATGATACACTACCACTATCCAAAACAAACAAAGCAAACAGCACAATATCAATCCCGATCACATCATCATCCTTATCGTCACAATCCTGATCCATATTCCTTGCACAAATATTCTATCTCATTTCTTCCCTTTTCTTACATTCTGTTATATAATCAATAAAGAGTATTTGGAGGTCAGTATATGAAAGATAAAACATATAAGATCGGAGAAAGTAGCGAAGACTACCTAGAAACTATTCTATTACTAGAAGCAGATGGAAAGGTACGCTCTGTAGATATCGCAAGACACATGAAAGTAAGTAAACCAAGCGTCAACAAAGCCATGCACGTCTTAAAAGAAAA
Organism: Erysipelotrichaceae bacterium; assembly: GCA_015058845.1. Taxonomy (GTDB): domain Bacteria; phylum Bacillota_I; class Bacilli_A; order Erysipelotrichales; family Erysipelotrichaceae; genus SIG230. The sequence continues at coordinate 6,228 of SVBO01000037.1, forward strand.
AGGCTACATCCACCAAGAAACATACGGAGCAGTAGAATTAACAGAAGAAGGCAGAGAAGTCGCTCTAGCCGTCTATGAACGCCATTCTACCATCCTATCATTCTTCAGTGATGTCTTGAAAGTATCCCCAGAAAACGCTGAGAAAGACGCTTGTAGAGTAGAACACGTCATCAGCGATGAAACATTCGAAAGAATGAAAGAAACACTAGAGTTATATAAACAGAATCATACTAAATAAATACAGTGATCAAACGATCACTGTATTCTTTCTATACGCATACTTATCCCTAAACTGCATATTCTGTAATAGAAAGGTAAACACATATGCAGAAACTAAAACCATATCTCATCTCTATCTCTTTAACCCTTGCCATAGGAGCCCTATCCGCCCTATTCACCATGAATAACATGGACATCTATCAAAACATCACCAAACCACCCATAGCCCCACCATCCATAGTATTCCCGATCGTATGGACTATCCTATACATCCTCATGGGCATCAGCAGTGCTAGGATCTACAACAAAGGAGGGAGTCTTACAGTCTACTTCCTACAACTATTCCTGAACTTTTGTTGGAGCATCATCTTCTTTAATTACCAAGCCTACCTATTCGCATTCCTATGGTTGATACTTTTATGGATCTCGATCCTATACATGATCCTAGACTTCTATAAAACAGACAAACTAGCCACCTATCTACAGATCCCTTATCTATTATGGGTAACATTTGCAGGTATCTTAAATCTTATGATCTACCTATTAAACTAAAGATGGTGCTCACACGAACACCATCTCTTTTACTTAACAAATATTTGCACATAATACTTCGTACCATTACTACTATAATAACCAATCCCGATCTTAGAATATCCAATATTTTGACTATCTAATATATTGCCCCTATGTGCCGAAGAACTCATCCACTTCTCCATCACACTCACAGCCGAACTATATCCATACGCAATATTCTCACTCGCTGAAGTATACTGATACCCAGCTTCATTTAAAGCGGTTGAGAAGTTCTTTCCACTTGGTCTAGTATGAGAGAACTTAGATACCAATTCCTTAGCTCTAAGATCTGCAATAGCACATAAAGATGCATCTAACACATATGCCTTCTTACCAGCCTCTGCTCTTCTCTCATTCACGATCGCAAAGATCTCCTTAGCCATAGCACTCACTTGTCCTGAAGTACTAGGCGTAGTAGTCATTGGTGTAGTTGTGATGATCGGAGTAGTAGTAACAGGACTAGTCGTAGTGATCGGCGTAGTTGTGGTTACTGGTTTGGTAGTAGTAACTGGCTTAGTGGTAGTCACTGGTCTAGAAGTTGTAGTCTTGGGAGTTGTCGTCGTTATTTTACTAGTACTAGTAGAAGTAGTGGTAGTAGTCACCATCACATCCTCTTCCTCAATACCACAATCCGTACAATCCTCTAGAAAAGCCTCCACACTCTTTTGATCTAATAGATCCAGCACACGTTCACTCTCATCTAGAAAACGAGCACCGATCTCCCTAAACTCCTCTATCGAAAGATCCACACTCTCCCCATCGATCTCTTGGTTATTTACCTTCGTAATAAACATACCATATATACATACACATAACAGTGTAGCAAGCATGATAGTAAGTCTCCTCATATCAGATCCTTTCTAGACGACACTGTCATTATACCAAACAAACACCCATTTACCAATGTCAATATCTACCTCTTAGATAGTACATAAGACATATAAGCAAGATCCTCTTCACTATCAATATCGATACTATCTGCCTCCATCACATGGATCCCAGCCTTATCAGAGAACACCGTATTCGCCTCTAACAAGAACTCTCTCTTATACACATAAATAGAAGCATTCAACTCATACACCTTAGGAGCAGCTTGTCTAGACAACACATCCCCAGATAACTTCTTACAAAGATGTGGATATCCATTCTCATCTAATTCCACCATATTGAAGTAAGGATTCTTACGCGCCTCACAAACACTATATACAATATCAAGATCCTTCTCTACACACTGTTCAAAAGCAAGACGAATATCCTGGGCAGTACGTAAAGGACTAGTCACATCAAGATCCACTACATAATCATACTCATATCCCTTGATCTTCTCCATCTCACATAAAGCATGACGGATCACAGCCACCTTACCACTCTTACTATCCGCTAACACAGCAGGACGTAAGAAATAAGACTCGCACCCATATTCCTTAGCCACATCACAATACTTCTGAGAATCTGTCGAAATAATGAAGTCTGTATACCCACCCCACTCCTTAGCAGATCGGATCGTATATGCCATCAACGGAAGCCCATTGACCTCACGAATATTCTTATCCTTTACACCCACTGACCCACTACGGCAACAAATGGTGCATAATACCTTAACATCTTTCATACTATCACCTCGACATAAGTATACAACAAAAATATAAACTTGAGTATCACAAATGGTCATTTATACTATATACTATAGTATATAAATATAGGAGGTACTTTGATGTTTACAGAATTATCATATCAAGATCTGAATATCAATGCGATCGATGAGATCCGTAATGGTTGGTTCTTAATTAGTGCAGGAAATAGTGAGAAGTATAATACAATGACTGCGAACTGGGGGACTATTGGACATTTATGGCATGAGAGTGTAGCCATCGTATTCGTCCGTCCTCAACGCTATACTTATCAATTTACAGAGGAAAATGATCACATGACCCTATCCTTCTTCCCAAGAGAATACCGTCCAGCATTAACGATCCTAGGCACGAAATCAGGAAGAGATTGTGATAAGGTAGCAGAAAGTGGATTAACTCCTGTGGAAGTAGAGGGTACTATGACTTTTGAGGAAGCGAGTTATGTATTAGTTTGTAAGAAGTTATACTATGAAGATATCAAGAAAGAGAACTTCTTAGATGAAGCTCCACTACTTAGAAATTATCCACTAGAAGATTTCCATCGTATGTATATCGTTAAGATCGAGAAGATCTTGAAGCATGCGTAAAGTATGACCATTCTACACGAATGGTCTTTTCTTTAGAAATTGTAAACAAATTCCATTCATATCATGTAATTATTATATAAACACCTTGTTTTATACTCTTAAATTTGATAGAATTTTAAAAGTGTCATATACATTATACTAAATTAAAGAGGAGGATATATGGAGGCATTATTTTATCTAGCCATCATCCTGATCGTCGGTCTGATCTTCGGTAAAGCAGCTGCAATGTGTAAGTTACCACGCGTTACTGGATATCTACTTGGTGGTCTATTGATCGGCCCATCTGTATTAGGCTTTGTTCCATTACATGCAGTTGAATCATTGTCATTCATCTCAAGCATTGCCTTAGCATTCATCGCATTCGCTATCGGATGTGAATTCAAAGTAAGTTACTTCAAGAAAGCTGGTGCAACACCATTCATCATTGCTATTACACAAGCTGTCTTAGCAGTAGCACTAGTTATTGGCGTATTGATCGCATTTGGCTATGAAGTACCATTCGCATTAGTATTAGGTTCTATCGCTGCTGCCACAGCTCCTGCTACTACTATCATGGTAATCAAGCAATATGGTGCTGAAGGACCAACTACAACTACATTAATGAGCGTAGTAGGTATTGGGGATGCTATCGCTCTATTAACTTTCAATATTTGTGTTGCTGTAGCACAAGCTATGATCAATCCTAATGCAGGAAGCATCATCTCTCAATTAAAGCATCCTATGATGGAGATCATTTCATCTATTGGTGTAGGAGCCGCTCTAGGAGTAGGTATGATCGTATTATTACGTTTCATTAAAAGACGTGAGAACCGTGAATCTATCATCTATGCAGTGATCTTCTTAGCTTGCTACTTATCTAAGCAATTAGCTCTATCTGATCTATTAACATGTATGGCTATTGGTTGTGTGATCGCTAACTTCTGTAGTGAAGAGGAAGAAGTTATGTCTATTTGTGATGTACTAGATCCACCTATCTACATGGCATTCTTCGTTCTATCTGGAGCAGATCTAAATCTAGCAGTATTACCTTCTATTGGTCTAGTAGGCGTTATCTATGTATTAGTTCGTGTAGTTGGTAAGTTAGCTGGTGCATTCATTGGTGCTAAGATCAGTGGTGCTAGTGAGAATATTCAGAAGTACTTAGGTTATGCATTGATCCCTCAAGCTGGTATGGCGATCGGTCTTACTGTAATTGCTAAGGATGTTCTTCCTAGTCATGCTGAAACGATCCGTGCGGTTATCTTATGTGCGATCTTGATCTATGAGTTTGTGGGACCTAGTTTATCTAAGTGGGCTCTTACAAAGGCTGGAGAGATCAAAGGAGAATAATCAAAATGAGCAAGGTACATCCTTGCTTTTCTTATACGTATCTTATATGTGAAAAGGGGTATCGTTTCTATGATACCCCTTATTACTATCTAGCACGTCCTCTACCACGACGTCCTTCTTGTTTATTACTATTACGAGAAGATCTACCCTCACTAGACTTCCCCTTAGAATCTCTAGCACTAGACTTTCTAGAAGAAGACTTACTCTCTTCCTTCTTACCACTCTTCTTAGAAGACTTCTTATCCTCTTGCTCATTCTTACGCTCTCTTCGAGAAGGCTTATTTCCCTTCTTCTTAGCTGCAAACTTCCAATCAGCTTGCACTTCCTCAGCGATCTCAATATGAACAGAATGGGCTTCAAACGTACCACTAGCTCCTAATACCTTATCCTTGAACTTCTCAGGGATCTCGAAATAAGAGTAATGCCCACTAATATCGATAGCCCCGAAATGCTTACCAGAAACACCCGTATTCGCAGCTACACACTTAATAATACTAGCAGGAGAAGCATGATGTTGATTACCTAGATTGATATATAAACGAACATACCCAGGCTCTACATCAAAGTTACTAATACCACTATCACTTACCTCAGGGAAGCTCTTCTTTAATAATAATGCAAATAACTTCTCACTGATCTCAGATAAACTCATACCACTACGTTGAGATAACACATCGATACACTCACTCATCTCACCAGATACCACCAAAGAATCACTTAAGATCTCTTCGATCAGAATATCTACACGACGCTCCTTGATCTGAGTAGCAGTAGGAATAGGAACCTCTTCCATCTTTACCTTAGTCATCTTCTCGATCGCTGCTACACGACTTCGCTGACGCTTATTCGCTAATAGATAAGAAACACCCTCTCTACCAGCACGACCACAACGACCAATACGGTGTACATAGTATTCCTCATCCTCAGGAACATCATAGCTGATAACAGCATCTACATGATCCACATCGATCCCACGAGCAGCCACATCAGTAGCCACTAATACATCTAACTGTGACTTACGGAATAGATTCATTACATAGTCACGTTCCTTTTGCTTCATATCTCCATGAATAGAATTCACTCTATACCCATGGATATGTAAGTATTCAGCTAACTCATCTACACGCTTCTTAGTATTACAGAATACTAAACAAATACGATAACTATTTCCATCTAAGATACGTGAAACGATCTCTGCTTTATTAGCCTCTACAGTCTCGATCACACATTGACGAATATTCTGAGAAGTGATATTTTGAGAGCGTACATTGATCGTCACTGGATCTACTTGATAGTTCTTAGCAATCTCCATTAATTCCGCAGGGAATGTAGCTGAGAACATCATCATTTGCTTATATTCAGGAATATCGGCTAGGATCGTATCGATATCCTCTTTAAACCCCATATTCAACATCTCATCTGCTTCATCTAGTACTACCATACTCACAGATTGGAAACGTAAAGTACGACGACGCATATGGTCCATAATACGACCAGGAGTTCCTACAATGATCTGTGGACGCTTCTTAAGCGCTAAGATCTGCTTCTCAATAGACTCTCCCCCATAGATCGTAAGCATACGGATCCCTTCCATATATTGAGAATACTTACGTAACTCATTCGTGATCTGCATAGCAAGCTCTCTAGTAGGTGCTACAACCACTGCTTGTACCTTATCACTAGTCACATCGATCTGTTCTAGTAAAGGAAGTCCGAAAGCACATGTCTTACCAGTACCAGTTTGGGCTAGACCGATAATATCTTTTCTCTCTAATGCTAGAGGAATAGCTTGTTGTTGGATCGGCGTTGGGCTCTCATATCCTAGTTCAGCTAGAGCTCTTAGAATAGGAGCACTTATATTTAATTCATTGAAATTTGTAATATCCATTGATTTCTCTCTTTCTAAATTATATAACGTATCAAGTTTACACTAATTCTATAAGAATGGCAAGAAATAACTTTCGAAAATGATAGATAAGATTTGAAAAGGAGGAATACTACTAGATCCCTCCTATATCATTAATACTGAATTTGATAATATGTATCATCTACCTTAGAAATATGGGCACTGTAGAATGCTGTTAAGGCTTGGATCATGTACTCCACATCCTTAACACCTGCACACTCGAAAGATGAGTGCATAGCTAGTTGTG
>SVBO01000038.1 GCA_015058845.1 Erysipelotrichaceae bacterium
TATCTGCAATATGTATAACGAAAGATATGTTAGAGAATGAGATATTACCATGTGGGGATGTTGCTACTTCTGCTGTAGAGATCATGATCGAGAATGATGAGATCTTATTGAAAGGAGAAAGTGTCTTTGGCGAATATCTTGACTCCCATTCAAGCAATTGTCATCAGGAGAGTGATATCCATTGTTTCCGTACAGGAGATATTGGATATATTCAAGATGGTTTACTATATTGCAAAGGACGTAAAGATTCTCAGATCAAGTACAAAGGCTATCGTATAGAACTAAGTGATATTGAAAGCAATTTATACAAGATACCTGGGGTAAGAGAATGTGCAGTGGTTGCTAGATATCAAGATGAGTATACTGTAAAGATGATCAAAGCATTTCTGGTACTTGAAAGAGATCGTTCAGTTGAGTATGTGAAAGGGGAGTTAGAGAAGTATCTACCTCCATATATGATACCCAAACAATTTAAAGTATTAGATACATTACCGATCAATCCAAATGGAAAGATCGATAGAAGGAGGTTACTAGAACTATGATCCCTATTCCAGATCTATTATATGAAATATGTGAAGATGAACATGTTTACGAACCAGACTTTGATTTATTTGAAAGTGGACTACTAGATTCCTTTGCTTTTATTGAATTATTTGCAAAGCTAGAAGATCATGGTATAATTCTATATCCTACTAGAATAGATCGTAGTAAGTTACGTACTCCTAGATCGATCGAAGAACTTATAAGAGAAAATATGGAATGATATGAAAACAGGGATCCCTCAGGATCCCTTTCCTATTATTGACCTAAATACGCATGTAATAACTTAATAGAAGCCTTAACACCATCCAAATGAGTACGCTCCATACCATGACTTGCATACACACCCGTACCGATCAAACCACCTCTAATATTGTTACCACCACTTAAAGCAGCACTACAATCACTACCATACATAGGATAAATATCTACCGCATACGGTAACTCTAACTTCTTAGCTAACTCGATCATCTTAGAAACAATATGATAATCATAAGGACCAGAAGAATCCTTTGCGCAAATAGATACATCATGTTCAGTACAATTAAGATCTAATCCAATACAACCCATATCTACCGCAATGACCTCTTGAATATCACTAGGTAAATGAGCTAGACCATGACCCACTTCCTCAAACACAGTAATAATGAAAGTAGTATCATACTTAGGCTTCTCACCAGTTTCAAAGTAATGACGAAGAAGAGTAAATAGAATGACAACACTCATCTTATCATCAATGAAACGAGTCTTGACATACCCACTATCACAAATCGTAGTCTTAGTATCAATACAAATAAAATCACCAGCACTGATCCCAAGCTTCTCCACATCTTCCTTACTCTTTACGACCTCATCAATACGCACTTCCATTGTATCCTCATTACGAGGCGCTGTAGAAGCATCCTTATGTACATGCGCAGCAGGAGAAGTAGAAAGAATCGTACCTGTATATACTCTACCATCTCTAGTATACACACGACAATATTCACTATCTAATGTTGGTAGAATAGGACCACCGATCCTAGTAAACGCTAATGCACCATTACCCTTGATACTACGTACCATCAACCCTAATGTATCCGCATGCGCACTAGTTGCACGCTTAAATGAATGATCCTCTCCCTTAACTTCGATCAATAAGTTTCCCTTAGGAGAAATACTAGTCTCATATCCCATAGACTTAGCTTCCTCTTGCAGATACTCGATCATCTTATGTGTGAAACCAGTAGGAGAATCGATCCCAAAGATATTAGTAATATATTCTTTTACTTGCTTTTCATTAATATTCATAATAATTCCTTCTTTCTGATAGTATTATACAACATAATACTAGAAATATGTTAGCGAATCATGAAGAAGTTGCTCTATATGATAGAGTGTTTCTAGTTTGTGATGGTATTCTGGTTAGTTTTAAGGTATAATACTGATGGTGATTTGAAATGGATGGAATGATTTTAGTTAAGAAAGAAAAAGGTATGACGAGTCATGATGTAGTGAATCGTCTTAGAAGAATATTAGGTATGCGTAAGATCGGGCATAGTGGTACATTAGATCCCAATGTGGATGGAGTACTTTGTATTTTCTTAGGGAATGCAACTAAGGCTATGCGCTTTATGGAAGATAAGTCTAAGCAATATCATGGGGTAATGAAGTTTGGATCTGAGACTACGACTGAGGATAGTGATGGAGAGGTTGTACATTCCTGCATGGTAGAACTTCCTTTACATGAAGATAAGTTACGTGAGATCTTTGCTAGTATGCTGGGAAAGAGTTTACAACAACCTCCTATGGTATCTTCTGTAAAGGTCAATGGTAGAAAGTTATACGAATATTTTAGAGAAGGTATTGAAGTAGAGCGTCCTGTACGAGAAATAGAGATCACGAATTTCGAATTGGTATCTATTGATGGAGATGAGGTAGAATTCATTGTCGATTGTTCGCAGGGTACTTATGTACGTACCATCTGTGTTGATGTAGCTAGAAAGTATGGTACACTGGGACATATGAAGCAATTAACAAGAACTAGGGTAGGTTGTTTTAAGTTAGAGGATTGTTCTACATTAGAACAAGTTGCTAAGGGAGAGTATCGTTTATTTTCAGTGACTGAGGCTTTATCTGGTATGCCTTGTGTCTATGTAGATGAAGTGATGAAGAAGAAGTTATTGAATGGGAAGAGTTTATATTTCAAGAATTGTAAGGATGATCTTGTGTTAGTAAGAGATGATCAGGAAGCATTGGCAGTATATATTCGTCAAGAAGGCGATCTATATAAATGTGAAAGAGGTCTATGGTAGATGGAGATACGTTTGATTTCTTTAGGAAGTGTAGAGAGAATAGAGAGTGGTATAGTTGCTTGTATAGGGTACTTTGATGGCTTTCATAAGGGTCACCAAAGTCTCTTTAATGCTACTTTACACAATGCTAAGGTAAAGAATTTACAGAGTGCTATCATTACCTTTGATCCAGATCCATGGGTCACTATTAAAGGTATAGATCGTAAAGAAGTACCTCATATCTCTACCATGGAAGATCGTCAAAGATGGGCTGAAGATATGGGTTTTGACTATTTCTTAATGTTAGATTTTACGAAAGAAATGGCAACATTATCTCCTAGTGAATTCCTAGAATCTATCATTCGACCCTTACATGTAAACTATCTAGTATGTGGGTATGATTTCCACTTTGGGTATAAAGGAAGTGGCAATGTAGAGACTCTTCGTCAAGCAGACCTATTTGAAGTCGAGGAAATAGAAGAGATCCAGTATCTAGAAGAAAAGATATCCTCTACACGTATCTCGAATGCGATCATGCATGGGAATATGGAACTAACACAGGCATTATTAGGTAGACCCTATACATTACATGGTAAAGTGATCCATGGGCGTAAGAAGGGTAGAGAGATCGGTTTCCCAACAGCAAATATCCAATTAGAGGGGAATTATATAGTTCCTAAAGTAGGCGTATACCTAGGAAAGATCCAAGTACATAATCATACATATATCACAGTGATCAGTTTCGGATATAATCCTACATTCAATCATCAAGATCATGTATCCATAGAAGCTCATATCTTAGACTTCCAAGAGAAGATCTATGATGAATCGATCACATTAGGAATATATCAATATATCAGAAATGAACAGAAGTTTGAAACGATCCAACAATTACAACAAGCCATTACACAAGATTGTATAATCGCTAGATCATACTTTAAGGAGAATTAATATGTTAGATACATTCATGAAACGTATGCAGACATATATGACTACAGAAGACTTTGAGGCATTTAAAGCAACATTCGATGCCCCTGTAACACGATATGTACGCGTGAATCCATTACGTATAAGTGTATATAAATTTAAAGAGATCTTTCCATATCCACTACAAGAAACCAGTGTATCTCAGTATCACTTTTCAGTAGGAGATGAAGTAAGTGGTAATCATCCATATCATCTAGGGGGATTATTCTATATGCAAGATGCTAGTGCAGGGTGTGCAGTAGAGGCTATGCATATTCAAGAAGGAGATCGTGTATTAGATCTATGTGCTGCTCCTGGGGGGAAGTCTACGCAGATCAGTGGGTATTTGAATCAAAAGGGATTCTTAGTGTCTAATGAATATGTAAAGAATCGTGCGCAGATCTTATTATCGAATACAGAGCGTATTGGAGCTAGAAATACACTTGTTGTGAATGAACATCCGCAAAAGCTATGTACGTATTATGAAGGAGTATTCAATAAGGTGTTAGTAGACGCTCCTTGTTCTGGAGAAGGAATGTTCCATAAGGATCATGAAGCTATTGATCATTGGAGTTTAGAACATGTTGATAGTTGTGCTAAGAGACAAAAAGAGATCCTAGATTCTGCCTATATCGCACTAGCACAAGGCGGAGAGTTAGTATACTCCACTTGCACTTTCTCACTACAAGAGAATGAATATGTGATCAGAGATTTCTTAGCAGAACATCCAGATATGGAATTGATCGATCCACAAATAGCGATCACACGACCTGGTATCAATGTAGAAGGAATCGATCATACCTTAGTACGTCGTATCTATCCAATGGATACGGGAGAGGGACATTTCATTGCTAGAATGCGTAAAGTGGGTGAATGTGATGCTAGGGTATATAAGTGTATCAAAGGGAGTCCTGTTACGAAAGAGATCACAGCATTCTTAGTAGAGCAACTTAGTGAAGAGTTCTATCAGGAGAATAAGAAGCGTTTCTTTATGGTAGAGAATTCCTTATATTATTGGAGTATTCAAATGCCAGCATTCGATGATCTACATATCGTTCGCTGTGGTGTATTATGTGGTAGTGTAGAGAAGAATCACTTTAGACCACATCATCATTTCTATATGGCATTTGCCGATCAACTGACTAAGAAAATAAATTTAGATATTCATGATGAACGTGTAGTACAGTATTTGAAAGGAAATGAGATCACTTGTGAGGAAGTAGATTTCAATGGTTATGGAGCTGTATGTGTACATGGTCATGTATTAGGATTTATAAAGAAGAGCAAGGCTCAATGTAAGAACCATTATCCTAAGGGATTGCGATTAGTATAGAGAAAGAAGGGGTTGTATGCGCCTAGAGTTATTTGATCTTCTAGATCAAACTTGTGACTTAATGAAGCTTCATGAAAGAGAATATCAAGAAGCAGAAATGAGGATCATTCACTGTATGAGAAGAGTCTTAGAATCCAGTGAAGATCGTATCGTCGAAATGTCATCTCGTATTAAGACATTAACAAGTTTGAGAGAAAAGATCGTTCGCTATAAGTTATACCAACATGTGGAATCTAGTGAAGAGATCTTAGATTCCTTACATGATATCGTGGGGATCACGATCAAGTGTCAATTCATTAAAGATGAAAGGATCGTATTTGATCTGATCAAGTCATTATTTAAAGTAAAAGGAGCAGAAGGAAGATACTATCATCCAGACTATCCCGATATCTTATTAGACCTAAGTGCCCCACAACCACAACTTCAAAAGAATGGATATACGATCTATCGTATCGATGGGTATTGCGTGATCAATGGTAAGAAGATCAACTTTGAACTACAGATCAAAGCGATGGTATATACATTCTGGAGCGAGATCGAACATAAGATCGTATATAAGAACAATCACTATTCTTTAAATAACGTATTCATGACAGATATGCTCTCTACTGTACGTAACTCTCTAACAAGCATCGACTCTCAATTAAACATCATCTACAATGAAATGCAGTTTCAAAGTCATAAGAAACGTGAATTAGATGAACATGCGATCAAACGTGTTATTGCCAAGTCTATCAATGATCTATTTATAGATAAGATCAAGGAATCCATAGGTTTCACCATCAACTTCAAGAAAACATGTGATATCCTAAGCGATTTCTTATATAACCGACAACAAAGTGAGTTCGTGATCTCTGAGAAAACAGTATTCCTACATCTACAAGAAAAGATCCAAGAGATCAAGAATAGACAGGTTGACTTTGAATCAGCGATCGAATTTAAACAAGATATCGTATCAGAAGATCGCTTTACTCAGATCATATCTAAAGCCTTCCTGATCTTTATGCATTCTGATTTCGAATGGTATGTATTCTTCAGAATGTTATTTGAACTATTACCAGCTAAGAATGATGATGACTTTGAATATTTCATTACATTATATCGTTCTCATCTGATCAACTCCGAGAGCTTCGATAACATCAGTGAAGTGTATAACGAAGAACAATGTCAATATATTATAGAAGATATCATGGCACAATGTGCGCATACCTTAGTGGATATTGGTACGATTTCTATTCTATATGAAGATAAATTACATGAGGTAGCTTATTTGATCGAAGAGTTTACAAGAATCTTCGTGATCGAATTAAAAGATTTTGATACTTGGGAGAGATCTAAAGCATTCTTACTAGATGATCTCAGTAAGAAGATCAAAGCTATTTTTGAGTAAGACTATATACATAACGGAGATACTAACCCTATCTCCGTATTTTATTTAAATTTCTTAGCACTTTGGTGTTGACATTGCTAAGAGTGTGTCATATAATACCCTTAGCAAATCGATTAAAAGAGTGCTAAGGAGGTGTATGTATGCTGAAGGAGAGACAATTGATCATATTCAAGGCTATCGTGGATGAGTTCATCAAGACAGCTGAACCAGTTGGATCTAAGACATTGATGAGTATATACAACCTACCATATTCTTCTGCTACTATTCGTAATGATATGGCGGAATTAGAAACCTTAGGCTATCTAGAAAAGACACATACTTCTAGTGGTCGTGTACCAAGTGCGAAAGGGTATCGATATTATGTTGAGAATCTAATGGAGAAGAAGGTCGATGAGACTGGGAAAGCTGCTCTTCAATTAGTATTAGATAAAGATCTAGAGATCGATGAAGTGATCAAGAGATGTGGTGATATCTTATCACAAATGACGAATCTTACATCACTTGTATTAGGTCCTGATTCACATAAGCAATGTCTACAACATATTAAGTTATTCCCGATCGATGAGAAGAGTGCAGTAGCCGTATTCATTACGGATAAGGGACATACAGAGAATCGTTTATTCCAATTTGATGAGGAAGTAGCAGTTGATGACCTAAAGTCATGCTGTGATATTCTAAATGATAGACTAGTAGGAACACCGATCAGTAATATTATTGCTAAGATGACAGAATTAGAACCAGTCTTAGCAGAACATGTTAAACGTCATGAAGCTTTATTCCAAGCGTTCTTGAAAGCATTCTTGAAGTTTAATTCAGAGAGTGATAACTATTACTTCAGTGGTAAGAACAATATGTTATACCAACCTGAGTTCCATGATATTGAGAAAGTCAGAAAGCTGATGGAGATCATGGAGAATGATAGTGTTTGGAGAAGATTCGAGCATCAGAAGAAAGGTGTTAATGTAAGTATCGGCGAAAGTGGAGAATACATTGATGTAGAGGATGTTACGGTCGTAAGTAGTCGTTTCCGTGTGAATGATAACGAGGAAGGGCAATTGATGGTAATGGGTCCTACACGTATGGAATATGATCGTGTAATTGGACTTATGGAGTATATGACAGATGCAATTGAAAGATTGTTCAATGATAAGGAGAATGATGATGAGTGAAACTATGAATGAGAAAGTAGAAGAGATCGTTGAAGAAAGTGAAGTTGTAGAAGAAGCTACTGTTGAGGTAGTAGATGAAGCAGCTGCTAAGATCGAAGAACTTACAAAAGAGATCGAAGAATTAAAGAGGCAACTAACTGAAGCTAAGAACGATTACTACAAAGCATATGCGGATGCAGAGAATCGCAAAAAGCGTCTTCAGCAAGACTTTGATACGAATATGAAGTATCGTATCCAAAGTTTTGCTTTAGATATCTTACCAGCTATCGATAATTTCGAAAGAGCATTGAGTACAGCAACAGAAGATGAAGCTCTTAAGAATTATCAAGTTGGGTTCAAGATGATATATGATCAACTAATGGGTGCTCTTAAGAAAGAAGGCGTTGAACAGATCGAAGCCTTGGATAAACCATTTGATCCTAACTTCCATAATGCTATTATGGCAGAGAAAGTGGAAGGTGTAGAGAGTGATATGGTCATTCAAGAATTCCAAAAGGGTTATATCCTAAAGGATCGTTTGATCCGTCCTAGTATGGTCAAAGTAAGTGAGTAATTAATCTAATAAATAGGAGGAATATTAAATATGGGTAACAAAATTATTGGTATTGACTTAGGTACAACAAATAGCTGTGTAGCAATTATGGAAGGCGGAGAAGTTAAAGTAATTCCTAATCCAGAAGGAAATCGTACTACTCCATCAGTAATCGCATTCAAGAATGGTGAACGTATCGTAGGCGATGCTGCTAAGCGTCAAGTAGTAACTAACAAGGATTCTGTTATTTCTATTAAGCGTTTAATGGGATCTAATGAGAAAGTATTCGTAAATGGTAAGGATCATACTCCACAAGAATTATCCGCTATGATCCTTCAATATCTAAAGAAATATGCGGAAGACTATGTAGGAGAACCTATCACACGTGCAGTAATCACAGTTCCAGCATACTTCAACGATGCTCAACGTCAAGCAACTAAAGATGCTGGTACAATCGCTGGTCTTACAGTAGAACGTATCATCAATGAACCAACTGCTGCTGCTCTAGCATTCGGTATGGATAAGACTGATATCGAACAAAAGGTATTAGTATATGACCTAGGAGGAGGTACATTCGATGTATCTATCCTTGATCTTGCTGATGGTACTTTCGAAGTATTAGCAACTGCTGGTGATAACAAGCTAGGGGGAGATGACTTCGATAACGTGATCGTGGATTGGATGTTATCTGAATTCCGTAAAGAAAATGGTGTAGATCTATCTAACGATAAGATGGCTATGCAACGTATGAAAGAATCTGCAGAAAAGGCTAAGAAAGACCTATCTGCTATGGTCAGCACTCAAATCAGCTTACCATTCTTATCAGCTGGTGCAAATGGTCCATTACACTTTGAAGCAACATTAACTCGTGCTAAGTTCGATGAAATGACTAAGCACTTAGTAGAACGTACAATCACTCCAGTACGTCAAGCATTAAGAGACTCTGGTCTAACTAAGAATGACTTACACCAAATCTTATTAGTAGGTGGTTCTACACGTATTCCAGCTGTTCAAGAAGCTATTCGTAATGAATTAGGTAAAGAACCTAATAAGTCTGTAAACCCTGATGAAGTAGTAGCAATGGGTGCTGCTATCCAAGGTGGTGTAATCGTTGGTGATGTTAAGGATGTATTATTACTAGACGTTACTCCATTATCATTAGGTATCGAAACTATGGGTGGTGTTATGACAACATTGATCACTCGTAATACAACTATTCCAACAAGTAAGTCTCAGATCTTCTCAACTGCTGCAGATAACCAACCAGCTGTAGATATCCATGTTCTACAAGGAGAACGTCCAATGGCTGCTGATAACAAGACATTAGGTATGTTTAAGTTAGATGGTATCGCACCAGCTCGTCGTGGTATCCCTCAAATCGAAGTAACATTCGATATCGACGTTAACGGTATCGTACACGTAAGTGCTTGTGATAAGGGTACTGGTAAGTCTCAATCTATTACTATTACAAACTCTTCAGGATTAAGTAAAGAAGATATCGAGAAGATGGTAAGAGAAGCTGAAGCTAATAAGGCTGAAGACGATAAGAAGCGTGAAGAAGCTGAATTAAAGAATAAGGCTGAGCAATTCATCAACCAAATCGATAACTCATTAAATGATATGGGTGATAAGGTAGATGCTAACCAAAAGGCAGAAGTAACTAAGTTACGTGATGAGCTTCAAACTGCATTGAATAACAATGATATGGAAACTCTAAAGACTAAACTTGATATGTTAGAAAAGGCTGCTCAAGAGATGTCTGCTGCTATGTACCAACAACAAGCGGCTCAAGGTGCTCAAGGTGGTGCGCAAGGATCTGCTCATAACGATGATGATGTAGTAGATGCTGATTATCAAGAAAAGAGATAGTAACTTTTCAAAATAACAAGGCCTAGTATATACTGGGCTTTGTTGCTTAAATTCAGGAGGTATAAGAATGGCAGATAAGAGAGATTATTATGAGGTCTTAGGAGTTAGTAAAAATGCTACTGATGCTGAGATCAAGAAGGCTTATCGTTCATTAGCAAAGAAATATCACCCAGATGTGAATAAAGAACCTGGGGCAGAAGAGAAATTTAAAGAGATCAATGAAGCTAACGAAGTACTATCCGATCCTCAAAAACGTGCTACGTATGATCAATTTGGTCATGCTGGTATGAATGGTGCTGGTGCTGGTGGTTTCAGTGGTGGATTCACTGATTTCGAGGATCTAAATGATATTTTCGGATCATTCTTTGGTGGAGGATTCGGTGGTGGTGGAGGTTCTCGTAGAGCTTCTACTGGTCCACGTAAAGGGAAAGATCGTTATATGCAATTAAAGATCGATTTCATGGATGCTGTATTTGGTAAGAATGAAGAGATCACTGTGGCTGTGGATGAAGAGTGTTCTGATTGTCATGGTAGTGGTGCGTATAGTAAAGAAGATATCTCTGTATGTGGTAAATGTGGTGGTAAAGGTGTTATTCAACAAGCACAACGTACTATGTTTGGTACTATGATGAATACTACTACATGTCCTGAGTGTGGTGGTACTGGTAAGTCTATTAAACGTAAGTGTTCAGCATGTCATGGAGATGGATATATTCATAAAACTGTTAAGGTAGATATCAAGATCCCTGCTGGTATTCAATCTGGTCAACAATTACGTGTAAGTGGTAAGGGTGAACGTGGATATAATGGGGGTCCTAATGGAGATCTATATCTAGAGATCATTGTGGGTCGTCATGAGTACTTTACAAGAGAAGGAAATGATATCCATGTAACTATTCCATTAGATGTAGCTGATGCTGCATTAGGCTGTAAGAAAGATATTCCTACTCCATATGGAGATGTGGAAGTTAATATTCCAGAAGGTACACAACATGGTCAAAAGTTACGTATTCGTGGAAAGGGTGTTAAGGATGTTCGTGGTTCTTACACTGGAGATGAATATGTACACATTGAGATCAAGGTACCAACTAAGTTATCTTCGCAAGAAAGAGAACTATATGAGAAGTTACGTAACCTTTCTAGTAAGAATGGGGAAAGCTTCTTCGAGAAGTTCAAGAAATCATTCCGTTAAGAGTAAGTGGTGTATGCAATATACACCACTTTTTATGTATTACCTCTGCTAATATCTCCCATACTACTAACGGAGGTAACAAATATGCGATCACTCAATGATATCAAGAAAAAACATATTCCTAAAGGAACACCCATTAAGAATGCGATAGCAGCATTTATAGGAGGTGGGCTCATTTCTATAATAGGACAATTGATCCTAGATTATTATGTTTACTTATTTGACCTAACACCCAAAGAAGCCATCACTCCCATGGTCATTACTGTTATATTTATTACATGTATTATGACTGGACTGGGGATCTATGATAAGATCGCTAAGTATCTAGGAGCAGGAATCTTTATTCCGATTACTGGTTTCGCAAATAGTATGTGTAGTAGTGCTTTAGAGAGTAAAAGTGAGGGATTGATCTTTGGGATTGGTTCGAATATGTTTAAGTTAGCGGGATCAGTGCTAACGTATGGAGTAGTAAGTGCGTATATTGTAAGCTTCGTGAGGTATATATTCCTATGAATACACTTCTATTCCATGATGTATATGTTCTCAATTATGCTACATCAGTGACTAATGATGAAGCCAATGGACCATTAGGCAGTCAATTCGATGTATACTATCAAGACTTATACTGTACGAAAGAAAGCTATGAGAAAGCGGAACAAGAGTTGATGAGAAGTTCAATTCATCAAGCCTTAGCAAAAGCCGGTATCAAGATCAGTGATATTGGATTTGTAGTAGGAGGCGATCTCATGAATCAACTTATGACTACCAATTATGTATTTAGAGATCTGAATACACCTTCCGTTGGGGTCTATGGAGCCTGTTCTAACAGTGCGTTAAGCATCGCTATCGCATCATTACTTAGTACCTATACCCAACAAATGACGATCGCAACCACCGCTTCTCATTATGCTAGTGCAGAGAAACAATTTCGCTATCCGAATGAATATGGGATCCAGAAGCGAAATACGACTACCACTACAGTGAGTGGAGCTGGTGCTGTGATATTAACGAATAAGAAACAGAATATTCATGTGAAAGCAGCTACCATCGGTAAGATCATAGACGGAGAACAAAGAGATGTGAATGATATGGGAACACCTATGAGTCTAGCAGCGTATGATACTATCACCACACATTTCAAGAATACTAAGACCAATTTCGAAGACTATGACTTAGTAGTCACAGGAGATCTATCGGGAATAGGACATGCGATATTGAAAGATATGTTACGATCTACGGGACATGATACTGAAGTATTACAAGACTGTGGACTGATCATATCTCGTAATATGAAGAATATGTTTCAGGGAGGTAG
>SVBO01000039.1 GCA_015058845.1 Erysipelotrichaceae bacterium
AGAAGGTGAGACATATATGATGAAGATCATTAAGTTCGATAAGAACGTAGATGCGAAATTATTCGAGATCCCGGATGATTATACGATGATGGAAATGTAGTAACAGATGAAAGAATCAGTAGATCGAGGTGATGATATGAAGAGATTGTATGCGATGGTATTAGCATTCATGATGGTTGTTTCTCTGACTGGATGTGGTGATTCGTCTAGTAAGGAGCAAGGAAATACAGGAAATGATCCACTGGAAGTAAATGATCAGAAAGTGGAATTAGGTGAGTTAGTAAGTCTGGTAGAAGATATACGTATTGAAGGACTTAGATTAGATGGGAATGTAGTAGGGACTGATACAGTGGGGATCAATGGTCGTGACTTGGCTACTACAGAGGTCCGTAGTGTTTTTGAACTAAATGAACAGATCGAGTTCTATGTAGAGAGTGATGCTACAGAGCTTACAGTCTTTGTCATGGAACACTTAGAAGAACCTAGTGAGTATGAGAGTATGAGTATGGATACTTTACATAGTAAGAATGTGGCTATGACAGTTCTACAGGCTCCTACAGAGAGTGATTCTATCTGGGGTGAGGTATTTGTACCTAGTGATGTGAATGAGTCAGGATACTATGATATCGTGCTTACAGAGGGTGATGCGATCATTGCGCATATTACGATCCAGTTATTTAAAGAACAAGAGTTAGTAGATCTAAGTGATACACAGTTACTAGAACTTATGGATGTACAACCCAATACTGTACCTGCAGATACAGTAGATAATAGTGATTGGAATCAGAATATTTCCAAGGAATACTTAGACCAATATCCTGTACCTGAAGTATCATTATTCACTAATGAGATCACGGATGGGTATAGAGCTACGTTCTATGGAGCAAATGAGGAGACTATTAAGCAGTATGTGGAAGAGGTCAAAGAGGCTGGTTTCGTATATGATGTAGCGACTGAGAGTGAAGATGTTACGAATGCTGCTGTGTGGTATGAGGGTACGAATGTTAAGGGGTACAAGATCATTATTAACTTTAATAGTAATGGTGGTGGTGCTATTGATCTATTGAAGGTAGAGGTACCAAGTACAGAGGATCCAGTGATGGTAGAAGAGGGTCTTGTAGAAAAGGTAGGAGATGTTGTTCAGCATGGTTCTTTTGAGGGACTAGATATCGAATGGATCACGTTAGATGTAGATGAAGTGAATGATAGAGCATTGCTTATTACCAAGGATATTATTGCTCATTGGGTATATGATTCTGATGTAATGGTAGATGTAACATGGGAAGATAGTGATATTCGTGAGTGGTTGAATGGTTCGTTCTATGAAGGTGCATTCACTAAGGAACAACAAAAGTATATTCTAGAAAGTGATATTTCAAATCCTGCTAATCCTATCTCTCAAGTAGGTGAGAGTGAGAATACCAAGGATAAAGTATTCTTATTATCTTATGAGGAAGCACAGAAGTATTTCAAAGATGAGGAAAGTAGACAGTCTCGTTATGATTTCTCAGAAGAATATATGAAGGAGCTTGCTAAGATGATCACTACTATTACTGATCAAAGTGAGCAAGAGATCTTAGATGAATTAGATGGTCTAAGTAATGGACGTGAATGGCCTGATGCTTGGTGGTTAAGAACTTCTGGTAGTACTTTACAGAATGCTGCTGGTGTTAGTTTTGAAGGAGTCTTAGAAGAAGAATTGAATCAAGTATGGTCTTTACAAGGGATCCGTCCTGCGATATGGGTAGATCTAGATGGTAGAGTGGTCGATGAACTGCTAGCTCCAACATCAGTTAAGGCTCAATTAGATGATGAGGTACCAGCATTCTATCTAGACTTTACAGATGAGATCATTATTACTGTAGAAGTACCACAAGAGACACTAGATGCGATCGATATCCCTAAGTCTGAATATCTAACATTACAAGTAGACTGGTCGATCGACTCTACCAATGATTGGAAATGTAATGAGAAGAATGAATGGGTCGATTGGTTAACATGGGATTATGGACAATCAGTTAATAGCTTCTTGAATGAGGAAGTAATTCAAGTAGGGATCTTACGTTCTAATTACACTATGCCAAGTAGTCAAAGATATGATCATATTACGTATGGAGTAGATGATGCGGGAAATGGGTTCTTGGATCTAGCAAATCATACGATCTATTTCAGAGCTCGTTTCATGGCCACTACTTCAGATCAGAATATCTATTCTGATTGGTCAGAAGTATTCGCTATTGGCAAAGATGCTGCAAGGAATACACAGAAAGCAGTGGAACAAGGTACACTCGATTGGCCTGTGAATGAATATACAGCATTAGTTCCTACTCCTGAGGGAAGTAAGGTCGTTAGGGCTAGTGAGATCGGTTCATTATATGCAGTAGAGGTAGAGTGGTCACTGGAACAGGGGATCGCGTATGCTGAGAAGTTAGCGAAAGCTGGTTTTGGAGAAGATACTGCTGAGAAGTTTAAGAAGAGTGGGTATATTGATCGTACGTATAATGGAGTAAATGTACAGTTGACTGATCTTACGAATGGTGTGATCAGTATCAGTATTATGAAGGTTCAATAATGGAGGTGGATGTATGAGTAAGTTTTGTACAAGTTGTGGTAAAGAGATCCCTGAGGGTGTAACATTCTGTACAGAATGCGGGGCTAAGATAGAGTCTGTAGAGCCTACTGTGGCTCCTAAAGTAGTAGAGGTACCTAGACCTCAACCAACTCCTCAAGTGGCTCCTAAGGTGGCAGAAACGCCTGTGAGAGAGGATCTAGATGAGACAGTAGGAGTAGGGTTCTATTTCAGTAAGATGTTCTTATATGCTATTCCAGTAGTGGGTTGGGTACTATGTATCTTGAATGCAATAGTTGGTAAGAATAAATCTAAGAAGAACTTTGCTAGGGCTATGTTACTATGGTTATTGATCGCTGCTGTATTAGGAGCAGGTGTATTCTTCTTAGTACAATGGGCTAGTACATATATCTTAGATGCGATCAATAGTATGTCTGGTCTAGATATCAAGAATTGGACGGATATTACTAAGTTGACTGAATCTGGTATCTTAAGTCAATTTGAGGAGTTACAACAGTTTGGCGATATTGCTGATATCTTAGAGCAATTAAAGCAATTAGATACTAGTGGTATCCAACTACCTAGTGATCTTTCAAATCTACCTATTCAATAGTTGAAGACGTAAAAGACACAGTTGATGCTGTGTCTTTTTAATGTATTGATTAGTAATATACTTTAGAGATACAAAAACTTCCCATATATTATGAGAAGTTTTATTTACTATTAACGATATTGGAATGGTGTAGTGTACTTAGGTAATCCGTTTTCGTATTCGATCACTGGTTGACCTTCTACTAATGGACGCATGTAGTCTAATGCTTCTTGTGTTACACCTGCATAGTTAGGAAGGATCCATTCAGCAGGAACATTCTTAACATTATTAGCTACTTCACCAGCAGGTACTGCTACGAATTCTACTTCATACTTAGGAGTATCTAGACGCTTTAGACCTACCATCATACCAGTGAATGTAGGATCTTGTGAACGCATATGAGCAGACATACCTAGACGGAATGATTCTTCTACATCTGTTAATGATTGGTCTGTAGCATGACAACGTTGTGCTGTACTTAAGTCTTGTACCTTAACACGTTTAGCTGCTCCACTAGATAAGATCATTTCCTTAACTGCATGACCAGCTCCACCTAATACAGCATGGCCAAAGCCATCTCCCTTAGATTCAGCTGCTGCGATGTATGTACCATCTGCAAATCTAGCACCTTCTGATACTACTACATAACATTTATTCTTTTCTGCTACGCACTTTCTAACTTGTTCTAAGAATAACTCTTTGTCGAATACTACTTCTGGTAATACAAGCACATCTACTTTACCACTTAAGCATGCGGAAGCAGCTAACCAACCAGCATCACGCCCCATAGTTTCAAGAACGAATACTTCTTCACGTGTATATACGTTTACGTCTAACCATGTTTGTAATGTAGTATTGGCAATGAACTTAGCAGCACTACCATATCCAGGACAGTGGTCTGTTACAACTAAGTCATTATCTACAGTCTTAGGACAACCTACGAATTGGTGTCCTGTGATACCGTGTTTCTCAGCATATTCTGATAATGCTAGTACTGTATCCATAGAGTCATTACCACCTGTATAGAACATAGTAGTGATATTATACTTCTTAAGGATCTCGAATAACTTTTCGAAGTCTGCAATATTATCTCTTTTTAACTTATAACGACATGAACCTAATGCAGATGATGGAGTTTGACGAAGGATACGATTCTCTTCTTCAGTCATATTAGTTAGATCTACGAATCTTTCTTGTAAGATCCCTTCGATCCCATGTAATCCACCATATACTGTTTCGTAAATTGGATTTAATTGGTTGGCCTTAACAACACCAGCTACTGTTGCGTTAATAACAGATGTTGGTCCACCTGATTGTGCTACTAAACAATTTCCCATTGTAATTTCCTCCTCTAATATAATTTTATATTCTTAGTTATTGTACCACACTTCTATCATTTGGGAAAGTTCAAAGCGTAAATAAAAGAAATGTACACCCTTACATTGAGTGTACATTGTTTAAATTACTGAATACTACCTTCTACTTCTCTTTCCATAGAGAAACCAGCTAAGTTGATCTTTACTTTCGTAGAAGAATTGAAGGAATTTGTTAAGTATCCATTGTGTCTTGCTTTCTGAGTCGTTGTACTCTCTACAGAACCCCCTAGTAGACCCCAACTTGCACCTACTTGGCGAGAGTTTACTCTAGAGCTATCGATCAATTCACCATCTCTGTTATATACATTGATCGAACCACTTGTCTCACTACCTTCAAAAGATGGTAGACCACCGATCACTGTACCCTTAGCAAACTTAGATAGATTTTCTAAGGTAGACAATGACTTATCGATTTTATCTACTTTATCGACTAATCCAATAAAGTCACCAATATCATCTACAGTTTGATTCAATTGAGCTAGACCAAAGATACCTGTATTTACTGTGGATGTGATCGTTTGTGTAGTAGTACCTGTTTCTGAGTTTCTTTCATACATGATCGTATGGCCAAATGCTCCATAGCCATATGTTAAGTTTCCATCATTCATTCCAATATGTACTTGGATCGGACTTAATGGAGGTAAACCGATCGAATAGTTATCGCCCCATTGTTGTCGGCGAGCTTTTGCTCTTTCTAGTTGTGCGTGTTGAGCATTGGCTTGTACTTCTTGATTCTGGGCTTTCAATAATTCTGCTTTGTAACTTTCTAATTGCGTAGCGAGCGCCCATTTCTCGAAGTAATACCTATTTACCTCATCTCTATCCGCCCCCGCATAGCCTAGAGGCACTTCTATACCTTCATGATTGATCATCCACAATACTCGTTTCTCAAAGTTCTTACGCATAGCATCATCAGTTGCATGACTTAAGATCTTATACATCTTCTCATAGTATTCCTCTAAGATCGGACGAGTATTCTTCTCATATCCTTGCATCTTGATCTCTTCAAGTTGAAGTAAAGTAGTATGCCACATATCTTCTGCTGCTTCTACCGTTTGAAGTTGAATCTTCAAGATCTCTTCAAACATCTCTTCAGTATTCTCTTGTAACCACAATGCTGACTCCTCAGCCATGGCCATCCAGTCTTGACTATCATCAAATGGAGCGATCAACATAGAAGCCGTACCACGTTCAGCATGGTATACGAACTCTCCATACATCTCAGCGATCTGTTCATCTGCAAGAGCTGCCATTGAATTCGCATCTTCATAGAATCTAGCTTCTCTTGCTTTATACTCTTCCATATAAGCATTACTTCCACACTTCTTTTCAATCAAATGTTCATAATATACAATATGGAATAAAGCAATGTAGCGATGTCTTTGGTCATCATGAGAACTACTGCTTTCATAATACTTGAACTGTCCACCATATAACTCATCGATCTGATTACCAATAGAACTAGACATAGCACTATAACTTTCTTCTGCTGTTAGAGCTGCTGAGGTTACTGGTGCCGGAAATGGTAAGGAGATCTTTTGACCATCTATACTATCTGGTCCTCCTTCTGTACCATATCCAACTGCTTCCATTAAGATCTCTAGATGTTCCTTCGTGATCAACATGACTTCATTTCGATCTCTGTATTCTACTACATAATCATAGAGTTCTCTCATCAAATATGTCGTTACTTCACTCCAACATGTTTTCGTAGATCTGAATAATGACTCTATGAAAGCCTCTCGATCGCCTCGTTCTAAATAGATGATCGCTTGTAGTAGATGAGCTAAGCCAAAGTCTTTCTGAGAATTGATCGCCTGCTGGGCGTAAGACATAGCTTTCTCTTTCTGACCTAATTCATAGTTACATTCTGCTATATTCGTTAGGATCACTGGATTTCCTGGATCTGCTGTATTAGCTTGTTCTAACCATAGTAATGCTTCCTCATATTGTTGTTGATCCATTAATAGGGATGCATAGTTATTGATCATATAAGAAGTCGGATACATAAGCGTAGCAGCTGCCATGGCATTGATCAAGTTCCCATCGACATGACTAGAAGCTTGTTGTATTGCCACATAGTCAGCTAGAGATAACATATACTCTCCTCGCTGTACTTCATCTAATGGTTGTAGTTCTGTAGCAATCACCGCCATATAGTATCCTACCGAATTACTACCTTCTCGTTCATCTTCTAATGGGTACACCTTTACATAAGCTGTAGCACTCTTATCCCCACTTATTGCTGTAATGACACATTCTCCTTCTTTAGAAGCTGTAAAGGAGATCGTTTTACGTACCGCTTCATATTCGATAATAGAATCATCAGAGACAGTAAACTGAGTATCTTTACTACCGATGAACGGTGTCCAGTTGTCACTCTCTCGCTCTTCTAATTCAAAGGATGTTGTAAAGTCTTCTTTCTTTAATTGATATTCATACTTTACACTCTTCTTTTCAAGTGTTGCGATCAATTGACTATTCGCTCCGATCGAATCTTTATCTAATTCTGTATGTACGATTTGTTGTTCTTTCGCTAGATCTTCGATCTGTTTTATTAGGTCTTGTTCACTTTGTTGTAATGGATCAATAGGATCAGGGGGAGTGTTAGCACTCTCCCCACATCCTGTAAATGTTATACATATTGCTAAAGAAAGTAATAGACTGAGCATTCTTTTGGTATTTCTTATACACATGATCTTTCCATCCTTTCTTATCAATATTAGTAGAATCTAGATTCTCTATCAGAAGAGATCACGAAGTCTACCCCATTCTCTACTCCATCAAAGTTGAAGTAACATCCATAGTAATGATTTCCATATTTAAATACTACTACATAATCCTCTTCGTCATAGTAATGATACTCATCCCATTCCTCTAAGTTCATAGCTCTTAGATCATCGATATACGCATTATATTCCTCACGACTTACACCAGAATATCCAAACCAATATAGGATCCATGGAGGCATTTCACCAATGCTTTGTCCCTTAGCAAAGTCATACTCATAATCATAGATCTCATTGAAATCTGCATCATATGCGTATACTTGTGCATCATTTGGATCTTCATGATCAAACAGACCAAATGTAGGTAGTTTGAAACCTTCGAATTCTACTGGATGTTCACGTTCTACCACTGTCATATCACAGAATACATTGTGGTCGTATCCTTCACGATCAGATTCGTATACTACATAGTGCAGATATACATAACCATCTGTTACTTCATAGTATGTCTTATTATAATCTTCATCTTTAGATCCTAAGAACCCATTGTCTAATAACGCTTGTTGGAATTGTTCTAATTGTTCTTTAGTAGCATCGAATGTTAGTTCCCATTCTTCGAAATTATAATCTTCAAAGTATAGATCGCCTACAGATGTACCCATCCATCTCTCAGCTCCATAACTCCAATACGTAGTATCTTCTACACGGACTCCAGGAATCTCTTTCGGGAAGTTTTCTGGTAATACTTCACTATCCCATACCCCAGTGATCCAGCCATGATCCTCTTGCCATACCCAGCCTTCTGGTCCTTGTCCATCTTGTGGTACCCAATCATCCATATCGATCTCATAATTCAATGTAGCGTATGTGAAGTTGATCTCCATAAGCCCTTCATCCAATGTTAGAGAGAATTGAACGTTCTTATTATTGTAGTCATATAGCCACATAACAGAATAGAAGTTCATAATAGAAGTTACTTCTGCAGCATACATTGTTTCAAAATCTGTATATTGTGTCCCTTTACTGATCGCTAATGTATCCCAGTTGATATTTTGTTTGTATACGCCTAGGTCTTTACATTCATTGAAGTATGCTTCTAGGATCTCTTTCCCATCATAGTCTGACGGATATGTCATAATGATATCTAAGTTATTTACGCCATTAGGGCTATTTACATTTGCTACTTCAAATTTATCTGGTAGATATAACTCGATCCCAAATGCTTCCTTTACTACTTCTTTATAATTATCCATGGATGCATCTTTTAAACTAACTGTCGGTGTATTCGTTTGCCCTTGGTTCACTGTACCACTAGAACCGCCACCGCCTCCACCACTACTACATGCTGTCATAGATAATACCATTAAAATGCTTAGAATAAATACCAATGTTTTCTTCATACTTTCTCCTCCTTATTGATAATTTAAACTATCTAAATATGTATTATATGCCTCTTCTTGTGTCATACCACCTAGCATATATAGATACCATGCATCATCATCGATCTTGATTTGAAGCTTACCGTTATTTAGATAACTAGATAAGTCTAGTCTGATCTTCGTATAACTTATATCATTTTCTTTATTTTGATAGTCGATGATCACAGTAAGTTCATTCTCTGCTTCTGAATAGATCTTGTATACATCTTTATATCCTGTTGAATATTCACTATCCCACATGCCATATTCAATGCATAATGTATGTGCATCTGCTGCATCTAGTACGATATATCTACCATCATTGCTATTCCAATAGCCACTGATCATATACCATTGATCGAATAGGGCTTCTCTTTCTTCATAAGTCTGTTCTATTGTACTTGGATCGAATGGTTCTTCTTGTGGATACGCATTCTCTAGGTATGTATCAAAGGCCTCTTCTCGTGTATCTCCTACTTTCATGTATTGATACCAATCTTCTTCACCGTATTTGATTCGGATCTTCCCATCTCTATCTAATCCTGATAAGTCGATCTGGATCTGTTCTTCTACTGTTTTGTTTTCTGATGTGGTATAGGTGATCTCTGCTGTGAGTTGATCTTTTTGCTCAGAGAAGATCTTAGTTACTTTCGCTTCTCCTGTGGAATAAGATGTTTCCCACATACCATATTCGAAACATAGGGTATGGTTATCTGCCATGTCTACTACTGCATATCGATTCTCTGTAGCACTCCAATATCCTATGATCGTACTCCACTTAGCATATAGTTCCTCTAATTCATCATTACTTTGTTCTATTAGTTCCTCTTGGCCATTCTGATCATCTTTTACAAGTGGATCGACTTGAGTGTTGTCGGTGATAGTTTGTTGTTGTGAGCCTTGTTTCTCGCCATCTGTGTAGATATTGATCGTACAGGCTGTTAGAGATATTAGAAACATTATAGATAGTAATGTTTTAATTACTTTCTTCATATATGTATTCCTTTCTATTTTCTAATGAGAGTGATCCTGCCATCGATCTCTTTATCTAAGTGTTGGTGTGTAGATAGATATTCTTCTAGAATATCATTTGTAGAAGTAGAGATGATGAGAGGTTTCTTGATGGCTACGATCTCTTCGAATGGAACATTGAAGAATTCTGTAAAGTTGTTGTAATGATATTTTTGAATCCCTACTTTATATAGTTTATCTTCATCTACTGGTTCCTCATCAAATGTTAGTTCTAAGATCTCACTCTTTGGAATATGGTAGACTACTTTCAAACGTCTAGAGATCTGATAGAACTCATTATGTTCACCTTGCCATACTTCATCTCGTAACATGAATTGTAGCATTCTCTTTAATTGCCCTCCTGTGACTGTTAGTAGATGGACACTGTCATCATATGGTAGACATTCGATGAAATCTTTGTATAGAACCAATGGACCCATTTCTTTGCTTCGAATACTACCACTTCCAAAGAACATGATATCTAAGCCTAGGCTCTCTGCTACAGCATCTGAGAATAATCCTCCAAGTTCTGTTTCTTGGTTCCTAGATGGATGGCTTAATGCTCTATGCAACCTTGTGATCGTTCTTCCATATTTCTGATCTGTGTGTTGTTTATAGTTTCCTAGAACTTTCTCGATGTCTGGATCTTTTGGACATGTGCTTTGATCGATCGGTACAGCTTGCCAAGTATAACTTTCGATATTGTTATTATATGTATCGATGACTAGGTCAAAGCGTCCGATCTGATCTGTTCCTGTTCCAGCTTGAACGATCGCGATACTATTTACGATAGCAGGTTCTTCAATGAATGTATGGCTATGTCCACCAATGATGATATCTACTCCCCATGCTGGGTCTAGTTGTTCAGCAAGTTTCTTATCTTCTTCAAATCCAATATGTGTTAGTAATACTGTTAAGTCGATGTCGATAGCGTTATAGGTGTTACAGATCTTACCGATCTCTTGGGCTGCTTCATGAATATCGACGAAGGATCCGATGATGGCTTCATTCTTTGTTTGGGCCATTACTTCTTCGGTCAATACTCCTATAAATAAGATCTTCATGCCACCTACTTCTACGACGATCTGTGGTTTGAATAGTCTTGTGTGAT
This sequence comes from Erysipelotrichaceae bacterium, assembly GCA_015058845.1. Lineage (GTDB taxonomy): Bacteria > Bacillota_I > Bacilli_A > Erysipelotrichales > Erysipelotrichaceae > SIG230. The sequence continues at coordinate 10,807 of SVBO01000039.1, forward strand.
TGGATTTGATGTATAGGTTAGCATTAATGATCGGGAACTTTGCACACTTTTCTAAGAATAATAGGTGGGCTATCCCATAATCTGTTTCGTGATTCCCTAAGGTAACGACATCTGGAGCTATGGCATTCATGATCTCGATAGTGCTCAATCCTTTAAATTCTGAATCGATCACAGATCCTCGGAACATATCTCCTGCAATGCAGTATAAGGTATTTGGTTCTTCTCTTCTTACTTTGTCGATGTAACCAGATAGCATGCTTACTCCACCTACTAGGCTTGTATCGATGGCTTCTGCTGTAAAGTCTCCATGCATGTCGTTAGAGTGTAATAGTGTAAGTTTTTTATATCTGCTCATAGTGTTCCTCCTTTGTATTGATTTTGGGTATAGTTTCCCTTTTTACAATTTTATTATAGTAATTTGTCGATTTTTGTCCCCACCCAAAAGTACTGAATAGGTGGGAGAATTATATTTTTGTAATATTTTTTTAGAAATTAAAAGAGATGGGTATCCATCTCTTGTTTTATGTATTGTTGTTTTGATTTTGGTAGATATTTGGTGTGATTCAAGATGGTAGTTTAGAACCGACGATCTCATACACTTCATGATTAGACATATCCACAGCTCTAGCGATCATATCGATTGGAAATTGTTGGTTATACATCCTAAGTACTGTCTCTCTATTCGCTGAAGCATAACCTTCATTACGACCTCTTTGCTCACCAATAGCAATACCTCTTTCCTCACCGATCCGAAAACCATTTCTAAATCTCTCTTCTAACCTAGCCTCACTGATATAGAAATCTTCTGCCATATCCTTGTTCCTCCTTTTCTCCTTCACCTTCTCCCACAATAATTGTACTACATCCCACGATGCGTGTAAAGGTGTATCACTATTCAGTATGAATTTAAATAACTCTCGTAGTCTTTCGTTCTCTATCAGTGAGTAATTGTTAAGATCCACAAACATCATACTATCACTTCTATACACTGTCTTAGGGATCTCTTCTACAATAGGAAACTTCATAGTTTGAAATACCTTTGATACATCAAAGCAACATAAGAATGCGATATAACATTCAGATACAGAAGAATACTCTATCTTCTCTTCTTTAGTTCTCTTAGTAGTACATTGATCAAAGATACTGATCGATTGATAGCATTTACTTCTCTTTCGTAACTCTTTCTGTGGCCATTGCTGCATCTCTAAGATATAAATATCTCCCTTACTATCTCTAGCATAAATGTCACAGAATATACTTCTATGCTCTTGCGTAGGTTGGATGTGATGATCTTGTTGTATATCTACTAATTCTCCTATCTCTTTACTCCATATTTCTTCTAACACTCCTTTCAATATCTTCGCATCATTCATACATTGTCTAAACATGAAATCATTGGTTAGGTTTACTGCTTGATACTCTTGAAACTGTTGTTCGGTAAGTATAAAGTTTTCATCTTTTATGAGTTCTTTATTCTTCATTCTTTGTTCCTCCTATATTTATTATTTAAATTTAGAGAGAAAATGTGCAAAGATTTGTAAACTTTTTGAATTTTTTCGGTAATGTAAATTATCCTGGGGTGCAGGTACAAGGGTAAATTATTATGGGGTATTGCAAGATAGTTGTAAATTATCTTGGGGTACCCTTTTCGTATGCAAAGAAAAAGACCTCTC
>SVBO01000040.1 GCA_015058845.1 Erysipelotrichaceae bacterium
CATGAGAGGTCTTTTTCTTTGCATACGAAAAGGGTACCCCAAGATAATTTACAACTATCTTGCAATACCCCATAATAATTTACCCTTGTACCTGCACCCCAGGATAATTTACATTACCTTGTTTCCTCTACAAGCCTTTTTTAATACTCTTCTAGATAAAAGAAATGCTAGGTTATTAGCCTAGCATTATTTACTATTACTCACTCACACCATTCTTATCTGATGCTGCTTCAATAGTTGTTGTTAGTGCAGATAGTGTACCAGCAACATTCGCAATATCAGTAGGTACGATCATCTTAGTAGCATTACCATTAGCTACCTTTTCTAGTGCTTTATAACTTTCAAGGGCCAAATAAGCAGGAGATGGTTTAGATTCATTGATCATTTGAATACCCTTAGCTTCCGCAAGATAGATACGTTCTAATGCTTGAGCCTTACCTTCAGCCTCACGGATCATTTGTTCTTTCTTAGCTTCAGCTCTTAAGATAGCCGCTTCTTTCTCACCCTCAGCTTCTAAGATAGCAGCCTTCTTCTTACCCTCAGCTTGAAGAATAGTCTCGCGACGTTCACGTTCAGCACGCATTTGTTTCTCCATAGCTTCTTGCAGATCCTTAGGTGGAATAATATTCTTGATCTCTACACGAGTTACCTTGATACCCCAAGGGTCAGTAACTTCATCTAAGATCTGACGCATTCTACTATTGATCGTTTCACGAGAAGTAAGTGTTTGGTCTAATTCTAATTCACCGATCATATTACGTAGAGAAGTAGCACTCATTAATTCTAAAGCACGCATAGGTCTTTCGATACCATAAGTATATAACTTAGGATCTGTGATATAGAAGTAAACAACTGAGTCGATGTGTAGTGTTACGTTATCTCTAGTAATAACAGGTTGTGGTTGGAAGTCAGCCACTTGTTCCTTGATATTGACTTTCATACGCACTGTTTCGATAATTGGTACCAAGAAATGGACACCTGTGTGTAATGTACGACTATACGCACCTAGTTTCTCAATAACTAATGCTTGTGATTGTGGTACGATCTTGACACAAGATACCGCAACACCTAATGCTAATACAATAAATAATACTACAAAAACTGTTCCAATAATTTGTCCTAGAGTAATCATTCCCTAATCCCCTTTCTGAATATAATTAAGAACTATATATTAATCGATCGCTTTGACAACGACCTTAGCTCCCTCGATCGCTAATACTGTTACCATAGTATTAGCAGCAATGGGTTTGTTATTGTAACTTATAGCACTCCAAGTACTACCATTGTAAGAAACAATTCCCCATTTATTCTCTTCGATAGCTTCTAATAAACGAATATGTTGTCCAACGATGCGGTCAGCATTTGTCGCTGTAATATTTCCTCGGAAATAATTTGTCGCAATTGGTCTTAACAGAAGAATACAAACAATAGAAATCACAGCAAACACAATGATCTGAACAAGATAATGTGCATTCAACAAAGCACATAGAAGTGCAAAGAATCCACCAACAGCAAACCATACTGTGATCAAATTACCTACTGTAACGACCTCTATAGCCAGAGCTATAAGCATAACAGCACACCAGAACCAAACCATCATACATGCATTTCCCCTTTCTTAAGATCTACCACTAACATCTCATTAGCTTCATCATAGACTGCCTCAAACTTTAATCCGATCGTACTATGAGTTACCAAACGATTGATCTCATCTATAAACGTTTTATTACTAATACGGGCATATCCCTTTCCCATAGAGATCTTATTCAAATGGGTAGAATCATATAGATTCAACTCAATATCTCTCTTAGAAACAGGCTTAACAGCAATACAGCCTTCCTCTACGTCGATTCCTAGCATACAATACCTAGCATTCTCTACGAATTTCGCAGCAGCATTGTTTAAAGTGATATTATTCGCATAGATTGTAACAGCCGGATTTGTCGTACTGCCCTTGATCCATTGAAAACTCATAACTGCCCCTCCTTCAACTATAGTATAGCATATTCTTATTATTTTGCATACTACTTATTTATACAATTTAATTTGCATAATTATTACTTTGCAACTGGAGAGAAAATCACATATAATATATATTGGTATATTGCGAAAGGTAGGTTCTTGTATGAGTATTATGCAGGTAAAGAGTGGAAATCTGAATTATATCGTAGAGGGGAATGGCCCAGATGTGATCTTGTTACATGGATGGGGTCAGAATATTGCTATGATGAAGCCTGTTGCTGATCATCTACAACAACACTTCCGTGTCTTCGTGATCGATTTCCCAGGCTTTGGAGAAAGTGATGAACCTAAGGAACCATGGGGAGTGCCTGAATACGCTATGATGCTACGTGAATTCATCGAGAAACTAGAGATCAAAGAACCGATCCTATTAGGACATTCATTCGGATGCCGTGTAGCGATCACTTACGCTTCTATGTATCCAGTGAAGCAAATGTTATTAACAGGAGCAGCAGGAATTCCTAATAAAAAGACTACTAAAGATTATGTACGTATATATACCTTTAAAACATTGAAACACTTATGCAAATTACCAGGACTAACACAATACCAAGAAGCTCTACGTCAACACTTTGGATCTAGTGATTACAAGAATACTAGTGGTGTGATGCGTACTAGCTTCGTTAAGATCGTGAATCATGATGTTAGACCTATGTTATCAAAATTAAAGATGCCAGTATTATTGGTATTTGGAGAGAAAGATGATGCTACTCCATTATGGATGGGCAAAATAATGGAGAAAGAGATCCCAGATGCAGGGTTAGTCGTATTTGATGGGGCTACTCACTATGCGTATTTAGAACAATTACCAAAGTTCTTAAGGATCTGTGATGCTTTCTTTGTGAAAGGGGAGGAATAAAGAATGGTCGAATTATTTAGACCGTTGACTTTTATAGGAGCCATTATCTACTTCTATATGTCAACGAAACATGCTTTACATATGTTCCAACAAAATAGATATGAATTACCTAGATATATGTATTGGATGAAGACACAATGGCAAAATGAGAAAAGAGCTTGTATTGATCTATTCATTAAGGAATCATTATTGATCGGAATCTTCATTATCACAACAGTTCTTCATATCAATACAGCGATCTTACTAGGGCTAAATATTGCTGCCATGATCGTACTAACATATTTAAATATCATTCAAGAAAAAACAGCACATTACATCAAACCACTTGTTATGACAGCACGTGTGAAAAGACAATTAATTGTCATGCAGATCTTGAATATTGTATATATGCTTGGTGTGATCAATTATGTAGGAGAAAAGTATTGGGCATTATGGATCGTACTGGGTAGCTTACTACAATGGGTATTCATTATTCCTATGTTCTTGATCTGTGAGCCTGTAGAGAAGTTAGTACGTCAATACTATATTAATGATGCTAAGAAGATCTTACGTAAACACAATAGCTTAAAGATCGTGGGTATTACAGGAAGCTTTGGTAAGACGAGTAGTAAACATATCTTACAAGAAATCTTAGCAGAAAGATATTATTCTCTTATGACACCTGCTTCATTCAATACTCCAATGGGTATTACTATTACGATCAGAAATGATCTGCAATCTATTCATGAAGTATTTATTTGTGAGATGGGGGCTGATAAGGTAGGAGAGATCGATTATCTTACTAAGTTCGTACGTCCTCAATATGGGGTATTGACTTCTATTGGGCCTCAACACTTACAAACATTCCATTCTTTAGAGAATATTATCAATGAGAAGTTCAAGATCATTGAGAATCTTCCACAAGATGGTATTGGGTTCTTGAACTATGATAATGAGTATATTCGTAATTATCAGGTAAAGAATCCTTGTAAGATCGTTACATTTGGTTTAGAGAATAGTAATGTAGATTTCTATGCTACGAATATTTACTATACTCCTAATGGGTCTGTGTTTGATTGTGTGATCTATGGTAAGGAGAAGATCCACTTCGAGACTAGATTGCTTGGGAAGCATAATATTACGAATATTCTCTCTGCAGTAGCTGTGGGATATCATATGGGTATTAGTACAGAGCAATTGCAAGAGGCTGTTCGTCATGTGAAGTATGTAGAACATCGTTTACAAGTGAAGAAGGATGGTGGAGTTACTTGGATCGATAATGCGTTTAATTCTAATCCTGTGGGGGCTGATATGTCATTAGAAGTCATGAAGATGATGCCTGGTAGACGTATTGTGATCACGCCTGGTCTTATCGATCTTGGGGATAAGCAGGATGAGTATAATAAGCGTTTCGGATCTCATATGATCGGTTGTGTGGATGAAGTATACTTAGTAGGTGTGAATCAGACTAAGGCGATCGTAGAGGGGCTTAAGGAAAGTGGATTTGATATGGAGAATGTGTATGTGTGTCCTAATGTACAGGATGCTTTCAATCAAGTTCGTTTACGTGCTAAGGTAGGAGATACTATTCTGTTAGAGAATGATCTTCCTGATGCGTTTAATAAGTAATTATGAGCAAGTGTGTGTATACATGCTTGCTTTTCTTGTGTGTAGATATAGTATATACTGGAATATAACACAAAACCGACCCATGGATCCCCACAGGTCGGTTTACTTTATATACTACTTTACTCCTAACTTCTGTACAACTCTTCTTGCTAAACGCTTACCCTCACGATACGCCTTATACATCTTGAAACGACTCTCAGACAGCACATAACAGAACTCCCCAAGATGTTCAATATACGTAGGACTAAAAGAACTCTTATACTTATATAGCCCATAGAAAGAATCCTTCTCATCTACTAGACCAGAGAACCCTACTAGATCATAATGCTTAACACCAAGAGATTGCATATGCTGGATCACATGATCATGAATAATATCAGTTCCTTGGAAAGATAATAAACTCTTATTGTTATAGTTAAATAAATTATAAGAAGTATCATTACATACTACATAGAAAGCAACCCCTAATGTAGCACGATCCCCAAACATCTCAATATACTCCTGCATCTTTACGATATTCTTCTCTACAGCAGCTTTTGCTTCAGGATCCTTACGATATTTCTTATCCTCTACATCCTCTTGATAGATCTCTAATTGCCTCTTAAGATCGATCTCACACTCATACCCATAACAATGCTCCCCATAAATATCAAATAAACGAGCAAAGTATTCCTTAGTGTGCGGTGTAAAGTTCTGTGTCTTAGATAACTCCTCTGCATAGATCGCTAACTTTCCCGCGATCTCTTCTCTAGTATTATTCACACGAATAGCCATCTTACTTGCCTTACGTAAATAAGACTGTCTACTCTTAGGCATTCCCTTCAACACTTCACTATACGGTCTATCGATATCTAACATAAGAGTATATCTATTCCTCTTACTACCATCATACCCATATGTATATCCACGATGCGTATATCCAAGACTTTGATAGAAAGCAGTTAGATGCTCATTGTTTACGCCATCTTCGATAATATCCCCATTGAGTAAATGCTCATTACGCATTACATTGGGATCCATATATACAGCAAACGCATTCAGCTTCTTAGCATACGCAATTAAATGATCTGAATATTCCTTGAATAAAGCAGTATCTAAATGATCCATACAAATACCACATGGAATATATACATAAGAACCAGCCAAAGGCTCATGATACTCTAATACAATAGCAGTAGCCATGATCCTATCCTGATCCTTAAGAGCAGTATAGTGTACAGTACAACCCTCTTCTATATGTTTATACTTGGCGAAAGTAGAAGTATGCATATAATGAGAGAACTCTTTCGAATACACATAATTATCTAATTCTAACGCCGTGATCTGATCTGTAAATGTCATATTTGCCCCTCATATACTTTCTAATAATAATCGAATAAATAAGATCTATGTAGAAACACAGATCCTTACTACACTATAATAACACCAAGATCATAGTTAATAAGAAACCAGAAACAACATAGATCAAGAAAGATGCATTGAAATACGATAAGATAGATAATGCACCACCAATAGCCACATAATATACCACATGAGCGGAGATCCTTGCCAATTCAGTAGGAAGAACTAAGGCAATATGGAATACCACGAATAATACTGCAGTCACGGTCACTGAAGGCAAACGATCCCAAGAAGGTAGCATCATACGGATCTTCTCGAATAAATAAGCTTCATTTAAATGCAGACAGAAATAGATCGAGAACCCTTCCATGATCATTAACAATAGCCCTACATGCGTAGTATTCGCAAATAAAGTAGAGAATAACATGATCCCTGTGAAATGCAGTACATACAAAGAAGCAAAGACGGCTGTACATACTAGAAATAAGATAAATTGTTTTTGTAGGGATGTTTTTAGTAAATAGACTTGATAGGCGAATGTATCAAAGTCATACATCAATAAGAATAATGATAGAGTTAACTGTGCTAGAGCAAAGTTGAATGTATAATCTAGGATATAGTGATTCAACGTAACGGGAAGTAAAAAGATGAATGCATATGCAACAAGAAGCAATATATCCTTTGTTTGGCTATTAAGTTTCTTCATAACAAACTCCTCCACACTATATTGTATTAAAATTTAGAACATTTTCCAATATTTTTCGCACATTTTTTGACACTATTGCAAATAATAAAATAGGAGGATCTAAAATGGAGAAGAAATATACAAACCAAGAGGCACATGAAATGATGCAATATCTAGGAGATCTATATCGAAGATGCTTGATCGATCAAGGGGACATTCATAAACAACAGTTCGTGAAGTATATCGATACGACACTGGGGATCTTAGAAGAATCCCAGGAGATATTATTACGTAAGACATACTTTGAAAGTAGTGAGAGAAAGTGGTGGATGAGCTTCTATTCCCGTTCTACCTACTATCGTGAGAAAGTGCGGGCTAGTCAGCAATTTCTTCATTGCTTGATGTAGACAAGTATGGTATTATGACTATAAGAAATGCGTAAGCGTTTTCATATCATGTAGATAACATGACTGGGAGGAAAGTATGAAAGGTATAGCGGTATCTAGTGGAATTGCCATTGCCCAAGTATTTAAGTTTGAACGCCCGGTATTAACGATCATTAGAAGAAGTAGTGAGCCTGTTGTAGAGATAGAAAGATTACAAGAGGCTATCAAGATCTCTAGTGAAGAGATAGAAGGGATCAAGGAAAAGTCTGCAGAGAAATTAAGCTTGGAGGAACAGGCTATCTTTGATGCGCACTTAGCTTTAGTAAATGATCCTGAATTATATACACAAGTAGTCCATAAGATCGAGGTAGAGCAGATCAATGCGGAATATGCTGTAGAAGAAGTAGCTAATATATTCATTCATATGTTTGAATCATTAGAAGATGAGTATATGCGTGCAAGAGCTAGTGATATTAAAGATGTGACATATCGTGTGATGGCCCATTTATGTGGGGTCCGTATGGCAGATATCTCCCTGATCGATCATGAAGTGATCTTAGTAGCAGAAGAGCTAACACCCTCTGATACAGCGCAATTAGATAAACGCTATATCAAAGGCTTCGTCACAGAACAAGGAGGACGTACCTCTCATTCAGCGATCATGGCTAGAAGTATAGAGATCCCTGCAGTAGTAGGTGTGAAAGAAGCTATGAATATGATCGAACATGGAGAAATGATCATCCTAGATGCGATAGAAGGAAATGTGATCATAGCCCCTAGTGATACAGAGATCCAAGAGTATACAAAGAAGAGCATACAAGTAGAAGAAGAAAAGAAAGAGTTAGTGAGTTTGATAGAAGAAGAGACTGTTACTTTAGATGGTGTGCATATAGAGTTATCTGCGAATATTGGGAATCCTAAGAATATGGAAGCAGTGATCCGTAATGGTGCAGATGGAGTGGGTCTATATCGTACGGAGTTCTTATATATGGATGCTAGTGAATTACCAAGTGAAGAGGAACAGTATCAGGCATATAAAGCTGTATTAGAGAGTATTCCTGATAAGCGAGTAGTGATCCGTACGTTAGATATTGGAGGAGACAAAAAGTTACCATATTTAAATATTCCTGAAGAAATGAATCCATTCTTAGGACATCGAGCTGTACGTTTGTGCTTAGATCGTACAGATATCTTTAGAACACAGTTACGGGCATTATTAAGAGCGAGTGTACATGGTAGATTAGCAATTATGTTTCCTATGATCGCTACCCTACAAGAATTAAGAGATGCGAAGAGATTATTGAATGAGGAGAAAGAGTCTTTATTACAAGAAGGATATTCTATAAGTAATACTATTGAAGTAGGCATGATGGTAGAGATCCCATCTGCAGCAGTCATGGCAGATAAGTTTGCGAAGGAAGTAGACTTCTTCTCTATTGGTACCAATGATCTGATCCAGTATGCTATGGCAGCAGATCGTATGAGTGATACGGTAGCGTATCTGTATCAACCCTATCATCCATCTGTATTACATTTGATCAAGTTAACAGTTGATGGAGCCCATAAAGCAGGTATCTGGTGTGGTATGTGTGGTGAGATGGCTGGAGAATGGAAGGCTGTTCCTTTGTTAGTGGGACTGGGGCTAGATGAGTTCTCAGTAGTAGCTAGTGGTATATTACCGATTCGTAAGATCATTCGCTCTTTAAATAAGAAAGAGTGTGAAGATATTGCTGCTAGAGCATTAGCATGTAGTAGTAGTGAAGAGGCATTAGAAGTATTAGGAGGGTAGTACATGGTTGTATTGGCTGTTATCTTGTTATTTATATTAGGAATTGCAGAGATCTTCTATCCCGAAGAAATGTGGGAATTAGAACATTACTTCGATGTGCGAGGAGGAGAGCCTACAGAGTTCTACTTACTTAGAGCAAGGATCACGGGAGTTATCTCTTTATTAATATCCCTAGGGATCACTTTCTATTTCCTAATAGATCTTATATTCTAGAAAATGAAAAGAGCTGGTGTATACCAGCTCAATTACATTATATTCCTTACTTGATACTATCTAAGAAATCACAGATCTGTGCCTCAGTCTTACGAAGACTAGACACGAAACGACCGATCTCCTTATGATCCTCATATCCTACAAAAGAAGGGATCCCCATGATTTCCCAACGTTGACATAGATCGATATGATCATCTCTATTGATATAATAGAAATTCAATGTAGGATATCTATTCATAACACTTTCCATAAAAGGTTCAATATAACGACAATCTCCACACCAAGGAGCAGAGAACATAAATACATGTTTCCCATCACTATTCAATACTGCACTTACTTCTTCTAAACTAGTTAAATGTTTCATATATGTAAACATATCAGTACCTCCATTTCATTAGTAGTATATCATATTATAGAAAGGTACTTCAACTGAATTGCCATTTGAAAGAAGTTATATTCAATGTACTAAAACTATGGTATTATTATATATTGCGAGGTAATAGAATATGGGCAAAGAGAGAATCGAATTAGAGAATCTATTAAATACACGTGATCTAGGTGGATATGTGAATAAAGAGGGAAAGAGGATCAAGTATAAGCGTTTGATCCGTTCTGGTACTTTATATAAAGCTAGTGAAAGTGATATTCAGACTTTATGTAAGGAATATGATCTAAAGAAAGTGATAGACCTTAGAAATAAGGAAGAAATGTGGAGCGAGCCAGATCCTGTGATCGAAGGTGTGGAGCATGTGTGGTGTCCGATCTTTGTGCAAAGAGATGTTTCGACTATTACTAGAGAAAAGAGATGGGATGATAGTGATCCACTAGGGTTATATTTATTCTTTGCAGAAGAGATGATGGGTAGAGGAGATGAAACTCCTTGGTACTATACGTATTTCGCTAAGGATCCCAATAGTATCACGTATTATCAAAAGTTATTCAATGAATTACTAGAACAAGAAGAGGGTGCTACTTTATGGCATTGTTCAGCTGGTAAGGATCGTTGTGGGGTAGGTACTGTGTATTTACTAAAGGCACTGGGTATGGAGGATGAGTTGATCTATGAGGATTATTTACTAACGAATTATTACTACCAAGACCTAACAGATCAAATGATCGCTCTAGCCAAGGAAAGAGGGTTAGGAGATTCCTTTGAGAAGGTAGTTAGATTAGTAAATGGAGTTTGTAGGTCTTATCTAGATACTTTATATGCGACTTGTGAGGAGTTATATGGTAGTATGGATGCTTTCTTAGAGAAGGGACTAGGACTTACTGCGGATAAGATCGATAGATTGAAGGATCTATATTTAGAATAAATTATTCTTTTCACACAATTTCACATAACTGTACAATATTTTGTTGTATTGTATAGGGTAATATATATATCGTACAAGGGATAACTTGTACAAACATAATCCCTAAATATAATTTTATTTATCCTCTCTCATGAAAGGCCTGCACTCCCCTAAGCAGGTCTTTCTTCTTTATTCTCTTTCCTTATCTTTGTGAGTAATATATAATAGTAATAAGAGATCATAGAATAGAGGTGTGGATCATGAGTAAAGAATTATATGGTAGTGAGATCATGAAGGCGGGTAGTAATTGTGCACAGGCTGTGTTAGTGTCTTTAAAGGATGTAGCTGGTGTAGATGAGAAGACTGCTATGAAGGTAGCTTGTCCTTTTGGTGGTGGTTGTCGGAATGGAGATATTTGTGGGGCTGCTAGTGGTGCTTTAATGGTACTTGGGTATGCTTTAGGAAATGATGACTTGTATAATAAAGAAGCACAAAGTGAGGCATATAAAGTAGTGATCGAGTTTAATAGACGTTTTAAAGAAAAGTTTGGTGCCTTAGCGTGTCGTGATCTACTAGGATGTGATACTTCTACAAGTGAGGGTAGAGAGTATATGAGACAACATCCAGAGATCAAGCAGAAGTGCTGGGATATGGTAGATTGGGCTTGTGAGGAAGCTAAGAGAATGGTCGAGGAGTATAAGAAGTAATAAGAAGGAAGGATCAGGTATTCTGATCCTTTTATTGCTTTCTTTATGTAATAAAGGATCATCCTACAAGCATTTCAGTATTTAAATAAAACATATAGTGATTGGTAAATAATGGAATAGGATCGTGATATAAAAAACATAGTAAACTACTTGAGAGTTAACCTTTCTTGTGCTATAATATTTCAGATAAAAATCTTACAGCGATACAGAGAGATCGACAAGATTGGTTATACAAAGTCCAGTGGGCTGTTTTTGTAGAGTCTTGTCTTGTACAAGACTTTTTTTCTAAATACATGATGAATATAAGAAGAGGAGGAAAATATGATGACTAAATATATGAGTAACTCTATGAGCAATACTAACGTAAACGAATTATTATCTAATTCTGATCTATCTTTTCTTGCTTCTGATCGATTTGCTATTATTCCCGGTTTTTGCGATGTACATGTACATTTTCGTGAGCCGGGTTTTTCGTATAAGGAAACGATCAAAACAGGAACTGCATCAGCAGCAAGAGGTGGGTACACTGCCGTGTGTACGATGCCTAATCTAAATCCAGTACCAGATACTGCAGAAAACCTACAACAACAACTAGATATTATCGAGAGAGATGCTAGTATCTCTGTATATCCATATGCAGCTATTACGGTAGGGCAAAAGGGTGAACAGTTAGCGGATCTAGAAGCTATGGCGCCTAATTGTATCGCTTTCTCAGATGATGGAAGAGGGGTACAAAGTGATGATATGATGCGTGAGGCTATGCTGACGGCCAAATCACTAGGAAAGATGATCGTAGCACACTGTGAAGTAAATTCATTACTAAAGGGTGGTTATATCCATGAGGGAGAATATGCGAAAGCACATGGACATCGTGGGATCTGCTCTGAGAGTGAATACGCACAAGTAGCTCGTGATATTGAATTAGTAAGAGAAACAGGATGTGATTATCATGTATGTCATATCTCTGCGAAAGAAACAGTAGAACTGATCCGACAAGCTAAGAAGGAAGGATTACCAGTTACTTGTGAAACAGGTCCTCACTACTTAGTGCTAGATGATAGTGATCTTCAAGAAGAAGGAAGATTCAAGATGAATCCACCACTACGTGGGAAAGAA
>SVBO01000041.1 GCA_015058845.1 Erysipelotrichaceae bacterium
ACTATAAGTTCAACATATCTGCTCCAAGACTACCTTCTATATCACACTCTATCCTCTTCCACCCACCAAGGACTCTCTATAAGTAGTAAGATATATACTCCTTCTCTTCATTGCATTTATCTTACTTAGTATACGCTTTGAAGGGAAGAAATGTCAATACCTAATATCTCTTCTAGGGCTACAATTTGTTTAATTTTCTTCTGATAATAGATCAGTAATGACACATTTTGAAATTCGTTTTGGTCAAACTTCATGTGGATATTACTAAAACATAAGCCTAGAAAGAAATAGGCTTCATAGGGTTCTAATGGAAAGTATGAGAAATACTTCTTGAAACAACTGATCAAGCCATCTTCATTATTCTCATAGAACCAATTAACTAGATCAAATACTGGAGATGTTTCTTCTACATGGTGTAATCCTAAGAGTGTTTGAGAGGATAGATCAAAGTGACCTTTTCCAAAATGCCCCCAGTTGATACATTTACGTAAGGATACTCGATTCTCAGTAAGTTCTTGAAATTGCTTGATGATGAATGGGAAATGTGTCAGATAATACTTTCCTATCTCTTCACTTAAGCTATAGCAGAATAAGGCTGGTGGTGGAAATTCCTCATGGATACACGTAGAGATCAGGTAATGATCTTGTTGTATAAATGACTCATATGCATTCGTGAAATAGATCTTCCATTTCTCAAAGTACCCATTCTCTACATTGGCTACGATCGCAGATTGAGAATGTAATGCTGCTAATATATTTCCTAGATATACATGGGGATTCTCTAATGGATATGACATCGACTTACGATATAAGACGACATAGAAATAATCTGAACAATAATTCGTTACAGCCTTCCCTCTTTGATTCAATATCACTTGTTCAAAGTATGGCAAACGTAAAGTAGAGATCTTCTCGATCAACTCTACTCTAGAAGCATCGATCATCTTCACTACAACATCCATTTCTTTACACTTGATCTTATAAGTCGTATCAGATAGTTTTACTACCCCTACTACCTTTAGATCATAGGGTAGTAAAGCATAAATAAAGTAATCAACGTATTGGGATCTCAATCACACACCGGCTTTCTAATACCTTATAATTATTAGCCTTAGCAAGTACATGTTCTTCTATATTATAGCGTTTCGCTAAAGAAGCATACGTATCCCCTTTTCTAACGATCACATAGCGTATCTTAGACATAGCATTAAAAGTATCATCAAAGATATCTTCTATCACTTTGCTATCTTTCTCTTCTATCTTCTCTTCTTTACTCTCTTGTATACTCTTAGGCTTTTCTACTATTTCCTCTTTGGGAATACTTCTTATTGCTGTATCTTCTATAGATTCTATTGGTTCTATATACTCCTCTATCTCTTCTTCAAATAGATCTAAAGCCTTCATGAAATCTCCTAGTTCAAACTTAGAATCCTCTTGGATCGGAACACTTTCCTTTTCAAACATATAGAATCCTCCTTTTAATGGAATAATATCAAATAGATCTAATGTATTATCAAAGATCGGTAGATCAAATGTTTCATATTTCTCTTCTTCTTTTTCTTTATTCTGTATACATAATTGATGTTGATACTCATACTCTTCCTTAGGATTTCCGTGTAGTACTAGATGATCATATGTCTTCTCATACATAGGATCTATTTCTACCAAGTCTACTTCCTCATACTTTTCACCAAATTGACAAGATGCTCCTTCTTGTTTCTTTTCACTTTCTTCCTCAAAGTGATCCATGAAATGTAAAGGGGCTTCTTGTAGAATAGCAACTACCTCTCTCATCCCTGTAATATGATCTATCAAAGCATCTTCTAATGTATCTTCTACAATATCTCTATAACTATCATAGTCATATTCACGATCATATCTATTCTCAATATGATCAATGAACTCATCTCGTAATATATCTTCTATCACTGGTGGTATCTCTTCCTGTACCTCTAACATAGAAGTATCCACATCTGCACTCACAGGGATCATAGTTTCTTTATCCTCATGGATCACTTTCTGGATCAGTGTTGTTAGTGTATCAGCTGTTAGTTCTTTCTGATCCTCGATCTTCTCTTCAATAGTCTCTATATTCTCATGCTTATTCTTCTCATCATTGATCGTTTTCTCTTCCATATCTTGAAACATATCATTTACTTTATTCTCTTTTCTGCTCTTTTCTGATACTAGTCCTTGTATTTGTAATGTGATCTCTAATAACAGATCTCCATGTAAAATATGGTAATCATAATCTTCTATCTCTACTTTAAAACCATCTATATCCTCTAATTTTTCAAAAGGAGCTAGGATATCTACTTCTAAGAGTTCTTCAAAGTCTTTCGTATCTATTCCATCATCATACTTTCCTATAACGTATATAAATCCATTTGCTGTGATGCCTTGATCACTCTTAATATATCGTAGATCTTCTTCTAGATCTATTCTATATAACTGTTTTATCTCATGATTGAAGTCTAAGAGTCTTTCTACTACTTTTGTACACATATAAAATACCTCCTAGAATACTATATGATTTAATAGGAAGATATTTGCCTAAAAGAAAAGATCGTCTCTATTACAGAAACGATCTATATAACTATCCAGTATAAATATACATTAATCTTTCTTGGATCTTCTCTAAGCCCTCTTTAGTAAGAGAAGAGAATACAAAGATATTCTTCATATCTACGTCTAACTTCTCAGCAATCGCCTTTAAATGCTTATGACGTTGACTCTTTCCTACTTTATCAGCCTTAGTAGCAATGATCACTAGACGGATCTTATGATCTTTCGCATATTGGACCATCTCTACATCATCACGAGTAGGTACATGGCGTAGGTCTACTAATTGGATCATAGCTTTCAGATTCTCACGATGGTTGAAGTATTCTTCCATCATTTCGCCAAACATCTCTAACTTCTCACCAGATAAAGATGCATATCCATAGCCTGGTACATCGACTAACATAAATTGATCATCGATAGCAAAGAAGTTTAATAATCTTGTTTTACCAGGTGTTTTACCAACATGCGCTAAATTCTTACGATTCAATAATGCATTAATGAAACTAGACTTTCCTACATTGGAACGTCCACTCATACAGATTTCTGGATATCCTAGCTGTGGCCATTGATCGACCTTCACAGCACTTGTAATAAATTCTGACTTATGAAACATTTTACTTCACCAACGCCTCTTTCAATACATCCTCAATAGATGAGCATGGAACATAACGAATATCTTTCTTAACACTCTCTGGTACATCCTCTAGATCCTTCACATTTCCTTTAGGGAAACAGATCGTCTTAATACCACTACGATGCGCAGCAATAGACTTCTCCTTTAGACCACCGATCGGTAACACTTGACCACGTAATGTGATCTCACCAGTCATAGCAATATCCTTCAATACTTTCTGATCAGTTAGCATTGAAATGATCGCAGTCGTGATAGTAACACCAGCACTTGGTCCATCCTTAGGGACAGCTCCCTCAGGAACATGGATATGAATATCATTCTTCTCAAAGAAAGTTGGTTCGATACCATACTTACTAGCATTTGCCTTTACGAAACCTAATGCAATAGAACAAGATTCCTTCATAACATCACCCAATTGACCAGTAATAATAAGCTTACCCTTACCTTCAAAATGAGTGACTTCGATAGGCATAATATCTCCCCCAAAGGAAGTATACGCAAGACCAGTCACAACACCCACTTGATCTTCCTTCTCCTTAGCACCGTAATCATACATCTCTTTACCAAGCCATGTATTCACTAACTTCTTAGTCACAGTAACACTCTTCTTACCATCCTTCAGAATAGCTAACACAGTCTTACGACATAACTTAGCGATCACACGTTCTAATTGACGTACCCCTGCTTCACGAGTATAGTGACGTACTACATATAGTAATACCTCATCACTGATCTTGAATTGCTTATTCTCAAGACCATTCTCATGTACTTGCTTAGGTACTAAGTGTGCTCTAGCAATGTGGATCTTATCCTCTTCTGTATAGGAAGATAATTGGATCAATTCTAAACGATCACGTAATGCTGGTGGAATATTCTCTAAGTAGTTAGCAGTCGCTACGAATAATACTTTACTTAGATCATATGCTTCTTCAATATAGTGATCAGAGAACATCTTGTTTTGCTCTGGATCTAATACCTCTAACATCGCACTACTTGGATCTCCCTTATAGTCAGATGCCATCTTATCGATCTCATCGATCAACATCACTGGATTCATAACACCAGCCTTCTTCATAGACTGAATGATACGACCAGGCATAGATCCTAGATAAGTACGACGGTGTCCGCGGATCTCCGCTTCTTCCTTAACACCACCTAATGAGATCTTTACAAACTTACGTCCTAACGCACGAGCAATAGACTTACCTAAAGAAGTCTTACCAACTCCTGGAGGACCATATAAACAAAGAATAGGAGCCTTTAATGAATTAGTCATCTGCTTAACAGCCAGATACTCCAGAATACGTTCCTTGACCTTCTCAAGCCCATAATGATCCGCATTCAAAATAGCCTCTACCTCAGCTAAAGACGAACAATCCTCAGTCTCTTGCCACCAAGGCAACTTGATCAACCAATCAATATAAGTACGGATAACACCAGCTTCTCCACTAGCCACAGATAACATCTCATAACGAGATAACTCTTCTAAGATCTTCTCTTTAATAGCTTGAGGATATGGCTCAGTCTCTAGTTTCTTACGAATACTATCTGTATCATCATCCTTATTACTTACATCTCCTAATTCTTCCTTAATAACACGCATCTTTTCTCTTAGGAAATATTCCTTTTGATTCTCATCGATACGCTCTTTTACCTTTTGAGAAATGCTACCTTCAATAGCATTTAATTGCTTCTCTGTTTCGATCTCGCGAAGTACCTTTAGTAAACGCTTATTTACATCTAGTTCTTCTAATAGCATTTGCTTATGATCATATGGCATAGGGAAATGATTAGCAAACTGATCTGCTAATTCAGTAGCACTGATCCCACTAGATAGATGATTGATCACTTCATTAGAGAAAGCTTGTACATTATTAGAGATCTCTTCATATGCCTTAGAGACTCTTCTTACTAATGCCATTTCTTCTAATTGATTGCCCATGATATCTGCTAACGCCTCTACCTCAGCAAAGAATAATTCACCTGTATCAGTGAAATCAATGATACGTGCTCTCTCTAACCCTTCGAAAGTCACTCTAAGAGCACCATCTCTATTACGTACAGAATGGATACGACATAGAGTACCTACTGTATAAACATCTGATACTGTAGGATCATCTACACTAATATCCTTCTGACATACAACAAATACATGTTGATCATAATTAGCACGAGATTCTTCAATAGCAGCTATACTCTTCTTACGACCTACTTCGATCAACATTTCTTGATTCGGAAATGCTACTACGCCTCTAGTACATATAACGGGAACATGAATTGTTAAATCTTTTTTTGTCATTTCAACACCTCCTGGTTTTGAAAAAAAGAGAGCGGACTGCTCTTCTTTTTTTACTTACAAGATTCACGGATAAAGTCAGTTGCTTTACGTAATGCTACATCGTATGCAATTAGATCTAATCTAGCTAATTGACGTACTTTTTCTTCAGTCATATTATGACGCTTAGCAAGGCTCTTTACTTCTTCTTCGATTTCTTGAGGAGTAACCTTGATACCTTCAGCCTTAGCGATTGCTTCTAATACTAGACGAGTCTTAACACGTCCAACTGCATCTTCAGCCATTTCTTTTCTAATATCTTCATTGCTCTTACCACTAGCAGTAGCAAAATCTTCTACAGTATACCCTGCATTTTGTAATCTTTGAGAGAATTCCATCATTAAGTTATCAGTTTCTTCTTCGATCATAACATCAGGGATCTCTACTGAGCTAGCATTTACGATCTTTTCTAATACTTCATCGAATGCCTTAGCATAAGCATTTTTCTTCTTAGTAGTTTCCATACGATTCTTGATGAATGCAGTGAATTCTTCTGCTGTAGTAACATTTGGAACATTTAATTCCTTAACTAATTCTTCATCAAGTTCAGGTAACTTCTTAACCTTGATCTCATTCACTTTACACTTGAAGTAAACAGCCTTACCAGCTAATTCAGCAGCACCATAATCTTCAGGGAAAGTTACTTTAACTTTCTTACGGCTACCTAGCTTAACACCTACTAATTGATCTTCGAAACCTGGGATGAATGAACCAGAACCGATCTCTAATGGATAGTTCTCACCCTTACCACCTTCGAATGCTTCATCAGTTTCAGCTAAGAAACCTTCAAAGTTGATAACAGCGATATCACCCTTAGCAACCTTAACTGGTTCTTCTTCGTTTTCAGCTTCCTTAGTTACTACTTCAGCATAGTTAGCAAGGATACGATTCATTTCGTTATTGAATTCTTCTTCAGTTACTTCAGTATCGATCTTAGCCATTTCTAATCCCTTGTATTCACCAAGAGTTACTTCAGGGCTAACTGTGATAGTGAACTTTAAAGTTACAGACTCAGCAGAAATAGCAGGTAGATCTAATTCAGGTCTAGTGATAGGTTGGATGTTATGTTCTTCATAACCAGCTTGAAGAACTTCGTTAGCGATCATATCAACAGCTTCTAAACGAACTTGTTCTTCAGAAATGTATTTCTTTAAAAGAGCAGCAGGCACTTTACCTTGACGGAAACCGTCGATCTTTGCATTCTTAGCAACTTTGTCATATGCCTTCTTTTGTGCCTTTTGCCATTTTTCACCCTCAACAGTTACTACTAATTCACCTTGGGATTTTTCTTTTAATGTCCATGTTGAACTCATGTTCTCTTATACCTCCTAAATAATTTGTACACACTTAAATATTATAGCAAATAATATATTCTATTTCAAATATTATCCTCTAGGGAAATTAAAAAAATACCACTTTTTTACTATCCCAGCCATTAATTCTACACATTTCTTTCCATTTTGGCTCCATATCAGAGGCAACAAACACTTCTTTGATCACACTCAGTGCTAAGATCTCCCCTTCTCCTTCCTCATAAGAGTACGGTAATTGAGCCAGTAAACGCACAGAAAGGATCTCATAACATAACTGTAACAGAGATGGTTCCTTTGCTAAATGCTCTTGTAAGAAGTCGATCGCCTCTTGATATCCATCACTCTCTTGTGGTAACTCACAATACATAGGAATGAAATTGATCTCACATCCATCTTTCGTGATCGTCCATTCTTCTTTATTTCCCTGTTCGATCAAAAGATAGATCAGCATAGATTGTACTTCATCATAGATCGGATGCTTGAAATAACTTTTGAATAAGTCATAATACTTATCGATCCGTAATTCCTTTAAAGAATTGACTGCACATAATTCATCTTCTAAAGTAGTAGAGAATAACAATCTCTCTAACTCTTCGACATCACTGATTACTTGACTAGTTTTCTCAGTTTGCTTCATGTTATTCTTTGTTTCTTTTAGTAAACTACGATATTTCTCTTCAAATGCACTAGGTACATAAGGCATCTTTAATTCTGCTTCTAACTTAGTGATCACTTCACTATATTCTCCCTTTTCATATAATTCATTGACCTCTATCCATAATTCCTCATAATAGTTCATAGTTCACCTCCTAGCCATTCAATTATAAACAACTCTAACTACAATATCAACTCAAAGACAATAAAAAAACCTGCCATATGACAGGTAATTGACAAGTGGCGTCCTCGAAAGGATTCGAACCTTCGACCGTACGCTTAGAAGGCGTATGCTCTATCCAGCTGAGCTACGAGGACATTTCACTTGAATATAATAGCAAAAAAAGTTTAACTTGACAACCTTTATTTTACTTTTTCTAAAACTTTTTATATTTCTAAGACAAAAACTTATCATTATTCACTAAATGTGTAATGATATAATAACAAACACAAGATACAACTGCGATATATGTATACTCAGAACCCACTGCTAATCCTAAACAAGCTACGAACCAAAGGCTTGCTGCAGAAGTAAGTCCTAGAATACGATTCTCTCCTGTAACAATGATCATACCAGCTCCTAGAAACCCAATACCACTTACCACTTGAGCCCCGATTCGAGTAGGATCTGTCCCATACGTACGACTAGATAACACCCCTACTAACATCGCAATACAAGACCCCAAACATACAAGAGCATGTGTTTTGATACCCGCTGGTTTTCCTAAACGTAATCTATCATATCCGATCAGACCACCAATAAATGTCGCTAAAAAGATCTTGATCGTTACTTGCACAAATTCAACATTCCAGATCGCAATTAAAGTTTCTAACATACACATCACTCCCCTTATTAGTATATGATTATATCACATTTTGGCGTGGATTACATGATATATTTCTTATTATCTTATATTAATAACAACTTTAAAAGAATTACTTCCAATGATTGTAATTATTACTGATTTCTTGTAGAATAATAGTAGATAAAGTGAGAGATACTCTATGAACGAAATTAAAGAATTAATTAAAACTGGTGTGGAGAAGATCATGAAGGATGATGAACTACAAGCTCTATTCAAGAAAGATCCTGTGAAGGCAGTAGAAAAGATCTATAATGTAGATCTTCCTGATGAAGTGATCAATCCTGTGATCGATGGGATCAAGGCTAAATTAGCAGCTGAAAAGTTATCTGATGCAGCTAGTATGCTAAAGAAATTCATGAAATAATAAAAGAAATGTAAGGCTCGTCCTTACATTTTCTTATTCTGCCAATATGTATAACAATATCCTAGTGAACATACTAAATATAGAAAAGCACAAAGCATAAAGCCAATATGATTAGCTAGAATAGCTGATAAGAGCATACATACACCACCTATTCCCCACATGATCGATTTGATCAGATTATGGCGATTCTGCTTTCCATACTTATCACTGATCTTTGTCTTAACTTCTTTCACAATTGGTATATCCTGATCACTCTCATATTCATCATGCAATAGATAATCAATAGACACATGGAATAACTCACTTAGATGGAGCAGATTCGTAGCATCAGGGATCGTAGAACCTAATTCCCAACGTGATATAGCTTGTCTAGATACTCCTAGTCTATCAGCAAGTTCTTCTTGTGATAGACCATTCTTCTTTCGAAGCATGACTAATTTCTCTTCAAACTTCATACAACTACCTCCTACTGTACCCATAGTCTATATCATACTACATAAATACTCTACCACAGTATCGTTACAATTCCGCAACCTAATGTAACACATCTTAATTACATACTAGCATACTAGTTACTTCAATATTACTTTCCATTCCTCATTCTCGATCACATAGATGAACTCATTCAGATCATCACTCTCCATTACTTGTAACAACTCCATAAAGTCATCTACAGTCGTATATTCCTCTAAACGAGCTCGATCGATCCATTCCATTTCTCCTTCACTAGAAGAAACTAATTCTCCAGTAAATTCATGACACTTAAATAAGAATACGATATATCTACCCTCTTCTATAGGAAATTGCTTTACACCACATAAAGTAGGATGTAAGATCGTAAGTCCTGTTTCTTCCCTCATCTCTCGAATCACAGCCTCTACGATCGATTCCCCCTTCTCTACATGTCCACCTGGTAAGGTATACCCTCTCCAATCTCTCTTCACTCTATTTTGAAGTAAGATCTGATTTCCTTGTGTGACTAAGCATAATACTGTTAACTCTACATTCTCTACTTTACTCATACTACCTCTCCTTATAGCAAAATAGCTTCTATTGCTAGAAGCTAATAATTATATAACGTGAAAGAAGCTTCTCCATCCTCATGCAATTCAAATATCGCATACGTCTTGCCCCTACGATCACGAGATAAGAACAATGAGCCAGGATTCATCAATCTTACATGATTCACCATAGTATCTGCATAGGCATGACTATGTCCATAGAATACATAATCACATCCATGTTCTAAGGCTAATTTATAGAGATCATGATCACGATGCACATAGCTTTGACGATGAGAATGAATGATCAAAGCTTTCTTATTTCCCATAGAGATCACTAATTGTTCTGGTAATTCATTATAGATATAATCATTATTACCAGTCACAGCACTGAATCCAGTTAACTTATACGCAGGTAATTCACTATCTCCACAATGAATAAACCCATCTGCATCACTATGTCTCAACATCAATAACTCTAACTCACTCTCTAACCCATGAGAATCACTTACTACTACATACTTCATAGACGCACCTCTATACTACTACTCTTTACTTAATACATTATATAATAGATCTTTACTTCTAATTAATTTATACTGACCTCTATATAAATATACATCTTCTTCGATATATAATTCAATCCCTAGAGGATGTAAATTGGAAAATAAAAACAATAATAATAGATTCAATGGGTCTTCTTCGATTCCCATTTCACTACTACATATACTCCTATCTAGTGTTAGTTGCAAGATCCCTTCTTGGAAGGTATAGGATACAAGAGGTGATATTTTATCACTAAATATCCCTAGACTTACCATTTCTTTACTATATTGCTCCATCACTAGCTCTACACTCATTTTACCGTCAATATATTGTGTGATCGGCATCCATAGTGTCTGATCATGATTACTGATTGCTTTATAGGTCGTAAAGGGAATACCTTTATGTTGTGGTACCTGTGTTTCAAAGAGATTGAGTGGTAAGGCATATACCATGTTCTTGATGGGGATCGTAGTATAAGGTAGATCTCCTAACAACATACCCTCTTCAGAGAGTACCATTTCCTGTATTGTGGTATTCATGCGTAATAGGCTCACTAATGCCTCTGCGATCTTTCGATTCGTGATTCTATCTACTGTAAATAAATTACTAGATACATCGATATATGCGATATCTTCTTCTAATAACACTGTATTCAAGTAAGCACTCTGATTCAGAAATCCTCTTAATTTCCCATATTCCTTATCATTCTTCATATATTCTATCGCTTGTAGTATGGAATCCTTCTCATCTAGTAGATATGGTACTTCTACATAGACTGGTACTAGATACGTATTGTCATATAGCAATACGATCCCTAGATGATCTCTTTCTTGTGAGGAGACATATATGAGTTCTTCTTGTGGAATGCCTCTTTGGATATATACAAAGGTACATATAACTGCGATCATGATAGAGAGGATTTGTTTTGCTTTAGTCATTCGATCACCCTGTATAGTATATGTATAGGTGTACTTGTCAAGAACATGAAAGAGTGTAGAT
>SVBO01000042.1 GCA_015058845.1 Erysipelotrichaceae bacterium
GGCTTTTTCCTTTTTTGAATTACTGTTCGAGGTTCGTATTTCTACTTACTCTCTTTGTCTGTTTCTAGCTAATTTAATAGCTAGATGAATTGACGTTGTTTCTGTTTAGTTTTCAAAGATCCTTCGCACTCTCGCTGAGTGCTTGTATATATTACCACCCTCCCTCAATTTTGTCAATACGTTTTTAGACTTTTTTTGATTTATTTTTAATCTTATTAACTGTTAGCGTTTACAATTAGTAAGAATTTCTAATTTTCAAATAATCCCTACTAAAACCCTATAAAATCTCAGCAGAATCAAGTACGATCGTTACTGGTCCATCGTTCTCCAACAATACTTTCATCTCTGTTTGAAACCTTCCAGTCTCAACAACTAGCCCATTCTCACGTAACACACTATTGAAGTACTCATATAAACGATCAGCATACTCAGGTCTTGCCGCTTTCTCAAAACCAGGTCTTCTGCCCTTTCTACAATCTGCATATAAAGTAAATTGCGATACAGATAACACACTACCTCCCACATCTTTAATAGAAAGATTCATCTTACCATTCTCATCTTCATTGATACGCAGTACTGCTAACTTCTCAGCCATCTTCTTAACGATCTCTTCTGTATCATCATTTGCTACACCTACTAATACCACATATCCCTTACCAATACTACCACATAATTCGCCTTCAGATCTTACTTCCGCATGTGTTACTCTTTGAATCACTAACTTCATATCATCTACCTACCTTACTATATTTCCTAAATACTTCTCGATCAACACTAGATCCACACCCTCAATTCCATTAAAGATACAGGGTACGATATCGATCTCTTTATATCCCAACTTCTTATACATAGTTCTTGCTATTGTATTACGCACATTGGTATCGATTCGTAAATACTTGCATCCATTCTCCCATGCATATTGCTCATAGAATCTTACAAACTCCGTTCCATAGCCTCTTCCCTTTACTTTAGGAGAAATGACTAGGGTATGAAGCACCATCACTTCATGGTCTTCTGCTTCGTACTCCCACCTAGCATCTTTATACACATCTACTTGTGTCTGATTGATCACCGCTGCACCTACTATCATAGCATTCTCTTCCATCACAAAGAGTTCTCCTCTTTGCCAAGCTGCCTTTGCAGTATCATAGGTCGGATATACATCCCGCTCCCATCCGATAGTTACTTTCCCACACTCTTCTTCCAAATGGATCTCAGAATAGATCTCGGCAGTTCTTCCTAGATCTTCCATAGTTGCTTTACGGATCATACCCTTTCCCCCCTAATATATCAACATTATAGCAGAAAAGAATAACAATCTAAATATGAATCACTATATCTCACTCTTTTATAGAACTAAGTAATGGTTTCATTAATTTATCTTTGATCGATTTATCTGAATAATCTAGGATCCCGATCTTATAAATCGGAGTCCCTAGCACCACCACAAACACCAAAGCACCGATCGCACTTCCCAGACTGATCACAATATCAAGAGGAGGTAATGAGTGATAGAAGATCCTACACGGCATACATAACATAGAGAAGAAAGGTAATAATGATAGGATCCTTCCTAATCCATTCGTCATACTTTCCTTAGTATTCACAAAGATCGTTAGGTAATACACTCCCATCAATAGTAGGTAGAATGGACTTTGGATATTCCCAGCTTCCTCAATATTACTAATAAAGGAAGATAAGATCACCAATACACTTTGCACTAATAATATACCCAGTAACATGATCACTAGAGCCAGGCATAAATATCCGATCATATCTGTATTATGCGTGATCCACTCTCCTATACTACTTAATGTAATATCATAAATCTCTTGCACTAAACCCAATTCCACTAGTAATTCTACTAACCCTTTACCACGATCATATATATACCTGATCACACTACATACCACAATATCGATCAGAAATATACCCAACTGAAACAATAACACTAACCAACCACCAAATAACTTGGCTAGCAAATGGACCGAAGCATCTGCACTCGTCAAGATCAATTCCATCATCCTTGTTGCCTTCTCATATACGATATCATTCGCCACACTTCCTGCGAAACTAAGGGCTAAGAAATATACCGCTGTAATACACAAGAATCCCCAGGTATCTGCACTGTCTTCTTCCTCTTGCATGTAATGGATATATACAGGTTTAAATGTGAGAATTCCTTCTTGTATCAACGTGATCTCTTGCCATTGCTTCAATCCTAGTTCTAATTGTGTAAGGGAGATCTCCTGATATTCTCCTTCCACCATGATGTCATACGTATCAGAGCATTCAATGTGATAATGTTCACTTTCTCTTTCTTTCTCTTCTTCTATATAACGGAAATTAGGTAAGATCGACTCTAGACCATCACACACACTACTATCAGAACAAGTGATCGTGGGTTTGTAATCTAATTGAAAGAATAAAGGAATATACATATCTACACAGAATAGTAGAGCGATCAGCAAGCTTAATAAGAGATTCACGATCACGAAGGTCTTATTCCGGATCCTGCGCGTTAATGTAAAGTTCAATAAGATCTTAAAGCATTCCATACTCTTTACCCTCCAAAAATAATTCTGCTAAGCTTGGATATTCTATTTGTAATGATAAGACATCATATTGCTTCATTACCCATTTACAGAATAGTAATGCTTCTTTCTCATTAGGCAATATGATCCTGATCTGTTGACCGATCTTATGTACACTCGCATAAGGTAAGCGATCTTTGATCTGGTGTAGTGGAATATCTCCCATTAGAGTGATACATCTTTGATCAGATTGTCTTCTTAATTGTGCAATATTCCCTTGTAATCGTATTTCTCCTTTATCCAGTAATACGACATTACTACAGAATGACTCGATATGATCTAAACGATGGGTAGATAATAATACATATGCCCCTTGCTTCGCATACTCTAAGAATATATGTTTCATTAATTCTAGATTATAGGGATCTAGTCCAGAGAACGGTTCATCTAAGATCATTACTTTGGGAGAATGTAGCAAACACCCTAGGAATTGTACCTTTTGCTGATTTCCCTTGGAAAGAGATCTGATCTTCTTATCTAGATTCTGTTCTATCTCTAGTCGTTTCGCCCAATACAAAAGTCGCTCTTCGATCAAACTATCACTCATTCCTTTGAGTCTTCCTAAGAAGTATAATTGTTGTCTGACGCTCAGATCACGGAATACAGTTCGCTCTTCTGGCAGATAGCCAAAGTCCTTCTTATCGCATAGTATAAGATCCTTTCCTTCAAACGTAATGCTCCCTGAATCAGGTTTCAATAGTTGTAAGAGGATCCGAAAACTCGTCGATTTCCCACTTCCATTACTACCTACTAAGCCTAAGATCTCTCCCTTCTTCACACAGATCGAATAATCCTTCAATGCCTTCACATCTCCAAAAGACTTACAAACATTCTTAACCTCTAACATAAGATCGCCTCACTTGTGTCATAACTATACCAAAGAAGAAAATAAAAACAACTGCTTCAAACACTTATGAAACAGTTGTGAAACACTTATGAGACTAATGGATAAAATAGACGATCACTGCTGCTAGCGCAAAGTATACTACCAAAGGGATCTTCGTCTTCCATCTAGCCATAGCTACTAATGATAACAGAAAGATAATAGTAGAACTATAGCCATTGATCACAAGGCCACTCTTCAACATTTGATATCCTGCATAGAATAACACGAAACCAAATACCACTAACATCGCAGCCATACTCTTATGTAAACGACGAGCCTCTAACCACACCTTACCATAACGATCAAGCCACCAGCCATATCCCACTACGATCACTATTACTAGTACTAAGAAAATAAGTGCTACATAGATATTACTACCACGCCATACACTCACGAAAGAAACAGGTACATTCGAAACCCCAAATAAAGCATGTTCAAGACCCAGGGCAGTAGTCATTTCGAAAGAAGAGAACATATCTTGAAATTCATTGACTAGTAAATAGAAGCCTGCTCCAAAGGAAGAAGCGGAAGCAAAGGCTGCGATCATAATGATCAACAGGTTCCAGAAAAATTGCTCACTCATGGATACTTCCTCCTTTCATGAAACAAAGGAATAAGAATAATGTAGTAAATAGTACCAATGTGATAGACCATTGTAGTACGAATACTAATATGAAACTAATACTACATAATATCACAAAGTAAAATACTGAGAATTGACGATAACTCTTTCGTAATAAGATATATCCACGCATAATGAAATACGCAGCTAGTACAGGAGAGATGACTGAAGAGATATAAGGTAAGTAACTAGGATCTAATTCCTCAAATAGCCACCAAATGATCCCACCATATACTAGAAACATAGGTAAGAATGATAGTATCATCAACATTATACCTAGTAATACTCCATCTAGTTTCTTACCGATCGCAAAGGAATACATCAACTTATAAGATACTAAACTGACCTTCCCAATACTATGGATCTCACTGAATGTATCTTCACTTAGAAGACCATTCTTCACTACGATCTCTTTATGTAGATATTCCTCTACCTCTCTTGCCTCATCTCTGATCAGATTCAGTCTTAAAAAGATCCAGATCAACTTCAACATATTACTTTAATTCTTCTTTCTTGATCAAAGAGAAATCGACATGACAATATCCATGAGGATTCTTTACTAAATACTCTTGATGATACTCTTCCGCATCATAGAAACATTGTAGATATTCTACCTTAGTCGTGATCTTACGCTCACTTTGCGACTGTAAACTAGCAATATATTTTTCTACTACACTAAATTCCTCAGCATTAGATACAAATACTCCACTTAAGTATTGTGAACCTATATCATGGGCTTGCCCATCTACTTGATAAGGATCAATGAAACGGAATAAATGCTTAACGATATCTAATAAAGTAAGTACAGTTTCATCATACTCTACTTCACATACTTCGATATGACCTGTTTGTTGGGCTTTCACTTGCTCATAAGTAGGATCTTCAACATATCCTTGGGCATACCCAACACGTGTACCAATGACACCCTTTAATCGACGGTAATATTCCTGAACGCCCCAGAAACAGCCACCGCCTACTACGATCTTACTCATTCCCCTTCACTCTCCTTCCATTTCTGAATATCCTTCTTAATATCTTCTAAGAAGTTTTCTTTTGTTACATCATACCAATGTACTGGCATTTGATTATGGAACCATGTATATTGTCGTTTTGCAAATTGTCTAGAATGCTTCTTGATCTCTTCACTTACTTCTTCTAGAGTACTAGTTCCATGGAAGTAAGCTTGGAATTCACGATATCCGATACCTTGCATTCCTTGATAAGAGAAAATATCTGGATATTGTTGTAAGTTAGTAACTTCTTCTACTAACCCTGCTTCCATCATCTTATCTACTCTTCGATTGATACGATCATACACTCTTTCACGTTCACATGTTAGTCCAATGATATACGCATCATAGAGCATTTCATGTTCTTGTTTAGCTTCCCATTCACTTTTACTTACTCCATGGGTATCATGGATCACTAGGGCACGGATCACACGTTTGCGATTATTCATATGGATCTTTTCTAGGGAAGCGGGATCTACTTTCGCTAACATGGCATATAATTCCTCATTGGTATAGTTAGCATATTTAGAGGTATCTGGACCTTCTTCACTTTCAAATTCATAGTCATATAACAATGATTTGATGTAAAGTCCTGTTCCTCCTACTACTAGAGGGATCTTTCCTTGTTCGCTAATGCTCTTCATCGCTTTACGACCTTGTTGTTGAAAGTCATAGACACTATACTTAGCATCAATAGGTAGGATATCGATCAAATGATGGGGGATCCCTTGCATTTCTTCTTCAGTGACCTTGGCACTTCCAATATCTAATCCACGATATACTTGAATAGAATCTCCACTAATGATCTCGCTTTGTAACCATTTCGCAAGTTCTACTCCTACCGCTGTCTTTCCAACACCCGTAGGTCCGATCACTGCTATTACCTTCTCCATATCTCTACCCCCTTTCAAATAATTTTCTAAGTTTGCTATCTTCATATACGATATATGTTGGTCTACCATGAGGACAATGGTATGGATTCTCACACTTCATTAATCTTCGGATCGTTTCTTCCATTTCCTCTTTCGATAGATTGTGATTGAAGCGTACTGATGTGTGACATGCTAGTGTAGCTAGTGCATCTTTCTTAAGAAGTGTGATATCATTCTTCTTATTATCTTCCATGCGTTCTAAAAGATCGAGAATGAATCTCTCTTCATTTTCTACTTGCATCCATAGTGGAACTTCACGTACTAAGATCTCTGTTTCGCCAAAGCGATCGATCGTGAAACCTAGTGTTTGCATAGAGGCTTCTAATTGCTCATAGTGTAACATCATACTTCTACTAATAGAGATCACATAGGGCATTAGTAATGGTTGTACAGCGATCTGACTCTCTTCTAGTGCTTTACGTACTTCCTCATAACGAATGCGTTCATTAGCAGCATGTTGGTCAATGATCACTAGTCCATCCACATTACTTGCTAGAATATAACTACCATGTAATTGCCCTATCACTTCAAATGGGATCTCATTGACACTCTCTTGTACCAACTTTTCCACATTTCCTTCTGTTTTCTCCACAATTGCTGGTTCTTTCTCCACATTTGTGACCTTTTTCTCCACAAATACTTCTGTATTCTCCACATATTGTTTTTGGATCACTGGTTTAGGGAGTTCGATCTTTACCACGATTGGAGCACTATCTGCCACGATAGAACTCTTATACTCCTTATCGAATAAAGCAGGTTGCTCTATCTTAGGAACATAGCCAGAGAGTACACTCTCTTCCTTCCATATAGGATCACTGATCAAACTACCTTGCTTATGCATATGCATACGTAAAGTATCCTTGATCGCATTCTCTAATAACCCATATAATTGCTTCTCTTTCGATAAACGTACTTCCCACTTACTAGGATGTACATTGACATCGACTAGATTCGCAGACATCTCAATATTCACAAATACCATAGGATATCTCTTCTCTGGGATATATTCCTGATATCCATTTAGAATCGCTGATTGCAGATAATAACTCACTACTAAACGTGTATTCATGAATGTCATAATATGCTTACGATTACTTCTTGTGACAGTTGGTAAACAGATATATCCACTGATCTTGAAGTCATCATCACTTACTTCTAATGGTACAGCAGCCTTAGCGACTTCTTTCCCATAGACGGCATATAACAATGTAGTGTAATCATGATTCCCACTACTACGGAATACTTCCTTATCATCACTATATAATACAAAGGCGATATTAGGATTGGCTAGAGCTAGTTTCGTAATAATATCACTCACTTGGCTAGCTTCATACGGAATAGCCTTCAAGTGCTTTAAACGTGCTGGAATGGCATAGAATAACTCTCTTACGATTACATGCGTACCCTGACGGAATACTCCACTACCACTCTCTAATAACTTCCCATTATTAATCCGAATATGCGTAGATACCTCGCCATTACATGTTGTTAGTTCCACATCACTTACAGAAGCAATTGAAGGTAATGCTTCTCCTCTAAATCCCAGTGTATGAATATTCCAAAGATCACTTTCTTGTTGGATCTTACTTGTCGCATGTCTCTCAAATGCTAGAAGCGCATCCTCACGATCCATTCCACATCCATTATCGATCACTTGGATCTCTTCGATCCCACCTTGCTTGATACGTACCTCAATACGAGTAGCTCCTGCATCAATAGAGTTCTCTACTAACTCCTTTACAACCCCACTAGGTCTTTCTACTACTTCTCCCGCAGCGATACGGTTGGCAATATTAGTATCTAGAATATGTACATTTCCCATACTATTCTCCTTGTGCTAATGCTTTTAATCTAACTAAGATCTGAGTAGCCTCGATCGGTGTGATCTCATATGGCTTGATAGTATCTAGTAACTCCATCACACGTTTCGTACTACGATCCTCTTTCACGAATTTAGGCTTAACTTCCTTCACTGTCTCATTCTTACGAGATTCTTCTAATTCTCCTAGAATATCTTGCGCACGAGATAGTAGATCTTCTGGTAGTTTAGCAAGTCTTGCTACATTGATACCATAAGAACGATCACTTCTACCATCAGCTACCTTATATAAGAAAGTAACTTCCTGATCTTGTTCCTCTACCATAACATGAACATTCTTCAAAGATGGGTATGTAGCATCTAGAGAGGTTAGTTCATGATAGTGAGTAGAGAATAATGTCTTTGCTTTGATCACTGTACAGATATATTCTAACATTGATTGGGCTAGAGCCATTCCATCATAGGTAGAAGTACCTCTACCGATCTCATCGAATAAGATCAATGAATTAGCCGTAGCATTCGTTAAGGCATGATTCGCCTCCATCATCTCTACCATGAATGTAGACTGACCACTCATTAAGTCATCATTCGCTCCAATACGAGTAAAGATCTGATCGAATAATGGCAGATCACATGAATCAGCAGGAACGAAACATCCCATTTGTGCCATGATCACGATCAAACCCACTTGACGCATATACGTACTCTTACCACCCATATTAGGACCTGTGATCAACAGAACATGTTCCTCTTCTTGTAGTATACAATCATTCGCTACAAACATGGTATCTTTACGGAATTGTTCCATGATCGGATGTCTACCATTTCTGATATTCAATGTATGAGAATGATTGAATGTAGGTCTTACATACCCATAATCTAAGGAAACACTACTTAGGGATGCTAGTACATCTAGTACAGATAATACATCTGCTAAGCGTTGTAGTTTATGTAAGTATTCACTTGCTTTCTCGATCACATCTTGGAATAAAGCATATTCTAATTGTACTTCTTTTTCTTGGGCATGTAGGATGGCATCTTCTTTTTCTTTTAATTCAGCAGTAATGAAACGTTCCGCATTTGTTAATGTTTGCTTACGAACATAGCCATACTCTTCCTTAACAAGAGATAGATTCGCAGAAGATACTTCAATATAATAGCCAAATACACGATTATACCCGATCTTTAAAGATTTGATACCCGTTCTCTCACGTTCCTTAGCCTCTAGTGCAGCAATATAATTCTTACCAGATCTTCTAAGATCTCTGATCTCATCTAATGCAGGATAGAAACCATCCTTAAACATTCCTCCCTCTTTCACTGAGATAGGAACTTCTTCTAAGAAAGCATTTCTCAAGAATACCCCTAATTCACTACATGTATCCACATCTACGAAAGAAGCATAGCTCTCACAACCACGCATAGCCTCTAAGATCTCTGGTACATGAGCAAGAGTATGCCCTAGTCTTACGAAATCACGAGCATTCACGCTCTTATAGGCTAGCTTTGCAATAATACGTTCAATGTCATACACATGCTTCATATTCTCTTCGATCGTATCTCTTTTCAAGATATGATCCATTAAATATTCGATCCCATTTGCACGCATCTCGATCTTCTTCTCATCATTTAAAGGATGTTCGATCCATCTACGTAACATACGAGATCCCATGGCACTACGACAATGATCTAAGAAATGCCATAGGGTACC
This sequence comes from Erysipelotrichaceae bacterium, assembly GCA_015058845.1. GTDB lineage: Bacteria > Bacillota_I > Bacilli_A > Erysipelotrichales > Erysipelotrichaceae > SIG230. The sequence continues at coordinate 9,575 of SVBO01000042.1, forward strand.
ATTACGAGATTGTAGTCGAATCGTACTTGTTAATTCTAGATTACGTTTTGTATAATAATCCATCTTTAACTCATTCTCACGCTCGATCTTACGGATCGGACGTAAGTGTGATAGAGCTTGTTTACACTTACCATTCATATAGTGTAGTAAGCGATAGAAAGAGGATAATAGGGCTGGTTCATAGATTCCATATAATAAGTAAGCATATTCAAATAATTCACTATCATCTTCATAGAAGGATACAGATAATAGAGAATTCTCTTTCAATCGATTTAAGTATTTTGTTTCAAAGTCAGGACTCACTACGATCTCCTTAACATTCATGGAATATAAGAATTGCTCTAGATCCATGATATTCTTATCTAAGATCGTATATAATGTTTCTCCACTAGCATTATCTACTAAAGTCACTACGAAACAAACAGAATCATAAGACACACTACCAATATAGATACAGTTCTTATCATCATTTTCATCTACATATGTACCAGGTGTATATACCTTCACTACATCACGTTTCACGATTCCTTTGGCTTGTGATGGATCTTCTAATTGTTCTACGATAGCTACTTTATATCCTTTATTCACTAGTCTTTGGACATATCCAGCATGAGCATGGTAGGGAATTCCACACATTGGAACTCTCTCTTCTACTCCTGCATCTCTTCCTGTTAATACTAGATCTAGTTCCATGGAGGCTTTCTTAGCATCGTCAAAGAACATTTCATAGAAATCTCCTAGTCGATAGAATACGATCGTATCTTGTAGATTCTTCTTGACCTCTAAATATTGTCTCATCATGGGTGTATATTGTGCCATATTGATTACCTCCATTCATTTAATTTTACCAAATTTCTACTGCATTGTTAAGTAAAAATTATAGTGTTCTCCTAAATCAAAAGGATCTCTTCCTATATTCAAAAGAGACCCTCTCATTCATTTAAATATATTCCTCATTGACCATGATATCAACGACCTCATCAATATCATCACCAGCCACCTCTACATATAATTTCGTATTCCCAATCCACTCGACTACCACACCATATTTCACATAGAAATACAATGTACCCTCTTGTACTATAGCCTTATCACAAGTAGGTTTAGTAGCAAAGTAAACAGACACTTCACTCTCTTCATTCTCTAATATAGGAATAGGAAAAGTATCTGTAAACTCTACCTTCTCGATCACACATTTAGTAGAAGTCAACTTCTCGATCCCTACCCATGCATTTACGGCAAAGGTAGTGGTCACTATAAGACTATCGTTTTCTTCTTTGAAAGTGATATTGGGCTGTAACATCCAACACCCTAACATCTTCTCACTTTCAAGATCATTGATCTTGATTTCTTGTGTAAAGGAACGATTCAATCGTTTCAATACGGCTTTCGCTACTATTTCTCTTCGCACTTGATCACCACCTATTACAGTGTATGATCTTAGCAAGAAACTATGCTATTTCTTCTCCATCTAATGAGAAGGATTTCACGCAAGTGATCTTGACTTTCACGATATCTCCTTCTTTTGTATTTGGTAATGCTTTGAAGTTTACTAGTTTATTTTCTTTAGAGTATCCACTCATAATTTCAGAATTTCTCTTAGATGGTCCATCACATAATACTTCTAGAATAGCATTCTCGAACTTTTCATTATTGATTCTTGCATACTTATG
>SVBO01000043.1 GCA_015058845.1 Erysipelotrichaceae bacterium
TCAATCCACTATATTGTAAAGTAGACCATGAATGTAGAGATTATGTGGAGTTATATAATGCGAAGTTATTAGATAAAGAACAAGTATTAGAGATATTAGAGAGTAAGTCATATAGTAAAGATGAGTTATTATACATGGTAGCAAGGGTATTATTCCCTACTACGTTCTTTGATCATTTAGAAGAGTTATTTATAGCGCAAGAATGGGAACTGAGATATATCTATGACTTAGAAGAAGATATGAAACGTAAAAGTGAACTCGCACTAGAGATCATAGAGCGATATATGTTATTACCAATTCCTTATTTATTTTCATTTCTGTAATGATTTGATATACTATTTAAGGAAATATTAAGAAATAGTGATGCCTAATATTTAGAATTACTTTATATACTATCAATACAGGAGGGGAGAATATGGCTAGTCGTAAGATTTTAGTAGTAGATGATGATAAGGAGATCTGTGAAGCATTATCGATCTATTTACGTAGTGAGGGATATGAGAGTGTATGTGCGCATAATGGTAGAGATGCACTTCTTTTACTAGAGAAAGATACTTTTGATCTTGTGTTACTAGATATCATGATGCCGATCATGAATGGTATCGTATGTGCTAGTAAGATCCGTGAGAAGAGCAATATGCCGATCATATTCTTATCTGCTAAGAGTGAGGATACGGATAAGGTGTTAGGACTTAATATTGGAGCAGATGATTATATCACGAAACCTTTTAGTCCTATGGAATTGATCGCACGTGTAAGATCTCTATTAAGAAGAGCTTCTATGAATGAACCTCAATCTAAAGAGAGTTATCGTGTAGGGGGTCTAGAATTAAATATCTTATCTAAGAGTGTGACAGTAGATGGAGTAGAAGTAAAACTCACTGCTACTGAATATAAGATCTTGGAGTTATTAATGGCAAATATGAATCAAGTATTCTCGATCGATCAGATCTATGAACACGTTTGGCAAGAACCTAATATCAATGGCGAAAATACTGTGGCTGTCCATATTCGAAAGATCCGTGAGAAGATCGAGATCAATCCAAAGGAACCAAAGTATCTAAAGGTAGTATGGGGGATCGGATATAAGATCGAGAATAAGTAAAGGAGTGAGGAAATGAGGAAATGGTATTGTAGTATTGTTGTTAAGATATTGGCATTAGCAGTTGCTATGGTGGGGATCTCTTATTGTGTAAGAGTAGCAGAGCAATTCTATACTCTAAATAAGTCCTATCAAACAGTAGAAGAAGGAGATCCATTAGAATACAATGGCTTTACAGCATTCCATACTTTCATTGATTACTATGAAGTATATCGAAGTGAAGAATATATCAAAACAGGTGCCCTTGTAGATGAGGAAGCACTGGAAACAATGCGTATACGTTTTGCTGAAAGATTAGCAACAGAGTATGATGAATTAGAAAAAGAATATGAGAATAAGTACTCTGAGGTAGAGGATGAAGAGGTATTAGTATTGTTACAGAACGAATACCTGATCGAGAAACAAAAACTAGATGCGCAAGTAGAACAACAAGTAGAGAACTATCGTAATTCATTGATCAGATCACAATTAACAGAGTATTCCCATATTAAAGATCAATATAATGACTTAAATACAAAATATGACTTCTTTATGTATGTAAGTAATGGTAGTATCAAAACAAATATCGAGGAAGGCATCGACTCCAGAGACTCTGCATCAGTTATTGATCACTTCAGTAACCTACCTATGTATGATACATATAATATCGCTTATTCAGAACCATATATCTTTGGATACTTCGTAGAAGAGATCCCTGATACAGTGAGTGAAGTACATATTGGAATCGATAAAGAGTATTATGAATCTTATGTAGCTAAGATGGAAGAGCAAAACTTTACATTAACAAGTGAAGAGAAGGAAGACTTGTTGAGAAAAGTATTACTGGATCTAGCTACTGGTGGTGTGATGTATGTTGTTGCTGCATTATTCTTAATGATCGTGAGTGGAAGAGAGACAACAGATGATGAGATCCATTTTACAGTGTTTGATAGTATCTATATGGATCTATATACAATTATTACAGTATGTATAGTCGCATGTAGTATACCATTAGCAATAGAGTTCTTCCGCTTTGTAGTCTATAATTTAACGAGTACAGAATTTAGTAATATTGTAAGTATCGTTGCTTATTTACTAGGTATATATGGAATCTGTTATCTAACAACACTATCTAAGAGGATCAAGACACATACATTATTCAAACATACTCTGATCTATGCAGTATGTAACAAGATCTTCACATTGATCCATAATCAGATCATGAAAGCTACGAATACTAATGAAGCAGTAGAGAAACAGAGTCATAGTATTCTAGCGATCATTGCAGGTATTATGTTAGTAGGTATCATTCTTGTACCAGGATTCTTTGGGATCCTTTGGGAAGAAGAGGAAATTCTTGTTACTGTGATGTGTCAATCCTGTGTATGTGTAGTGGTATGGATCATCTTACAACGTTTCATGATGAAGTATGTAGCAGATCTATTAGAGATCAAGAAGGGGACTGAGTTGATCCGAAAGGGTAACTTATCATATAGTATTCCACTTCTTAAGAACAATGGCTTAAATGTGATCGCAGATAATATCAATAGTATCTCAGATGGATTGAAGCATAGTGTAGAAGATGCGGTAACTAGTGAGAAGACTAAGGTAGAACTAGTAGCAAATGTGTCTCATGACTTAAAGACTCCACTTACTTCTATTGTAAATTATATCGACTTATTGAGTAGAGAGAATGTGACTGAGGAAGAGTCTAAGCACTATATTGAGATACTTCAATTGAAGAGTCATCAGTTAAAGAAACTAGTAGAAGATCTATTTGAGTTGACGAATATTCAAAATGGTCAGATCGAGGCAGAATTATCGGAGATCTGTATTGATGATCTGATCAATCAAACATTAGCGGAATATGAGGAAGACTTTGAAAAGAAGGAACTAAGTGTTCGAGTGACTCCATTAGAGCAAAAGAGTATTATTTATGCAGATGGTAATAAGATGTATCGTGTGTTGAGTAATATCTTTGGTAATATCGTAAAGTATGCGCTAGATAGTACGCGTGTGTATATTACATTTGATGATCTAGGAGATCGACTAAGTGTTACATTCAAGAATGTTGCGAACTATGAAATGAACTTTGAGGGAGCTGTGATGAGTGAGAGATTCATTCGTGGAGATAAGTCTCGCTCTAGTGAAGGAAATGGTCTAGGTCTAGCTATTGCTAAGAGTTTCTTAGAGTTACAGGGGGATAGCTTAGAGGTCGTGAATGATGGAGATCTGTTTAAGTTAACTGTATTCTTACATAAGAAAGTGGAAGAAAAGAGTGAAGAGTAGTAATGAGGTCGTTAGTCTTTGGACTTACGACCTTTTTAATACATAAAGAAAACAGTGATCGATATCGACCACTGTCACATATACCTATACTTCTCTTATACCAACTTATGTGCTTGGATAGCAATACAAGATGGACCACCTTGCGTAATGAATGCAGGTGATAGTTCAAGTACTTGTGTTTGAACACCAGGGAACTTAGCAGAAAGAACAGTAATTGCTTCATCTACTCTCTCTCTAATATCAGAGTGAGAAACAGAGATCATCCAACCCTCACCAGTCACACCAAACTTCTCCATAACAACTCCAACTTCTTCAGCAGCTTTCTTGAAAGTTCTCTTAGTACAAACCTTTTCTAACTTACGACCATCTGCTGTTTGAGTTAAAACAGGAACGATCTTTAATAGACCACCCATAGTAGCAGCAAGTGGAGTCATTCTTCCCCCACGCTTCAAGAAGTCATAGTCAGATGGGATCAAGAATGAAATAGAGTTATCTGCGATCTCATTTACTTTGTTAACCACTTCTTCAAAACTAGCCCCAGCATCTCTTAATTCAACAGCTCTTTGAGCCATATAACGATGAGGACCACAAAGTGTTCTACTATTGAAAACAACAACATGATCATTGTTATCAATACTATTCTTAGCACCTTCAACACTTTGGTAAGTACCAGAAAGACCATCTGCCATAGCAATGACTAATGTCTCTTCAGTAGTAGAAGTAAAAGCATCAATATATCCACCCACAGAAGGTTGAGAAGAAGAAGGAATAGCACCAGCTCTAACTTGCTTCAAGAATTCTTCAGAAGTCATATCAACGAATTCTCTATAAGTATTACCATTGATAGCCACATTTAGGGGAAGTACTAATAGATCCATTTCTTTACCTTGTTCAGGTGTGAAAAGAGTAGAAGTATCTGTTATTAATTTCATATATATCCTCCAAAGTTATGAATAACTAAATACATAAATGTATATCTTTTTTAATTGTAAATGAACTAAAATACTATGTCAAGAGATATTTTAAAACCGATTGAAAATGTAATAAAAGTTTGATATAATCAAATAAAAAGGAAGAATCATTATGGAAAAGATCAGAAATAAAGAAGCAGAAATTATATTAAGTATCAAACTTCCTCGATATGAAGAGATCCCAGATACTGGTCTATATCTAGAACAAGTAACGAAATATATTAATGGATTCTTTTGGGCATTACCGCATATTGCTATTACCCCTTCCATGGTATCTAACTATGTTAAGCATGGTCTACTACCTAAGTGTGTGAAGAAACAATATTCTCGTGAACAGATCATGCGTTTGATCTTGATCACTTTTGGTAAGACTGTCTTATCGATGGAGGATCTTAAGTTGTTGTTTGAATTACAGAGTAAGGCCTATCCAAATGATGTAGCATATAACTATTTCTTATTAGAATATGAGAATGTGTTGAAGTATATCTTTGGATTAAAACCTCAAATGGATATTATCGGTACTACAGATACATTAGAGAAACAGTTATTACGTAATGCGATCATTTCTTTCGCTCATAAGATGTACGTAGAGATCACATTAGATTATACCCGAAATGAGCAAATGAATACGAAATAAAAGACGATCATCATGACCGTCTTCTTTTATTCCCAAGGAGATGCTAGCACTACTGCTTTGATACCCTCTACTTCTTCTAAGATAATAGCTTCTACACCAGCTTCTAAAGTCTCGTTGATCGCTAAGCAATCCATACAAGCTCCTAACATTCTGACCTTAACAATGCCATCTTCATCTAAAGAAACGAACTCAACATCGCCTCCATCATGTTGTAGATACGGACGGATCTTCTCGATTACTTCTTTAACTTCTAACGCCTTCGCATTCATATCCATAGTTATATCCCTCACTTAATAATCAAGTATAACACACTTGCAACTAATAATCCAAGAAAAGCACCACCAATTACTTCACTCTTACGATGTCCTAATACATTCTTCATTTTAGTAGAATAAATAGGATCATCTAAACGTAATTGCATCAATTCCTTAATATCATTGATCAACTGCTTCGTGATCTGAATATTTTGACCAGCATAATAACGAACATTCATAGCATCATAGGCAATGATCAAAGAGAATACCAATGTAACAGCAAATAAATTAGAACTGAAATTCTCTGTTAGACCAACAGCTAATGCACAAGCAGCAACACCAGATGTATGTGAACTAGGAAATCCTCCACTAGAGAAGACCAAACGCCAGTTCCATTCATTATTAAAGAAATAATATATAAATGGTTTGACTACTTGAGCTAGAACGATTCCTAAAAGTGCTGAAATGATAGTGTACCAACTTGTTAACATAACCCGTCTCCTCTGCTTTACATAGTATATCATAAAACTACAAAGTTCTCCTCTTTAATTAAATAAATTAAAGAAAACTTAAGAAAATATTCCTATTTATATATCATATCACAAAAATAATGTAATGAAACTAAAAATAGTAGAAGATTCCTAAAATTTCAGATGTCTTTAAGTTCTTTGAACTACTTATTCTAAAGTGTGTTATAATAAAAAAGGAGGATCAGGCTATGAAATTTAAGGTAGGAGATATTATCACTGCTAAGGTCAGTGGTATACAGCCTTATGGGGTTTTCGTAACGATTGATGAGAATAATGTGGGATTGATCCATATTTCTGAAATATCTGAAGGATTTGTGAGAGATGTACATCAATTTGTAAAAGAGGGAGATCAGGTAAGAGTGAAGGTGATCGATTATGATACAAAGAATCATCAAGCACGCTTATCTTTAAAAGCCTTACGTAATACATCCCGTAAGGATCGCATCCATATGCGTAATATGAAGGTAGAAACACCTAGACTTGGATTCACATCTCTAGCACAGGCTCTACCAGGATGGATCGAGGATAAGAAAAAAGAGATGGAGGAGAATGGAAATGAAGCTTAATTTAGAAAAAGCATTCTTACAAGAAAGTGTATTAGAGTATCAAAGTGAAGTGACTAGATTACATGAAGCATTACATAATAAGACTGGGAAAGGTAATGACTTCGTGGGTTGGGTAGAATGGCCTAATACTTATGATAAAGAAGAGTTTGAGCGTATCAAGGTGGCTGCTAAGAAGATCCGTGAGAATTGTGATATCTTAGTGGTATGTGGTATTGGGGGTAGTTATCTAGGAGCTAGAGCTGCTATTGAGATGATCAATGGTCTGTATAGTGATGATAAGATGGAAGTGATCTTCTTAGGTAATACATTCTCTTCTACGTATATCAAACAAGTGATGAATTATATTGAGGGTAAGAAGTTTGCTGTAAATGTTATTTCTAAATCTGGTACTACTACAGAAACAAGTATTGCTTTCCGTCTTCTTAAGCAATTAGTAGAGAAACAATATGGTAAGGAAAATGCTAAGGAATATATTTATGCTACTACAGATAAGGCACGTGGTACATTAAAGGCATTAGCTGATCAAGAGGGATATGAAACATTCGTGATCCCTGATGATATTGGTGGTAGATTCTCTGTGACTACTGCGGTAGGCCTTCTTCCTATTGCTTGTGCTGGTATCGATATTGATGAGGTCATGAAGGGGGCTAAGGATGCTTATCATGATTTCAATACAGATGATCTAAATCAGAATATTGCCTATCAATATGCGGTTGCTAGAAGAATTCTAGAGAAGCAAGGTAAGGTTGCTGAGATGTTAGTGTCTTATGAGTTACAGATGACTATGATCGCTGAGTGGTGGAAGCAATTGTTTGGTGAGTCTGAAGGTAAAGAGGGAAAAGGTCTGATCCCTTATTCTGGTACATTCTCTACAGATCTACACTCTCTCGGTCAATTTGTACAAGATGGTAATAAAGTAATGTTTGAAACAGTGATCAATGTAGAAAGACCTACATTAGATATCGAATTCCCAAGTGATGAGGAAAATATGGATCATATGAATTATCTAGCTGGTAAGTCTGTACACTGGGTAAATCAAATGGCTGCTTTAGGGACATTAGATGCGCATGTAGATACAGGAAATGTTCCAAATATCTTATTAACTATTGAGAATATGAGTGCTTATACATTTGGGTATATGACTTATTTCTTCTTTAAGGCTATTGCTATGACTGCTTATCTATTAGATATCAATCCATTTAATCAACCTGGGGTAGAAGTATATAAGAAGAATATGTTTAAACTACTAGGAAAGAATTAAGATCTATTCGACATTTTGTATCTAGACATTAGATAAATATATATGATATACTGTGATTATAAATGATAATGATTATCATTAAGGAGGACTATATGGAACTTAAAGGATCAAGAACTGAACAGAATTTAATGGCTGCTTTTGCTGGTGAATCACAAGCTCGTAATAAGTATACTTACTATGCTATGAAGGCTCGCGAAGAGGGTATGGAGCAGATTGCTAATTTCTTTGAAGAGACTGCTCGTAATGAGCAAGAACATGCTTTCTTATGGTTCAAGGCTCTTCATGAGAATACTCTTCCTACTACTGCTGTGAATCTAAAGGATGCAGCTGCTGGTGAGAATTATGAGTGGACTGATATGTATAAAGAGTTTGCTGCTGTGGCTCGTGAGGAAGGTTTCGTACGTATTGCTGCGCAAATGGATATGGTAGCTAAGGTAGAGAAGCGTCATGAGGAGAGATATTTAGATCTTCTTTCTAATGTAGAGAATGGTAAGGTATTTGAGAAGGATGAGACAGTGACTTGGGAATGTGAGATCTGTGGTTATCAGCATACTGGTCCTAAGGCTCCTGGTGCATGTCCTCTTTGTGGATATAAGCAATCTTTCTTTGAAGTAGATGTTAAGAATTATTAGGAGGTATGAATATGGAAGAAAAAGTATATGTATGTACAGTGTGTGGGTATGAACATACTGGTGAATTACCTGATGATTTCGTATGCCCTTTATGTGGGGTAGGTAAGGAATTCTTTGAGGAAAAGAAATAATAGAGTATAAGAAAACTACGGAGTGATCCGTAGTTTTTGTTTTGATTCAAATTCTTACATCCAAGTGATCTTAGTCTCAGTACCCTTACGTAAACGTTCAATATTACTTCTATGACGATACGTACAGAAACACCATAGAACAAAGATCGATAAAGCAGTAGGAAGCTCTGCAGTAAAGAAAGCTAGCAAGAAAGCAATAAAGATCATACAAATACTAGAGAAAGATACAAACTTACAAACCTTTAAAATAGCAAAGAAACTAGCTAATGGTAAGAAGAACACATACCAAGGTACTAGACCAAATAGTACTAGACCAAGTACATATCCCATGATCGTAGCCACAGCCTTACCACCCTTAAAGTTCGCAAACATTGGATAACAATGCCCAATAGCAGCCCCAAACCCAGCATATAGAATACAACTAGGATCTACTAAGAACATAATACCCATCGCAATAATACACTTGATCGCATCCATGATCGTAACAGCCACACCGACCTTCTTACCTAAAACACGACCCGCATTAGAACCACCTAAATTACCACTACCAAACTTACGAACATCTGTTTTATAAAAGACCTTACCGATCACTAACGCGAAAGGAATAGATCCTAAAATATATCCAATAACCAAAGCTAAAATAATATTCATACAATACTCCTCCGATTAAATAAAGTGTATCATGAAAGTCAAAACGTGACAATATAAACGTGGGAATATCAAAACAAATTACTCTAATAACATGAACTACGTTTAGGTATTCCACTATATTTCCAAATTGTGTTATAATATTACCATTGTGAGGTGTTGTAAATGAGTCAAAATACTTATAATGCATCCAGCATTCAGATCCTAGAAGGATTAGAAGCAGTACGTAAACGTCCTGGTATGTATATCGGATCCACAGATTCTCGAGGATTACACCATCTAGTATGGGAGATCTTTGATAATGCGATCGATGAAGCTATCAATGGATATGGTAATAAGATAACAGTCACACTAGAGAAAGACCATGTAATTAGTGTAGAAGACGAAGGAAGAGGTATGCCATGTGGTAAACATGCGAGTGGCAAAAGTGCTCTAGAAGTCATCTTCACAGTGTTACACGCAGGGGGAAAGTTCTCTGAAGAAGGTGGCTATAAGAGTGCAGGAGGACTACATGGTGTAGGTGCCAGTGTTGTGAATGCACTAAGTAAATGGGTAGAAGTAACAGTATGTAATGAAGGAAAGATCCACTTTATGCGCTTTGAGAAAGGCGGTAGTAAAGCTAGTAAACTACAGATCTTAGGAGATACACGTAAGACAGGTAGTAAGGTAAGATTCCTAGCAGATGATACGATCTTCTCTACACTAGAATATTCCCATGAGACTATTAAAGAGAGACTAAGAGAGAGTGCCTTCTTACTAAAAGGCTTAACGATCATCTTCCATGATGAGGAAAAAGAAACAAGTGATACATTCTGCTATGAGAATGGTCTAGAAGCCTTTGTAGAATTCTTGAATGAGAATCAAAGTACTCTATATAAACCTATCGTATTTGAAGGTAACAGCAATGGTATCAAGATCGAATGTGCTTTCCAATATACAGATACCTATCATGAGAATGTATCTAGTTTCGTTAACCTAGTACGTACTAAAGATGGTGGTACACATGAAATGGGTCTTCGTAGTGGTTTCACGAAGGCGATCAATGAATATGCTCGTAAGTATAACTTACTAAAGGAAAAGGATAAGAACCTAGAAGGTAGTGATATTCGAGAAGGATTAACAGCGATCATCTCTGTACATATCCCAGAAAGTTTACTACAATTCGAAGGTCAAACAAAAGGCAAACTAGGTACACCAGAAGCTCGTAGTGCCGTAGATAGCCTAGTATATGAGAAGATGTCTTTCTTCTTAGCCGAGAATAAAGAGATCTCTGAAAGTCTGATCCGTAAGATGATGCGTGCAGCCCAAGCTAGAGAAGCAGCTCGTAAAGCACGTGAAGAAGCGCGTAAAGGAAAGACTAAGAGCAAAACTGAAAAGAACTTATCTGGGAAACTCTCTCCAGCCCAAAGTAAAGATGCAAGTAAGAATGAATTATTCATCGTCGAAGGGGATTCAGCAGGTGGTAGTGCTAAGACGGGTAGAGATAGTAAACACCAAGCTATTCTTCCTCTAAGAGGTAAGGTATTGAATACTGAGAAAGCAAAGCTTGCAGATATTGAGAAGAATGAGGAATTGAATACCATGATCTATACGATCGGAGCAGGAGTCGGAGATAACTTCAATGTGAAGGATAGTAACTATGGGAAAGTCATTATCATGACCGATGCCGATGACGATGGAGCACATATCCAAGTATTATTGTTGACATTCTTCTATCGTTATATGGAAGATCTGATCAGAGAGGGTATGGTATATATCGCATTACCACCTCTATATAAAGTATATAAAGGAAGTAAGTTCATCTATGCTTGGGATGAGCAAGAATTAGAGAAAGCGAAGAAAGAGATCGGTAGTGGGTATTCTATCCAACGGTATAAAGGTCTAGGTGAAATGAATGCGAACAGTT